>CBCSKA010000135.1:0-59958 GCA_965140885.1 Legionellaceae bacterium | reverse complement strand
AGAAAATCACTGATTAGTTGGATCCGTCAATTTCCCTTGGTAATTAAGATACGACAAAATCGCTTGGTGTTAACAAACTAATATGAATTAGTTTAGACCTAATCTGACAAAACACTTGAAAAAAGTAAGGTTATCCGTTTTGATAGTTATGCCAATTAACATCAAAAATTAAAAGGATAACCTTATGTTACCGTGTAATGAAAAGGTTATTAAAAACAAAGCTGGCTTATTAAATTTAGCGGAAGAACTGAATAATGTGCCAAGAGCCTATAAAGTGATGGGTTTTTCAAGAGACACTTTTTATCGTTATAAAACAGTGGTTGAAGAAGGCGGAGTCGATGCATTATTTGATAAAAGTCGCACTCATACTGTTTTATTTTTTATTGAAACTCCGTTACGCTTTTATGCAAGCAGTCGCTTAATTTGTTTATTTTCCTTATTTGGGTTCAGTGTGACACCATTGGGTAATAACCAATCACGTGTTTTACTTGACAAATGTTCAGGGTATTACCTTCTTGCCATTTGATACGCAAGATGCAGTTTAATTCTAATTTTCCTAACTTCACCTGTGTAGCGCTACTGCAAGAATTATAAATTTTAATACGCTATGTAAATATTCCTGGTTATGCCAGATCACAAACTTTTCGCACCATTGACGCGCTTGCTCAAGCATTTGAAATTTCATTAACATTGAAAACGTGGAATGGTACTTCACTGTTTTAAACAATACTTTCGATTCTTTATCCTAAACAACAATATTAATATTTACTATTGTGATTTAAATAAGCTTTGAGCTTTTTAAATAGCGTCGAATATGTATTAGGCTTTCTGTAAATGCTTTTAACTTTGTAATAATGTATTTTTTTAAACTAAATAAAATTTTTAATTAATTTTCTTTTTTCGTAAGGCTGATTTAAAAAATACAGGTATTCACCTCATAATTTTATTCCCAATTAAGGAAGATAAAGTGTAGTATTATGCTTTTCGCTAATTAGCCAAACATGAATTCATTATCTAGCTTGGCTAATAAATAACCATCATTGAATAAAATGATGACTGTTTCAGCACTAACTAGAGGAAATTATGTCTATACCCCAACGTATTCAAGAAGTTTATCAAAAATCAACGTGTATTTTTACAAAAACACAAATTGAAAAAGCATTAGATGAAATGGCTATCGAAATTCATAATACCTTATCTGAAAGTAATCCTGTTTTATTATGTGTATTAAAAGGGGGTATTGTATTAGCGGGCAATTTATTGCCTCGCTTAGATTTTCCTCTAGAATTAGATTGCGTACATGCCACCCGCTACCAAGGTGCAACACAAGGTGGAGAATTACATTGGAAAGTTATTCCGCAAGTTAAACTTAAGGACCGAACCGTTCTCATTTTAGATGATATTCTTGACGGCGGAATCACTTTACAATCCATTGTTGATTTTTGCCAAGAACAAGGCGCTAAAAAAACCTTAACCGCAGTATTATTAAATAAAACAGCAACACGTATGGAAGGAGGCTTAAAAACAGCGGATTTTACCGCTTTAATGGTAGAAGATCGATTCGTTTTTGGTTATGGTTTAGATTACGAAGAATACTTGCGTAATGCACCAGGCATATTTGAAGTTGCGCCTGAGCATCAATAAATCCAATTGCATTTAGGGAGTCTTTATGTTTTTTTTAAATACCTTAAAAAAAGGGCTTATATTCATTAGCCTTTTAAGTATGGTTTCTGCTGGTTATGCGAATCCTTCATCACCCATAGGAAAATGGAAAACAATAGATGATAAAACTCATCAACCCCGGAGTATTGTTGACATCAAAGAAAATCAAGGGACTTTAGAAGGAAAAATTGAGCAAATTTTTACTCAACCTAATGAAGATTTCCATGAATTATGTGATAAGTGCCCTGGTAAATGGTATAACCAAAAGAAAATAGGCATGGTTTTTTTATGGGGGTTTTCCCAAAGTCCCAAAAATCCACTTCAATGGATAAATGGTAAAATTTTAGATCCCAAAACCGGTAAAATATATGAATGCCAACTCACATTATCAAAAACCGGGAAACAATTAAAAGTAAGAGGCTATATTGGAATACCCTTATTTGGTCGCACGCAAAAATGGCTACGCATTGATTAATAGAGTAATTATTTTTTGGCTAATATAAAATTTCACTCGCTATTTAAATTCTATCTACAAATTTAATCATAAAAAAAATGGGCCATGGCTAACTTTTATATTAGTTAGGCATAGCCCATTTTTGAAAATAAAATTAATTAACCAACACAATAAAAAAAACTGTTTATTGTAAGCCTATGTTCAGCATTAACTATTGAGAAACCTTAACGCTTTCAGTAAATTACCCTATAGGATATATTCATTTTATTTCCCCTTGAAGGCATGCAAAACTTACATCAACTTCAAAAGAAGTAAAAAATATTTATAGAAAAGGGAAAACAAGGGCGGCACCAATTGATTTAGTGCCTCCCTATGCCTTGAGTTATTACAAAAAAACATCCTAATAAAAAATGGCTACAACTAGCTTATTGAAAGCTGAATTTTACATCTCCAGGGAACTAACAACTTCCCTTTTATTTTCGCTTATTTCTTTTTTCTCATCTTTAGATATTTCACTTTCTAATGTTAAAATTTCTTGTAAGCTAAGCTCATCTACGATATTGAAATAATTAGTTTTAAGCATAGCTTCAATTGCATTAGCATTTTTTTTTGATACTTCTATTATTCCCATTGTTTCAATTAAACCGCTTTTGAGATATGTTTTAAGTTGTTCTGGATGTTTCACAAAAATTTTTAAATACATTTTTTTATTCATCTGCTGAGATAAATTAAACCTTGAAGGACTAAAAAGAGTGGGTACATTTCCATTTGTATAATCAACATAAAAAGGCTTAACAGAAATTTTCATTTTAATAAGTAGATACAATAAATCAAATTTACTTTTTAAGGGATTATTATTTCCCAGTGCTGATAAACTCTTTTCTTCTTTATTATAGTCGTTTGCAAGGATAACAGGATCTTCCTGTTCAGTATGAGAAGATTCAAATTTATTTCCAACTGCTCTCGCTACTAAGACTTTTTCTGATTGATTTTTTAATTCCGTTGTTTTTCCTTTTAAGGCTAAATGAATTATTAAAACAATAGGAGAAACCAATGCTGTTAATACTGAAGAAATTATCGTTTTTAACAATGCAAACGGTAAATGAAGAATTAATATGATAGGAGTTAACAAAAACCTTATCAGCTTAGGTGCTTTCATAACATAAAACTGCATTACCAAAAAAAATAATGAAATAGGAATGATATAATCCATTATACCTACCGATAAATCCTCTGTAGAAGAAGAACCATTGAAAATCATATATGTTTCTTTTAATCTTTGAAAAAAGGAAGAAAAGTGGGAAGAAAACAATTTGTTTGTTTTACGATATTTATTGTTTGTGGTTAATCGGCAAAAGGGATTATATGATAAATTCATGTTAACTATTCTAATAGTTTTATAATGTAAATTATATTTATTAAAGAAAAAGCGAAATCTAAATGTCTATACCCCTGTAGTCAACCAAATATTGTTCTTAATATTAACCTCTGCTCGACATAAGAAGCCTTGATTTTTTATTGATAGAATAAATTTTTAATTAGTTTTTTACTTTAGCATATATACCATCAACCTACCTAGTAAATTGATAAGAAAATTACCCAGCTTGCGATGACAAGTGTGTTCAATCTGGCAAATTGATTTAAGTTATTCAGTGACTGTTTCAACAATTCTACACTCTCCAAGAAAATATTTTTCAAATGCTATAATCACTTTTTCTTTCATATTTTTTTCACGTACGTGATTGATTTTAACTTTTGCTTTAACATTTTTTTCCGTTTTGACAAATATTCTTTACTACTTACAGCTAGTCCATCTAAAGGGACAAATAATTGTTCTATCGGTTTTCAGTCATTGACATTGCCACGACTAACGCAAAACGAAACAATTTCACCTTTATGATTGATGTCAATATACCATTTTAAATCATAAAACTAGCCCATGATTGTTTTACCTCGATCGCTACACACCAAAATGTCTTGTGTCAATTTATGCGACGATTATGTCACACCTTGAGCATGCTTGAATCGACATAGTATATTTCAGTTTTTTTTACCTAAACCCGATAACAATTAAGAAAATAACGACGTAAACATGATAATAATTTTTGGAGGTCCGATAGTGACTGAAATAAAATGACAATGCGCATGATTTCACTTGCTGTCATTCTACACAAGCATTGTCGTTTTCTAATGATGAGGGATATATAGCATTAATTGATAATTGGGCATACCAGCTATCCATTAACACCGTTTTAAAAGACAATTGTTTGTGCTGGATAACTTTGTGAAGCATTTCTTTCACGTGAGTGACTTTGCTTGGTTTCAGGATTAACATAAATACAATTCAATAACCCTATTCCTCGGATAACTCGATAGACATTCCCACTATCCTGCCACCGGACAGAATCAATTTTACGCGAATATTGCTTATCCAACACCAAATCATCAAATACAATAAAACCTTTTTTATCTTACCTTTATTTTTTTCTCTGTGATCTTTTTGCCATACAAAAAGTCTGCTTAGGATACAAGTCTTGATTATTTAATAATTCCACTGTTTTTTAATGTGATTTGATTAAAGGGAAGCAAAAATAATCATTTGCTTCCCTTTTTTATTACTGTTTATTTAATCACGACAAAATTAGCGGCGCCTTCTCTAAAAATATTCACTAATAATTGGTGATTATCTTTCTTAGCGGCATTCATTAATTGTTCAATATTAAAGGTCGGCGTATTATTCGCTGACACAATAATATCATGCGGACGTAATCCTGCTCTCCAAGCTGCACTATCTTGTTTGACATGTAGAATTTGAACACCTTTAATATGTCCTTGTACAGATGAAACTTGTTCAAAATTTTTCAAACCTAAACCATAGAGAAATGGATTACTAATAATATTTTCTTGTTGATAAATTTTTGGATCTGCAGTAGCTATTTTAAATTGAATCGTTTTCTTATTCCGTAATGCATTAATATTGACACTAGAACCGACTCGCAATAAGCCCACCATATTTCGAATATCTTCAAAACTCTTAATCTTTTTATCATTAATTGATTGAATAATATCGCCAATTTTAATCCCTGCTTTTTCTGCCGGAGAGGATGGGGTAATAAAAGTAACTACAGCCCCTTCTATACCATGCATACCAAATGCATCAGCTAAATCGGGTGTAAGATCTTGTGCCATAACTCCAATTAAGCCACGCTGAATTGAACCATATTGAATTAATTGAAGCATTAAACTTTTTGCCATATTTGCAGGTATGGCAAACCCAATACCGATATTACCATTAGGTCCTAATATTGCCGTATTAATACCAATTAATTCTCCTTTTTGATTAACTAATGCGCCTCCAGAATTTCCTGGATTAATTGAGGCATTGGTTTGTATAAAATTTTCAAAACTTTCTATCCCTAATTTATTCCTTTGTAAACCACTGACAATGCCAGTCGTCACTGTTTGATTTAATCCAAAAGGGTTTCCTATCGCCGCAACAAATTCACCCACACGTAAATGATCAGAATCACCAAAAGGTATCGCTCTTAAATTATTTGTATTGATTTGTAATACAGCAATATCAGATAAAGGATCAGCACCAATTAATTTAGCGGGTAATTTTCTACCATCACTTAATGTTACCGTAATGGTTTTCGCATTACTGATAACGTGTGCATTCGTTAAAACAAGACGTTTAGCAGCATCAACAATGACTCCTGAACCCAAACTTTCAAATTGTCTTGGACGCATATCATGTGGATTTATAGCCCCTTCATTTTGTGGATTATTAGGAACTATCGCTAATTCCATCATAGGGTTAATTTCACCTTGTGCTGAAATATTAACAACACTGGGCATTACTTTTTCTAGCATATTGGGCAAATTATCAACCGTAACGCCCGTTAAATGAAGATTATTTTCAGCAGAACTTAACACGGAAAAAATGGATAATGATAGTAATACTAGCCCACGCAAAATGCGTGGTAAGAATATATTTTTCATTCAATTTTCAACTCCCTTTTATCGATTATTCTATAGATATTAGCTTGAAGTATAACGTTTATCAAACGTGTTATTAACTTAATATTCAAAAAGTAAGTTACAATAACCCTAAAAGTGGAAAAATTAAGGATTATTTTTTTCAATATTAGCTTCAGAATGAGGTGAAGATTGTGGTATCAAATGAGTAAAGATAGCGTAACACTCAATATCAAAGTAAAAACTAATGGAAAAGAAAATAAAATACTGGGTATTCATGCCAATTTCTTAAAAATTTCAATTAAAGCATTACCGATTGATGGAAAAGCAAATACCGCATTGATTCATTTTCTTGCCCAAGAATTAATGATTTCAAAACAAAACATAAAAATAGTATCAGGATTGCATACTGTCACAAAACGAATAAATATCCCTTTGAATGATTCAATAAAAAAATTTCTTACGAAAATGGATATGTCTTGATTGACACGCTATACTGTCAATCAAATGAATTCTTTTCATTTTGAAGTTAGGGAAAACCAAAGATGACTTTAAAATAGAACATATACATTTTTTTATTTAATTGACTAAACTAAGTGTATAGTTTACTCACAAACCCTCATAAAAAAGCGTATGACAAATCCGTTCTGACACAAAAGGAAGCTATAAATATGAAATATTCCAATTCCATTCTTGCTTTATTACTCACATTAATGATCAATCCTGTTTATGCTAAAGTGATGCAACCTATGTTGGTATTAGAAAGTATAAAATCCATAAAAGCCACAGAAGAAACAGGCGATGAAATTTACTTAAATATTACAAGTTATTTACCTAACGGTAAAACGCATTCCATTAATAAACCATTATCCCCTTCCGCTTGGTCTACAAAAAACTTAAGTCAGCTTAAAGATTTATCATTATGGAGTCATCCCTTAGCAGAAGGAGAAGCCGCTGATATTATTTTGACTTTAGCCGAACAAGATAATCCGCCTTTTGATCCAGATGATTTATTAGGTGTTGTTCAATTAAAATTAATGAATACAAAACAAGGATTAAAAATATTATGGAGTGTCAAAGAAGGTTTACTAAAAAAAGATATCAAGCAATTAAATGATAAAACAGTACAGAAAATGTTATTAACAGGTAGCAATGGTGCTTATGAATTAACAATTAAATTAGTGGATAAGCTTCCGAAAAAATAACAATGTCTAAAAATACTTCTCATCAAAAATATTGTGATTTAATTAAAACACTTTCAAATAGAATTGTTAAAGCACAGCGACCTTTGCGAATTTTAGATTCCATTAAATGGCATAAATCTATCCAAGAAGATTTTTTTAAACATAAGTTTACTAAATTACCTGCGATTAATCGCTATTATTATGAGAAAAATCCTTTACCCTATAATCCTCAAGAAAAAATTGATGAATTTTATACGATAGAACGTGATATTCGTCACCATTTGGGGCAATTTAGCCCCATTGGCAATATCATGCAGCGCATCTGTCAAGAATACCGAAAAGTTGTAAATTTAATTATGTTCCGTGGACAACCTGAATTTTCGTGGTTATCACAAGAATTATACGGGAGCTCTGAAGATGCTTTTTTTGCAGGCGCTCCCAATTTAAAAGATCTTGCACAAATGATTTCTAGTGCTTTGAATAATTTAAATATACAAACTGAAACTGCAATTGATGAAAAAAAATACAGTAGCAAAGAAACGGTAGAATTATTGCAACAGCGAATGGATACTTATTTTCAAGCATCCTCCAAACCCGTAAAAGTAATTTTAGATGATGGGATCATCAGTGATGCAGCGGCAGGAGCAGATACCATTAAAATACGGCCGGATACCTTTTTCAGTGAAAGAGATATACGTATCTTAGAAGTTCACGAAGGATGGGTACATATTGGCACAACGCTTAATGGACAAGCACAGCCAACGTGTACTTTTCTTAGTATAGGCACCCCTTCCACAACAGTGACACAAGAAGGGCTAGCTATTATTATGGAGATATTCACGTTTGCTTCATTTCCTGGACGCGTGAAACGATTAACTAATCGCATCACAGCCATTCATAAGGCTGAAAAAGGCGCAAATTTTTTAGATATCTTTAACTTTTTTCGTGAACAAGATTTATCTAATGAAGAAAGTTATGCCAATAGTGTTAGAATATTTAGAGGTAGTTTACCTGATGCTGGCCCTTTCACTAAAGATTTATCTTATAGCAAAGGTTTTGTTTTAATTTATAATTATTTACAAATTGCCATCCATCAAGGTTTAATTAATCGTATTCCTTTATTATTTTGTGGCAAAACCGTGCTTGAAGATTTGAAAGTTTATGAAGAATTAATTGCTGAAAAAGTTCTTATTCCTCCTACCTTTATTCCTCCCCAATTCAAAGATTTAGCATCATTAAGTGCATGGATGTGTTACGCTAATTTTTTTAATCGTTTAGATCTTGAACGCGTGGCTGGGGATTTTAAAATTGTTTTATAAAATTTGATTACGTGGTTTCATCATCATTAGTTTCACTACCCACTTTCAAATGATTAACACGCGCAAAAGCCATAATCGTTTCATATAAGGCAGGATTCGTTTCACGAAGCATAGGATCCACTAATACACATTTATTACCACCTTTTACTATCGGTTGCAATAAAGGAGAATAAGTAATACGTCGGTTACGAAAAGTACACAAACTTCCACTCATACGTTCAGCCCAATCACTAGGCCTAAATAATTCGCCTTCTTCAGTAACACCTTCAATAATTATTTTCTTAGGTTCGTTTTTATCCACACATATTTCTCAAACTATTTCACCTATCGATATTTATAGATAGCATTGGGTTAATCGAAAAAAGATTTATTTAATCTATCATAAACTATTTTCATAAATTTGAAGAGATACATTCACTAATTTAGTGGAAATTTCAGCAAATATTTTACTTTTAACCCATTTATAAGGATAATTCTTTTCAGTTTAAAAATTTGAATGGAGTAATAATGAAAGATGAATCAATAAAAGAAAATCGGCGGGGTATTTATTTACTACCCAATCTTTTTACAACAGCAGGATTATTTGCCGGTTTTTATGCCATTGTTGCCGCCATGAAAGGAATGTTTGATATTGCTGCTATCGCTGTATTCATTGCTATGATTGCTGATTCTTTAGATGGCCGTGTTGCCCGATTAACAAATACTCAAACCGCATTCGGTGCAGAATACGATAGTTTATCTGATATAGTGAGTTTTGGTATTGCCCCCGCTTTAATTATGTATAATTGGACTTTATATCATTTAGGAAAATTTGGTTGGTTAGCCGTTTTTCTTTATACGGCTGCAGGTGCTTTACGTCTTGCTCGATTTAATACGCAAGTAGGAATTGCCGATAAAAATTACTTCCAAGGTTTACCGATTCCTGCTGCTGCTGCCATCATTAGTGGTTTTGTATGGGTTGGACATCAATATGGCACAACGCCGAGTATTTTTGCTAATAGCATTATTGCTTGTTTCACTGTTATTGTGGCAGGTTTAATGGTTAGTACTATTC
The DNA here is from genome assembly GCA_965140885.1 of Legionellaceae bacterium. GTDB lineage: Bacteria > Pseudomonadota > Gammaproteobacteria > CBCSKA01 > CBCSKA01 > CBCSKA01. The sequence goes on along the minus strand of CBCSKA010000135.1, from coordinate 50,307 downwards.
GTTATTACAGCTTCAAAGATTTTAATTTAAAAAATAAAGTCCCTTTTATTGCTATTTTAATTGTGATTTTAATTTTCGTTGCGATATCCATTGATCCACCTGAAGTCTTATTTTTACTCTTTTTCTTTTATGGAATATCTGGCATTTTTTACACAGTAATAAGCCGCCAAAAATTAAGACGTGCAAAGAAAAAACTAATGATTGAAAAAAGTTAACATCCCGCAATATTGGCAGCCAAACCACCCAAAGAGGTTTCTTTATAGATACTCTTCATATCTTTTCCGGTTTGCAGCATAGTCAAAATAACTTTATCGAGGGAAATTTTTTTATCTTCCCCTGTTTCAAGTAATGCTAATTGAGAAAGCCGAATGGCTTTCTCGGCAGCAACACCATTACGCTCAATACAAGGTATTTGCACTAAACCTGCGACAGGGTCACACGTCATCCCCAAGTGATGTTCCATTGCCATTTCTGCAGCATTTTCAATTTGTTTCAAAGTACCACCTAAAACGGCTGTCAGCGCACCCGCTGCCATAGAACACGCAACGCCCACTTCACCTTGACAACCCACTTCAGCCCCAGAAATAGATGCACTGGTTTTATAAAGAATCGCTATAGCGCCCGCCGTTAACAAAAATTCAATAATGCCATCTTCACTTGCGCTTTCAAAAAAACGACGATAGCAAGTTAATACCGCAGGTATAATTCCTGCTGCACCATTCGTTGGCGCCGTAACAATACGCCCTCCTGCGGCATTTTCTTCATTGACGGCCATTGCATAAACCGTAGGCCATAATGATAATTCTGGAAAAGATGTTTTTTTTGGTAAATCTTTTGATTGTAGTTTTTTATACAAGGGGGAAGCACGGCGTTTAACATTTAAACCACCCGGTAATATCCCTTCTGTATGGCAGCCTTTTTCAATGCAATTCTGCATTATATCGGCTATTTGAAGTAAATGTGTTCGTATCTCTTCTTCGCTACGCCATATTAATTCATTGGCTAACATGACATCTTTAATTTTTAATTGGTTATTATGACAATGTTGCCATAATTCTTTCGCTGTTTTAAATGGATATAGAAGCGCTATATTTGAAGTAACTTGCTTATTTTCATCTTCGGTAATAATGAAACCACCACCGATGGAATAATAAATCGCTTGTTTGATACATTCTTCTTTTTTATCATAAGCCGAAAATCGCATTCCATTCGTATGTAAAGGTAATAATTCTTGATAATGAAAGATTAAATGCTTTTCAGGAATAAATGGGATGGGATATTGATTGGCTACTAATAACGTTTGGTTGGCGATAATGGCTTCGGCTCTACTTCTTACTGTATCAGGATCAACTAAGTGAGGTAATTTATTTTCTAAACCATTTAAAATGGCGATATCCGTACCATGTCCTTTCCCAGTTAATGCTAATGAACCAAATAATTCTATTTTAATTTGATAAACGTCAGCCAGTTGATTCATGCTTTGAATAAATTTATAAGCCGCTTTCATTGGACCCACGGTATGTGAACTTGATGGGCCGATACCAATTGAAAATAAATCAAAAATGCTAATTGCCACGTTAATACCCTCTTTTATTTCCTATTTATTATTGTAAAAATAGGTATCTTATTATGCCTGAAAAAAGCCGTTATGAATAATATTTAATTATGTTGCAAATAGTTTTTATTGTTTACTGATAAAGTATAAATACGGTATCAGCAAAACATTCATTAACTTCAGTAAGAAAAAAAAGTTATCTATCACCAAAAATTTAGCTTAGGTGAGAATTTTTTTTAATAAAGATTGTTGCTTGTAAAAAGATACTCTATCATCACTTATTCCGTATAAGGAATAACTCATTTATATCATTTATAACTTAACAGGAGTTACCATGAAGTTACGATTACTCATAACCGTTATTGCAACAAGTTTATTCAGTTCATCACTTATGTCAGCAAATACTCCAGCACCACAAACACCTCAAAATAAGCCCATTTCATTAACCACCGATAATGATAAATTTAGTTATGCTATCGGATGGGATATCGGAGATAAACTGAAAAAAACAGGTTTTGCTTTCAATACATCGATTATGTCACAAGGATTAAAAGATGCATTAAATAATGCCTCTTCTGTATTAACAGAAGCACAACGCCAAGAAGTTATTCAAAAAGTACAAAAAGAATTAATCGCGAAAAAAGAAATTGAATTCAAACAAATAGCACAAAAAAATAAACAAGCAGGTGAAGCCTATTTAAATGCAAATAAAGTAAAACCAGCGGTAAAAACAACAGTTAATGGCCTTCAATATCACATAATAAAGGAAGGAACTGGCGTAATCCCAACCGACAATGATGAAGTTATCGTGGATTATCAAGGTAAATTATTAAATGGTGATATTTTTGAAAGTTCTTATAAAAATGGTAAACCTGCCGTTGTAAAATTATCTGATGTTATTTCAGGTTGGAAAGAAGCACTTAAAATGATGAAAGTGGGTTCTGAGTGGGAAATTGTTGTACCCCCCAATCTTGCCTATGGTGCAACGGGTATCACTATTCCTGGAAGCCCTATTGGCCCTAATCAAACACTCATTTTTACTATTAAACTCAATGGAATTAGTAATGCCAATGCTAAATCCGCTATTCAACATAAATAATAGTAATCAATAATGTAAATATAAAAACCGTGCTTTTATATTTAGCACGGCTTTTATTAAAAAACGTCTTTTTAACTTCTAAAATTCCCTTGTTCTTTGAAAATCATATTTGTTAAATATTCTTGTTTAACGTATTTTTAAATTGATTTATCTATCAATCACACAAAATTTATTTCCTGCGATACAACTTTCTTTTTATCAATAATTTTATGCTTTTTTATTTAACTTAATCGAGACCATAACACTATTAAGTAACGTTTAAGCAAAGAGTTACTGATTAAATAGCTTATCCCTATATCCTACCTTACACTTTTTTGGTATCTTGCGAACTTTAAAATATTTATTATTTATTTGCAGTATTTGCTAGCATAATCAAAAATATTCTTTTTGAGGAGAATGACTTTTTTATAAAACTTGTCACTCAATAACGTCATGGCTGGATATACACATTTTTCGTGTATATAGACACATTGTAAGTCACACTTGCCTTATTATTACTTTTTCTATAATAAGCTCTGACAAGCGTAGATATTATGTTGCTCATAGCAATAGCCATGAAATTGAGTCACTTATTTTTATAATGCCTATTGTTTAGGCTAATTAACCTAATGAGTACCGTATTTACAAAAAAATATTTTCACTGAATTGCTATCAAATTAGTTTTTCATGACAGGTATCAAAATTTTAATTTTTGAAAAAGTTTGATTTAGGAGTATTAATAATGACATTAACAGCCAAAAACAAGGGTGGCTTAGGTTTATGGATGCTTACCGCGCTTGTTGCGGGAAATATAATAGGTTCAGGTATATTCTTATTACCTGCTTCCTTAGCTCATTATGGAAGTATTAGTATTTTATCTTGGATATTTACGGGTATTGGCGCCATATTCATTGCTCTAGTTTTTGCAAAACTGAGTATTTTAATTCCCAAAACCGGGGGCCCCTATGCCTATTGCCGCGCAGGTTTTGGTGATTTTATTGGATTTCAAGTCGCTTATAATTATTGGATTGCGCTATGTGTGGGCAATGCCGCTATTGTCGTTGCTTTAGTCGGTTACTTAGAACCCTTTTGGCCTGCTTTACATACCAATGTATTATTATCATTTTTCGTTAAAATAGCTTTTGTCTGGATTATGGCATTGATTAATATTTTAGGGATACGAAATGTGGGTAACTTTCAATTAATCACCACTATTTTAAAATTATTACCCTTATTATTAATTTCAACGATTGGTTTATGCTACCTAAATCCTCATCACTTTACTGAATTTAATCTGACTGGCCAATCAAATTTTACGGCATTTACTGGAGCCGCAACCCTGACTTTATGGTCTTTTATTGGTTTAGAGTCTGCGACTGTTCCCGCTGAAGAAGCAAAAAATCCACGAGATATCGCTAAAGCAACTATTTTAGGTACGAGTATTGCTGCTATCATTTATATTTTGAGCACAACAGCTATCATGGGGTTAATTAAACCTTCTCAATTAGTGCATAGTAATGCTCCTTATGCTGAAGCAGCGACCTTAATTTTTGGTAAAGCAGGAGGATTATTTATTGCTATTGGTGCGTTGATTTCTTGTATCGGTGCTCTTAATGGCTGGACGTTATTACAAGGACAAATCCCAATGGCTGCAGCACGAGATGGATTATTTCCCAAATTTTTTGCTAAAGAATCAACTCGCTTTGGAACTCCTGTTAATGGGATAACGGTTTCTGCAATAATTATTTCTATATTATTATTACTAACGGTAAATTCAAGTTTAATCGAACAATTTACATTAATTATTTTATTAGCAACACTATCATCATTAATCCCTTATTTCTTTACCGCATTAGCAGAATTAATGATTTTTATTAAAATGCGACAAGAATTTAATACAAAACGCTTTTTAGGCTCAACGATTATTGCTATTTTAGCTACAATATATTCTTTTTGGGCTATTGTAGGCTCAGGTGAAAAAATTGTTTTTTATGGTAGCCTTTTATTTTTTAGTGGCGTTCCTGTTTATGTTTGGATGCAATGGAGAACAACTAAATAAATTATGATAAAAAAATTTTTTTTTACTCTTTGTTTATTCATTTTCTCTATTTTGTTATTTCCATCCGCGAAAGCTGAATCTACCTTTGATTCAGCTCTTCCTCATACGTTAACAATTAATAGTGCCATTCAACAATTACTTGTTGAACGTGAACGAGATAATATAGCTAAAAATCGTTTACAAGAATTAATATTAAAAAAACAGCAACAAATACAAACGCTACATGCAAAAAATATTGAACAAACGGTTTTAAATCGGGCTGATCTGGATATTGCTATAGCCCAAGCTGATTTAAATGCTATCACCTTAACATTAGATGATATTGAACAAAGTATTGATTATTTAAAACGAAACATACTTGATTTAGAAAATCAATTACAAGATATCAATATTGCAAATAACAGTAGTAATAAATCGCAAGCGCTTGAAATTCAAAAAAGTCTTAATCAAGAACGCGCCTTATTTAAAATACAACAAACGCGAATTAAAAATCTTTACTCCATGCAAAATAGGATTAAACAAGAATTGGAAATCCTACAAGAATGGCGAAATCGTCTTCAATTATTATATCAAACGTATCAAAATGAAAAACGCAAATTATCTCTAGAACAACTCGCTTTATCACTACAAGCGATGCAGCAAAAATCCTTAAAGAAATTAGCGATACTTAATCAACAATTAAAAGTGTTAGAAGAACAAGGTTTAACAGATACTCCCGCTTATTCTAACTTAACGGTAAAAATATTAGACACAGAAGAAAAAACAAATTTAAATCATCTTGAATTAGTTTCTGCTCGCCTGGCTAACCAATTAGAAAGTATTAATATCCTTATTCAACATGATCACTCAATAACCGATTGGAATACTGCAGAAACTGAAATTGAATCTATTAGTGAAAGTTTACGTAAAGCGAGTGAATTAATCCAAGGCAAAATTATATTAATACAACAACATCAACAAATTGGCTCAAAAGGTAAAGAAAATGGCATCATTAATACGAAAGAATTAAATGCTAATTTAAAAATATTACAAAATCTTTTATATAATTATGAAAAGCGAAAAACGCTTATTGATAATTTATCAAAGCAAGCTGAATCCTATAAAAAGATTATCAATAAAAAATTACGTCGGGCTTTGGCTAAACGTCAAGTATTACCTGGCCTCAATTTGCAAGAATGGTTAATTTTAGGACAAAAAATAGGTCAATTTCCCACCGTTATTTTGCAAACATTAAAAGCGACAGTGCATCAATTATGGTCAGGGATTAAAGAATTAAAAATGCCTTATTTATGTGGCTGGCTTTTATTAGAAATAATGTGGCTATCTGTAATGGCTTGGTTTTTTCCACGTTTAAAAAAATTAGTGACTTACTATCATGATGATGTTCATGGTTCAAGTGCAAATACTATTTATGTTATTTTAGAATTAATACGCCGAAATTTTATAGGTATCACTTTTGGTACAGGTTTAACTATTTTATTTTATGCTAGCCATGTTTCAAATAAAATTTTCATGGTGTTTTTTTATTTGGCTATTGTATGGTTTAGCTTTAATGGATTAAATGAAATCATTAAAATTTCTATTTTTGAAAATATAGAAAACGCGACTAAGCGCAATATTAAATTTTACCAACGATTAAAACGATTTGTCATTTTAGGGGGGATATTAACCAGCTTTATTGTATTAGCCCGCCAATTACCTATCTCGTATGAAGTTGAAGATAGTTTTAACCGCTTATTTATGCTTTTCTTATTAATTATTTCTATCGTTCTTTTTAAAGGAAAGTATATTGTCACCCATTTACTGAAACCTTACACACAAAATGTTCCACAATATTTTAAAAAAATTATCCGTTTATTAAATATTTTATTTCCCATTATTCTTTCTACAACAGCGATTGTGGGTTTAATTGGTTATATTGAATTAGCTTGGACTATTTTTCATTATGCCGGTAAATTTTTATTATTATTAATATTTTATTTAATCATTAAAGGGACATTACGTGAAATCATTATTCGGATATCCAAAGCCTTAATACGTAATTCACGAAATGGTTGGTTATGGAGTGAAGCTTTTTTAAAACCCTTAGATAAAATTGTAAAAATTGCGGTTTTCATTTTCACCACGTATCTTTTTTTCTTACTCTGTGATTTAAATCAATATTCTTTTATTGTTATAAAATTTAATGAAATACTACGCGCAAAATTATTTTCTCTTGCCGGTGGCGATATTAATTTGTTAACACTATTAGAATTATTCATTGTATTAAGCATAATTATTTGGTTAGCGAAATGGACACCTGAATTTGCTCACCGTTGGTTATTTGCACATATCAAAGATATTGGTTTGCGTAATAGTTCCGCCATCTTTACACAATATACCTTAGTCAGTATTGGTATACTGGTTTGTTTGAAAATTATTGGAATTAATTTATTTGCACTAACCGCTGTAGCGGGTGCCTTTGCGTTTGGTGTAGGTTTGGGTTTACGAGATTTAGCCAATAATTTTGCGTGTGGTATTCTTTTATTAATAGAACGACCTTTACGCAAAGGGGATTTAGTGACTATTGGAAATTATGAAGGTGAAGTCACACATATTGGAATGCGTTCTATTACCGTTTATACGGGTGATTTAACAGAAGCCGTGGTACCAAATTCAGAAGCCTTTAGTAAAACATTCGTCAATTGGACATTATGTCATCATATCGTTAGAGGTGTGATCACATTACGAATATCGCCTAATGATAATCCTCACATCGTTCAAGATGGAATAGTTAAGATTATTAAAGAAATACCTGGCGTGGTTTCAAATCCAGCACCTGAAGTTTTTTTTAGAGAAATCAATGAAGGTTTTTTAGACTTTGAAGCCCGTTATTATATCAATTTAAAAGTGACTATTTCTCGCGCAGAAATGCGTTCAAAAATATTATTTGCTATTTGGGATTGCTGTAAAAATTTGGGAATAAAAATCGCCCCACATCCAGAACAAGATATCCATATTAAATCTTATCCAATAGGACCTACCATACCTCAATAGGGAATCACTCACATGTTTAAAATATTATCGAATTGGTATCGCATGTATTTTAGTGATCCTGAAGCAATTTTTTTTGTTTTAATTCTTGGCAGTAGTATTGTTATTGCTATGTTACTGGGCAATATTTTTGCTCCCGTTTTTGCTAGTATTGTTATTGCTTATTTATTACAGTGGCTTGTCGTTTCATTGCAAAAATATAAAGTACCTCGACGTATCGCTATTTTTATTACTTATATTAGTTTTATTAGTTTAGTCATTTTTGGTATTTTGGGAATATTACCTGCGCTTTGGCGGCAATTAAGTAGTTTTTTAAATGATTTACCCACAAATATTACTCGCTGGCAAAACTTGCTTGTAGATTTACCTGAAAAATATCCCACATTTATATCTACAGAACAATTACAACACTTGATGGATGAAGCTAAATTAGAATTAACACGTATAGGGCAAGTCATTTTATCCTTATCGATTTCCTCTATTCCTGGTTTTATCATGACATGTATTTACCTGGTTTTAGTTCCTTTATTAGTTTATTTTTTCCTGGTAGATAAAGATTTAATTATGAATTGGTGTTTATCTTATTTACCCCAAAACAGACGTTTATTAAAAGACGTTTGGAAAGAAGTGCATGAACAAATTGGAAATTATATTGGTGGAAAAGTACTTGAAGTATTAATTGTTGGCATTGTTTGCTATATTACTTTTGCACTAATGGGTTTACATTATGCCGCACTTTTATCCACATTAGTCGGTTTATCTGTCATTATTCCTTATATTGGAGCCGTTATAGTCACTATCCCTATTATAATTATTGCTGGAGTTCAATGGGGTTGGAGTGCGTATTTTGCTTATTTTATTATTGCGTATACATTAATTATTACTGTAGATGCTAATATTTTAGTCCCTCTCTTATTTTCAGAAATCGTTAAATTACACCCTGTGGCTATTATTATTGCTGTTTTATTTTTTGGCGGTATATGGGGATTTTGGGGAGTATTTTTTGCGATACCACTGGCTAGTTTAGTAAAAGCCATTTTACGAGCATGGCCTAAAAATAAAACATTGACGATGATTGATAATAATGCAAATTAAGCTTATTTTGCTAAAACTATTTACTTCTTGTATTACACCTTGTATGTAATACTTTGATATAGAATACATTTTACCTAAAACTAAGCAATTTTATTTACTTTAATCTTAGAGTCCTTTAAAATACTCGGCTACACTTTGCTTAAACAATAGTGATCATTTTATTCACTGGCTATAGATATATTTATATTCATTTTAAAAAAATAAGTATTTCTATTAAAAGCAAAGTCTCCTTGCCTTACCTACCTAGTTTTGAGGAAGGCTGTTTTTCATTCATCCATAAGGAGCATTTATGCGGCATTATGAAATTGTATTTCTCATTCATCCTGATCAAAGTGATCAAGTATCTACAATGACACAACGTTATACCAGTATGATTCAAGAGAGTGGTGGTACTATCCATCGATTTGAAGATTGGGGACGTCGTCAACTTGCTTATCCTATTAATAATGCACACAAAGCACATTATTTTTTAATGAATATTGAATGTGCGCAAGACACTTTAAATGAATTAACTTCTTTATTCTATTTTAATGATGCTGTAATACGTTATTTAGTTTTAAATCGTAAGCAAGCCATTACACAAGCGTCACTTCTTTTAAAACAAAAAAGTGAACGGACTCAAGAACAAGTAGCACCACAAGAAGAAAAACAGTATTCAGAAACAGAAGCTGAATAATTAACTCATTCATTTTCATTAAATTAAAAGTAAAGATATCTATACTTAACAATGAAAATAAAAATACTTAAATTGGAGAATTTTAAATATGGCACCACGTAATTTTCGCCGTCGTAAATTTTGTCGTTTTACCGCTGAAGGCGTAACAGAAATTGATTACAAAGATCTTACTACCTTAAAAGCGTTTGTTACTGAAGCAGGCAAAATTGTTCCTAGCCGTATTACAGGTACAAAAGCTCGCTATCAACGTCAATTAGCGAAAGCGATTAAATATGCACGATTTTTAGCTTTAATAGCGTATTGTGATCAACACTAATATAATTACGTTGGGATAAGAATGCGCGCTTTTGCTGAATATATTATCCGAGATCGCAAAAATGCGATTCTTGCCGCTTTATTGAGCGCTTTCTTACCCTTATGTGGTTGGCTTAGTTTAAGCATTATTGCTTTAGTTACTTTGCGTAAGGGATATATTGAAGGCTTAATCATTCTTATTTGGACTTCTTTACCATGGGTTATTTTTGCATTCCTCGGTAAACCTGCTCCTTTTATTAATGATGTTTTACTCGGTAGTTTAACCCTTTGGGGAATGGCTAGTTTATTGCGTTCAAATTATTCATGGTCAACTGTTTTACAAATAACAACGGCTTGCACAGCCGCTATTGTTGTCATTGGTTTAACAGTTTATCCAGCGCTTCCTACTTGGTGGGAACAACAGTTTAACCACTTGTTCAGCAAATATAATATTGCGGCTTGGGATTTAGGAATACCAGAAACAACATTGAAAAAATTAATTCATGATATTTCTGATATTGCGACTGGAATTTATAGCGCACTTATTTTAACCAGCAATATTATTAGTTTATTCTTTGCCCGCTGGATGCAGTCGTTACTGTATCATTCTGGTGGCTTTAAAAGAGAATTTTACCATATTCGTTTAAATACCGTAGCAAGCTTTATATTACTAATAACCCTAATAGGAGTGACTTATAATATTGGTGTAGCAGCTAATCTTAGTTTTATTTTTATCATTCCTTTTTTGATTGCTGGTATTAGTTTATTTCATCGGCTAACGTTGAATTTGGAAAAACAAACTATTTGGCTGACTGGTTTTTATATTACGCTTATTTTATTTTTTCCTTATACCCTATTGCTTTTAATTTTAGGTGCTTTCGTTGATAGCGGTATCAATATAATGAAGCAAAAAGAGTTAAAAAGGCAAAATATATCTTAAATAAAAATTAGCATCATTAAAATCTATTCATACCTATTACCTTTACATTATTTAAAAAAAGTTTTTTGGAGATTAAAAATGCAAGTTATATTATTAGAAAATTTTCGCAAATTGGGACAACTCGGACAAACCGTTAAAGTTAAACCTGGATTTGCACGAAACTTTTTAATTCCTCAGCAAAAAGCTGTTCCTGCCACCAAAGCAAACCTACAAAAATTTGAAACTCAACGAGCAGAACTTGAAGCTGTTGCTGAAAAGAATTTAAATATGGCTAAAAACAAAGTGGCTGAATTAGCTAATTTAACAGTGACTATTCCCGCTCGCGCTGGAGAAGAAGGTAAATTATTTGGTTCTATCGGCGCTCAAGATATTGCAAAAGCAGTCACAGCAGCAGGTGTTGAAATCAGCAAAAATCATGTTCGTTTAAATGAAGGCCCTTTACGTAACACAGGCGAATTTGATATTGCATTACATTTACATAACGATGTAAATGCAACTGTCAAAATTATTATTGTTTCTGAATCTGCTTAATTCATTTTAAACGTTTATTCAAAACAATAAACCTAGAAAACCGTCTTGAGAGAAAAACTCTCAGACGGTGTTACATAATCTTTCCATCTAACTTGAATAAATTTGAGATTATGATACTTCGTGAGTAAGGAAAATAATTAAATAATTTGTAGCTAACACATTAATAGCGATAACTATCATGGCAATATTTTCCAATAATCCTCATCAAAAAACAGTCGATTTATCCCTTGCTGGATATAAAATTCTTCCGCACTCTATTGAAGCAGAACAATCCGTAATAGGGGCTATTCTCATTGATAATACGGTTTGGGATAGAACCATTGAATGTGTACAAGAAATAGATTTTTATCGGCCTGCACATCAACTTATTTTTCGGGTAATGACGTCTTTAATTAAAAAGAGTCAACCTATAGATATTCTTACCCTCACTGAAGAATTAAAAAAAAATAATTTACTCGATCAAATTGGGGGTGAATTTTATCTTTTTGAACTTTCGAAAAATACACCCTCGATTACGAATATTACTGCCTATGCAAATATTGTCCGGGAACGTTCGGTATTAAGACAATTAATTGCTGTTGCGCAAGAAATTGCACAAAATTCTTATGAAAGCCAAGGACGTTCAAGCATTGAATTATTAGAAGAAGCTGAGCGCAAAGTTTTTGCTATAGCAGAACAAACGGCTCGTGGAGGTGGTCCTGTTGAAATTAAACAATTATTAACAGAAGCTATTGATAAAATTGATGCCTTAAAAAATGCGAAAGATACCATCACTGGTTTACCAACAGGTTATTTTGAATTAGATGACATGACCTCCGGTTTACAAGATTCCGATTTAATTATTATTGCGGGTCGCCCTTCCATGGGTAAAACAACATTTGCCATGAATATTGCTGAGCATGCCGCCATTAAAGGAACACAACCCGTTTTAGTATTCAGTATGGAAATGCCGGGTTCTTCGCTTGCCATGCGGATGATATCTTCTTTAGGACGAATTGATCAAAACAAAATAAGAACGGGTAAATTAGCAGAAGAAGATTGGCCGCGTTTAGTTTCTGCCGTCACAATGCTTTCAGAAGCAAAAATGTTTATTGATGACACACCCGCTTTGTCTCCTGCTGAATTATCAGCACGCGCCAGACGTTTAGCCAAAGAACATGGACAATTAGGCTTAATCGTCATTGACTACTTACAATTAATGCAAATACCCGGTTTACGAGAAAACCGCACAGCAGAAATTTCAGAAATTTCTCGAGCCTTAAAAATGCTAGCAAAAGATTTACATGTTCCTGTCATTGCATTATCACAGTTGAACCGCAGCTTAGAACAACGTTCAGATAAACGCCCTGTCATGTCTGATTTACGAGAGTCAGGTGCTATAGAACAAGATGCTGATTTAATTGTCTTTATTTATCGAGATGAAGTTTATAATCCCGATAGTCAAGAAAAGGGAACCGCTGAAATTATTATTGCAAAACAGCGTAACGGGCCAATTGGCAAAACTCGTTTAACCTTTTTAGGGAAATATACCCGTTTTGAAAATTTTCAACCGAATAATTATGGATAAAATAATGACGATTTGTAAAAGCAATATTCCGTAAATACGCTATTATTATTTATTTATACAACAAATATTTGTAAAATGAATTTACTGTAGCATAAGAATGAGAGATTTTAATATGAAAAAATTAGCCAGTCTTTTTTTAGTAACCAGTATTACACTGAATTTAGTTGCTTGTTCTGGTGTATCTAATCAAAATATGGGAACTGCGGGTGGTGCAATAATTGGTGGCTTACTTGGTAGCCAATTTGGCCAAGGTTCAGGCGCTGTTGCTGCAACTATCGGTGGCGCTATTATTGGTGGATATATTGGTGGCACTGTAGGAAAATCTATGGATGATACGGATAGATCAAAAGTTAATACCATCTTAGAAAGAAATCCAACGAATCAAGCTTCTACTTGGCAAAACCCAGATACAGGCTATACCTATACTGTTAAACCAGAAAAAACGTATCGACAAGATAATGGCCAACCTTGTCGCGAATATATTACAAGCGCTTTAATAGGTAATAAAAAACAACAAGTCTATGGTACTGCATGCCGTCAAGCTGATGGGTCATGGAAAACACAATAATATTATTTCACTTTAAAAATAAAAAAGGGAATAAACACTTTCCCTTTTTTATTTAAACAAGATGTTACTTTGTTATATCCCTTCACAGGGTTTTGCAATTTCGTAAAGCCCGTTTACATATATATTCGGTAGCTTTAGACGCATTTAATTGTTGCCATTCCATACATACATTTTTTACCCAATCAGGTTTTGATTTCGCCGCATCATTTAACCAATTTGCAACAGAATTTTGCACATAACGTGAAGAATCCGCATGTAATGGTGTTAATAAAGATATACCTAATTCGGGAGATTCCTTTAAGACGGCAATATGATTACACCAAACTCCACGAGGACGTGTAGATTCAATAGCAAAGCGTCGAATATTTTCCGAAGAATCATTAACCCAATCTTGAAATAAATCCATTGCTTTCACTATATCAGCACTAATAATTTGGCGAATAAATAACCATGCAGCTTCTCTAACACCAAAATGCCTATCATTAGCTAATGGTTTTATCCGTGTTAAACATTCCTCTAATGATAAATTAGGAATCAATGCAATAATAGGGGCAACTAAACCTCGCAACGTATCAGAAGGATGAATGAGTAATGTTTCTATTATTTCTTCCCCATAATTTTGGTAAAGAATTTCACTTGCTAATCGCATTTTAGCCAACCATGTTTGCTTGGCATTGACATTTACTTTTTCTAATAATTCATTTGATAGTGAAGGGAAGCAATGACTTAAGAGTAGTTTAAAATCAATCGCTAAACATTCCATTAAATTAACTGTTTCTAGTGTACCTTGATTTAATTGATTTAAAATTTCAAGAGGAATATCAGAAATACGCTTAGCGCCTTTTCGTATCATGAGTATTTTAACCCTTTTTCGCAGTATGATTTTCTATATTTTTTTTATCACAAATGAATTTCTGATCGATTAATTGACATTGCGCTAAGATTTTACCTTCTTTATTTCTCATGAATCCTTTCCAAACATGATGTGATTTTTCTAAGGTTAAATATCCAAATTCAACAATATTAATACCCGAATCTACCTTCATTTTATTCAATTTAATCCCACTTAAATTCGAATAATTAACGGTTTGTAAACGAGAACCGCCATTCCCTGCTATCACTTGAACAGGTTGGCCTTGAATATTTAAGGTTTGAAAAAGATGGACATGTCCTGATAAAATCATTTTGACATTAGATTTAAATTCATTATTAGACGCTCGCTGTAAACTGGTTACAAAAAATTTATCTAAATGAATATCTTTTATTTGAAAAAGCCCCACTCCCCAAAATGGTTTATGACTGATTAGCCAAGTAGGTTTTGTTTGCTTATTGAGTAATTCAAAATCGGGTTTCAAAAACTTCACTTGTGATTTTAATATTGAAATATCACTTGCAGCCGAACTATCCATAATAAATAATTGTTCATTACCTAAAGGGATAATAAACGGTGGTGAATGGATTTCACATTTATCATGATAAGGTCCATTAGCTAAAAAACGAAACCATCCTTTCCCACCCCGATCACAATTTTCGTGATTACCTCGCACAAATACCCAAGGTGCATGTTGTAATAAAGGTTTAGTGGGTTGAAAAAAATCAGCTTTCCACGTTTGCCAATGATTTCCATAAGGTGAATTGAGACAATTTTTATTATTTAAACAAGGTGTTTCACGATAATAGTAATCACCTAAATGTATAACTAAATCAGGTTTAAATTCATCCGCTTTTTGTATAATTTTTGCGAATGGCCATTTTGCAGGATCAGAACAATTTTGTATGTTCGAATATTTAATTCGACATCCTGTATCTCCCACTATGACTAAACGTGTCGGATTTTTTTTCGGTAAAACTAAAACTTGATTGTCGACAGTAACTTTTTTCACGGTTTTAGGAATTATTGCTTCACAAACATTAACAGGAAATGAATGATTATAATAACCTCTTAGTGACATTGGCTTTTTTTTATTATCGAGTGTTATCAAGGGACAGGATGTTTTTTTTGTAATAAGCCGGGCACTTATTTCACCTTCACTACCTAATTGTATCCATGCATATTCAAAAGTTTTATATTCTTGCGCATAAATTTTTACTGATATTAATAGTAAAATTCCACTGATTAATTTTTTCAACATGTTTCTAAAGCCTGTAAAATAATTTGATTTCCGGAAGGAAATTTCAACGACGGTAATTCATCTAACATAACCCACCGTAATTCTTGCCCTTCTTTACCAATCGGTTGTCGCAAAAAATCAATCACTTTAAATACATGTAGTAAAATTTTATGCTTTTGATAATCATGTTCAACGACTAGGAATGGAGACAAGGTAATCACTTCTATATCTAATTCTTCAAATAATTCGCGTATCAATGCCTTTTCACTGGTTTCTCCTTCTTCTATTTTTCCACCGGGAAATTCCCAATAGCCTCCCCAATCTGCATTAGCAGCTCGTAAAGCAACTAATATTTCATTCTTTTCATTAAAAATAATACCAATAGAAACATTGAGAATCTTCATGTAATTTCTCTCTTTATGCTATTTGCCATACTGTATTATATTTAAGATATAGGGTTAATTGCTAGGAAGATTTTGGGATAGAATCATGTTACTAAACTGATTCATTTTCTATAACTAAAATTTGTAAACACTTTTATAGTCTTACAAAAAAGAAAATACGATAGTGTCGCCATTTTTGAGGCCCCTTTTGGGACATCCAAGTCCCCAAAAGGGACAAAAATTGTCGACAAGTATGCCTGCGGCAGCCCTGGCCGTCCTGCGTACGCTCGTTATGACACGACTAGGTGTCATAACTTCACTTCCACAAATGACTTGTCGACCGTGTTGTGGACCTTATATTTTGCCTTCGGCAAAACATCCGGTACTACGGTCTACCAGGGACTATCGGCCTCGCTCCTTCGTCGCTTCCTTGGCCGACAGCGAATGAAATAACAATTTTATAAATTCTACTATACCCAATCTTATGAACTAAATTGTTACTGTTTTAGAATAAAATACTTGTTTTTTAACAACCTAGCAAGTTTTCAGATGAATAAGATAATAAATTTATATATATTTTCTTACTTCAGTGATAGTCATTTGTAGGGTATCAGCTGTTTTTTGAATATCGTGAGAAAAATAATCATAGGTTGCTTTAATGAATTGTGTTTTAACTTCTTTGATTGAACTCCCTATCGTTACTTTTAATTGTTGCTGTGCGCCTTCATAGTTATCAAAGATAATATGCTCATCATTAATGATGGAATCAGATAAAATATAAGCGCGTTGCACCACATTATTTAATTCTCGTACATTTCCTGGCCAAACATATTTCTCTAAACGCTCCATTGCTTTTGAATTTATTTCTATATTTCGTTTGTACGTTTTATTCAATTTTTCCAAAAAGTATTTCACTAATAATTCAATATCTTCTGCGCGCTGACAAAGCGGGGGTAAAGATAGAGGAAATGTATTTAATCGATAATAAATATCTTCTCTTAAAATATTTTCTTTTATTGCATCAGAGGGATCTCGATTTGTCGCAGCAATAACCCTAACATCAACGCTAATTTGTCGTTTTCCCCCCACAGGAATTACTTTACCTGTTTCTAATACACGTAGTAACCGTATTTGTAAATCAGGCAGAGTTTCAGTCACTTCATCAAGAAAAATAGTACCACCAGATGCTTGTTCAAAATATCCTTGATGGGCTTGTAACGCCCCTGTAAAACTCCCTTTTTCATGCCCAAATAATGCACTACTAATTAAATCTTTAGGAATTGCCCCACAATTAATAGCAATATAAGGCCCTTTGGCACGTGTACTTTTTTCATGTATAGTTTTTGCCACTAATTCTTTGCCTGAACCACTAGGGCCTGATATCAATACTGTGGCCATAGTTGGTGCTACTCGCTCGATATAACTATAAATCTTATTCATTACAGGGGATTGGCCGACAAGATGTAAACCATAACACTTTAAATGAGAAATACTTTGTTGTTTTATTTTTTCTTCTTTCACGTGACTTCCTTTATTACTTTTCAAATCAATTAATAAATTTTTTAAATAAATCGGGTCAATGGGTGAACAGAGAAAATCTTTTATGGGAGAATTAAATATTGTATATTCATTTTCTGATGTTTTTTTATCACCGATAAAAACAAAAGGAACTGATTGTGTCCAAGGCTCTTCATTTAATAACCTAACATCATTTCTTTCACCTAAATTAGCTTCTGCAAATACAATAGAAGGGATTAAACCTTGTGTTAATTGTTTAGCGGCAAAAAAACTACTGGCAATACTTACGGTAAATCCTGTATTTTCAATAGTTTCAACAATTGGATTTAATTCTCTGGAATTCGTCGGAAAAATAACTAAAGCATGCGGCATAAGTTTATTTCCTTTTCAGATAGTGAATAAGTAAAAATCTTATTAATAAACTTATAGTAGCTAAATGCCTTCTGGTAAATACGGGTTAGTAATGGGCTTTCCTAGGGCTTCCACTAGAGGGCTATTTAATTAAAATACCCATTTCTTGAATAAAACAATAATTTACGTAGTACGAGTAGTTGAAGATAAGTGACTATTTTCACTAAAAATACGAGCAACATCGACGGGATCAAATTCATACGACCGATTACAAAATTCACAAGTCACTTTAATAACCGGATTTTCTAGCAATGATTCTTTAAGTATTGCTTGAGCTTCGTCATAAGACATTGTTTGTAATATTTTCTCGCTTCTAGCAATAGAACAAGAACAACCAAAACTAACGGATTCCCCATCAAATAGGGTAATATCTATTTCATGAAATAAGCGATATAAAATAGTTTGATTCGATAAGTTTAATAATTCATCTTTTGTCAAAGTCTCTGCTAATTTAACGACATACTCCCAAAAATCATCATATAGAGTATCAGTTAATGCTGATGGTAACTTTTGCAATAAAAAACCTGCCGCCGTTTTATCATTTGCCGCTAATATTAAAAAGGTGGGGATTTGCTCTGATTGGTAAAAATAATCTATTAACCCAACAGCAAGTGTTTTATTAGCTAATTCTACATAGCCTTGGTAACGCTGCCCGTTATCGGTTTGTACTGTAATCACTAGCAAACCCTGGTCTATCGCATCAGTAAAATTAGAAGGCAAAGAAGCTTCAGTATCCCATTTAACCATTCCTCGAATATGGTTATTATTCGTGCATTGCGCGACCAATACTTTTAAGGTACCTGATGATTGAACTTGTAAAATTAATTGTCCTTGATATTTAATACCGGCACTTAATAAGACAGAGGCAACCGTTGCTTCACCTAACCATTCAGCGGCTATTTGTGGATAGGCATGTTGATTGATAATCGTTTGATAACTCTGATTTAAACGAACAAATACTCCTCTTACAGAAGATTCATTAAATAAAAAACGTTGAAGCACGTCATATTCTACTGTCATTAATTATATATCCAAACCATTATTCAACAATTACAGTATCTATAACATCCGCAAGTTGCTTTGCTAAATTATGTACAAAATCTTTATCTTCACCTTCAACCATAACACGAATTAAAGGTTCTGTTCCTGACGGTCGAAGTAAGACCCGTCCCTTACCCGCTAATGCATCTTCAACATCTTTGACAGCATCGACAATTTGGGTTTTCTCTAAAACATAAACATTAGATAATTTCTTTTCACATTTTACATTAATAATCGCTTGCGGAAATTTATGCATCCCTTGCTTCAGTTCGTGCAAACTCTTTTCTGCTGAAAACATTGCCGAAATAACTTGTAATGCAGCAACAATGCCATCTCCTGTTGTGGTTGCACCCAACCATATAATATGCCCAGAAGATTCTCCACCTAAAAACCAATCTTTACGTTTTAACTCCATCATCACATGCCTGTCACCCACTTTAGCTCGCGCAAATTGGATACCTAATTCTTTTAAGGCTAATTCTAAACCTAAATTACTCATTACTGTGCCAACGACACCTTTTGCATAAGTATGATTACCATTAGTTAAACGATTTTTGGCAATAATATAAAGTAATTCATCCCCATCTAAAATTTCACCTTTATGATCAACCATGATGAGTCTATCTCCATCCCCATCCATGGCTATTCCAATATCTGCCTTTTCAGAACAAACCCGTTTTTGTAAAATTTCCGGATTGGTAGAACCACATCCATCATTAATATTGAATCCATCTGGTTGCGTATTTATTTCGATAACGTCTGCACCTAATTCTCTGAAAACTTCTGGCGCAATATGATAGGTTGCACCATTGGCGCAATCGATAACAATACGTATTCCTTTTAAGCTTGTGTTAGAAGGTACGGTTGATTTACAAAATTCAATATAACGCCCTGAAGCATCAACGACGCGAGAAGCTTTACCCAATCGAGCAGAATCAACAGTAACCATAGGCTTATTCAATTGTTCTTCAATAGCCATTTCAACTTCTTCGGGTAATTTACTGCCTTGTTCAGAAAAAAATTTAATCCCATTATCATAATAAGGATTATGTGAAGCGCTAATCACAATACCGGCTTGGGCACGTAACGTACGCGTTAAATAAGCAATGGCAGGGGTAGGCATAGGCCCTAATAAATGAATATCGACCCCTGCAGCAGATAAACCTGCCTCTAAAGCTGATTCAAACATATAACCTGAAATACGCGTATCTTTACCGATTAATACTTTACCCCTTCCTTCTCGCGCAACTAAAACTTGACCAACAGCCCAACCTAACTTAAGCACAAATTCTGCATTAATAGGTGCTTCGCCAACTCTTCCACGAATGCCATCAGTACCGAAATATTTTCTCTGGTTATACATAGTTGCTTCTCAAATATTATCTATTACTCATCCCGCCATTTTTGACGGAAACCTTTATCTCTATTTTTTGTGAGGGATATTTTAAATAATCCTCAATTCTTTATAAAATATTATTACAGAATTATTTTAATTTACTATAAATTAAATTGCTTCCGTCATTGGCTCTATTAATCTTTTAAAAAATGATTATGAATGTAAAACGGCATGTGTAATTTTTATTGCATCTACTGTTGGTTTAATATCATGTGCCCGAATAATATGTGCTCCATTAACAATAGCTAATGTCTCCATTGCTAAACTTCCATAAAGCCGATCTTGTGGTGCCGCATCGATTATTGCACCAATAGTAGATTTACGTGAAACGCCAACTAACAGAGGTAAATTATTTTCATTCAATAATGCTAAATCGCGTATTAATATTAAATTGTCATGAATGGATTTCCCAAAACCAAAACCAGGGTCAATAATAATCCGTTTTTTATCTATGCCCGCATTAACACAAGCATTAATTCTTTTATCAAAAAATTGTTTCACTTCTTGAATAATATCACCTTCAAACACTTTATTTTGCATCGTTTTTGGCTTTCCCTGCATATGCATTAAGCAAATGGCTACATCACTATTTGCTATAATCTCTAAAGCACCCTCTGCTTGTAAAGCAAAAATATCATTAACTATATTAATACCTATTTTTATAGCGGCTTCCATCACAGCAGGTTTTTGAGTATCAATAGATAATAAAATGGGAAATTCTCGACGTAAAGCTTCTATCACAGGCATGACGCGATCTAATTCTGTTTGTAGAGAAACAGATTCAGCACCAGGACGAGTAGATTCCCCCCCTATATCAATGATATCTGCACCCTCTTGAATTAAACGTTCAGCATGAAAAAGTGCTTTGTCTAAGGGATAATATAACCCACCATCAGAAAATGAATCAGGTGTAATATTAAGAATACCCATAATCCTTGGATAGGTTAAATCCAAGGATTGGTTTGCACATTGAATTGAAAAGTTTTTCACAAAAATTAATAAAATTTATACAGTAATAGTGTTAATGACTTTCTTTTGTTTCATTAGATGCAACATCTGGTGGCGCTGAAACAGATTGATTCGTTTCACATTTCCAATCTTTAGGAAAGCCAGGTGATTGCCCCTTCATAATAGCACTGATTTGTTCAGCATCAATTGTTTCATACTTAAGCAATGTTTCTGACATAATATGAAGTTTATTAATATTATCTTGAAGTATTTTTTTCGCTCTTTCGTAATTACGATTAATGATTACTCGAACTTCTTCATCAATAGCAAAAGCGGTATTTTCTGAAATTTCTTTGCGTTTGGCGACTGAATGTCCTAAAAATACTTCTTCATCATTTTCACAATAAAGTAAAGGCCCTAAGCGTTCTGATAATCCCCACTTTGTTACCATACTACGAGCAAGTTCTGTCGCTCGCTGAATATCATTAGAAGCACCCGTCGTTACATTTTCTCTACCAAATATAACTTCTTCAGCAATACGTCCACCAAATAAACTTGATATACGGCTTTCTATTGATTCTTTTGTATGGCTATAACGATCTTCTTCAGGTAAATACATAGTCACACCTAAAGCTCTACCACGAGGAATAATAGTGACTTTATAAACTGGATCATGATTAGGGACTAAAAGACCCACAATTGCATGTCCGGCTTCATGATAAGCGGTTAAACGCTTTTCTTTTTCACTCATTACCATGGAGCGTTTTTCAGCACCCATCATGATTTTATCTTTTGCTTTTTCAAACTCTGCCATACTCACTAAGCGTTTATTGTCTCGCGCTGCAAATAAAGCCGCTTCATTAACTAAATTTGATAAATCAGCACCCGAAAAACCCGGTGTTCCACGTGCAATAAGCATAGGATCAAAATCTTGATCAATCGGAATTTTACGCATGTGGACACGTAAAATTTGGTCACGCCCGCGTATATCAGGTAATCCCACAACGACTTGTCGGTCAAAACGACCTGGACGTAATAAGGCGGGATCTAATACATCAGGACGGTTAGTTGCTGCAATAACAATAACGCCTTCATTGCCTTCAAAACCACCCATTTCAACTAATAATTGATTAAGCGTTTGCTCACGTTCATCATGACCACCACCTAAACCTGCACCACGATGTCGACCAACGGCATCAATTTCATCGATAAAAATAATACAGGATACATATTTTTTCGCTTGCTCAAACATATCACGTACACGTGATGCACCAACCCCGACAAACATTTCAACAAAATCAGAACCTGAAATAGTGAAAAAAGGAACTTTGGCTTCACCCGCAACGGCTTTTGCTAATAAGGTTTTTCCTGTTCCAGGAGGACCGACTAATAAAACACCACGAGGTATTTTTCCACCTAATTTTTGAAATTTTGCAGGATCACGTAAATAATCGACTAATTCTTTTACTTCTTCTTTTGCTTCATCAACACCGGCTACATCAGCAAATGTCACTTTTACTTGGTCTTCGCCTAATAAACGTGCTCGACTACGTCCAAAGGATAAAGCGCCTCTGCCACCACCTTGCATTTGACGCATAAAAAAAATCCAAACGCCAATGAGCAATAACATAGGAAACCAATTAATAAAAATATGCATTAAAAAGCTTTGCTGTTCAGGTGGTTGACCTTTCACATTAACTTTACGTTTCACTAACTCGGGTAAAAGATGTTGGTCTTCTAGTGGCATATACGTAATGAATGTTTTATCATTTCGTGTTAATCCTTTGATATTACGATTATCTATCGTAATAGAACCAACATTACCTTGTTGTACTTCATTTAAAAATTCCGTATATGTCCAACGTTGTTCCGCTCTTTCTCGAGGTGAAAAATTACTAAAAACAGAAATCAGGATTAAGGCTATAATCAGCCATAAAAAGATATTCTTTACCATGTCATTCAATGTCGAACCTCGAATTTATCGTTGAATAATTAAGTTAAGCAAAAAAAATTTTGCTTACGTTTAAAAAAGTATACCTCAAAAATAATGAGATATCAGCTTTTCTTCTTAAAACCTTTTGCAACTAAATAAACTTCCCTTGAACGAGAACGTGATGCATCGGGTTTGCGGATGACGACTTGCTTAAATTGTGTACGTAACACTTTTAAATATTCGTCAAAACCAACTCCTTGGAAAATTTTAATTATAAAAGTTCCTTCCACTTTTAATACTTTATTCACAAATTCTAATGCTAATTCAGCCAAATACATAGCTTTCGGCTGGTCAATAGAATAATTTCCACTCATATTAGGCGCCATATCAGAAAGTATGATATCAATCCCCGTATTATTAATTAAACCCATTAAAGTGTTCAATACATTTTCGGATTGGAAATCACCTTGAATAAATTCCACCTGTGGAATAGGATCCATAGGTAAAATATCTAGGGCAAAGACTCTGCCGGTAGGCGCAACCCATTTTTTTACTATTTGCGACCATCCACCCGGCGCAGCACCTAAATCAACGATATTTAATCCCGGTTTAAGTAAACGGTCCTTTTCTTGGATAGCAAGTAACTTATAGGCAGCACGTGAACGATAACCTTCTTTTTGCGCTAATTTAACATAGCGATCAGAAAAATGTTCTTTTAACCAGCGCTGACTACTTTTCGAATGCGACATAATATTACCTATCTGTTTGTTTCAATAATAAATTAGTATTAAGTATGACATAAGTTTAAAATTAGGTTAAACTCTTGGTTTTATAATTTATCAAAATAGTAAATACTTCATGTTAATTTCATCTCCGAAAAAAAAATATTTAAAGGCGCGCGCGCATTCATTAAAACCGACTGTCATTATTGGACAACAAGGTTTAACAGAAGCAGTACATAAAGAAATCGAGCAAGTATTAAACGATCATGAATTGATCAAAATTCGTATTAATGCGGAAAACCGTATTGAGAAAAACGAAATGGCCACTCATATTTGTGAACAACAGCAAGCTGCTTTTATTCAATTGATAGGGCATATTTTAGTTATTTATCGCCCCTCACCAAATAAAAAAAACAAGTAGACTGTCTATGCAAAAAATCCGTATAGCCATACTTTGTGGTGGTCAATCAGCTGAGCATGAAATATCCATTCGTTCCGCACGTAATATTATTAATGCTTTAGATAAAAATCGTTTTGATATCCACATTATTTCCATAGATAAAAAAGGGGAATGGCATTTAGAAAATTCCTTACAAACATTATTAATGGATAATCAATCTGGCGAAAATTTAGGTTTATTACCCGGTAAAAAAAATGAATTATTTGTGGATGCAACACAACATAAAACATTGCCTGAAATAGATGTAGTATTTCCTGTATTACATGGTCCACAGGGTGAAGATGGTACTGTTCAAGGATTATTAAAATTAGCTAATATTCCTTTTGTTGGAAGTGATGTACTCGGATCAGCCATTTGTATGGATAAAGATGTCAGCAAACGTTTAATGCGTGATGCGGGCTTACCTATCAGTCAATTTCTTGTTTATCACCGAAAAGAAAAAGCGTCAATTCAATTTTCTACCCTCGTAAAACAATTAGGTTTACCTTTTTTTGTAAAACCCGCTAATTTAGGTTCTTCCATTGGAATTAGTAAAGTTGCGAATGAACACGCTTTTGAAAAAGCGATTGATTTGGCTTTTACTTATGATCACAAAATTATTATTGAAGAATACATACAAAGCCGTGAAATAGAATGTTCTATTTTAGGTAATGAGGATCCCATTGCTTCTATCCCAGGAGAAATAGTGCCTCATCTTGAATTTTATTCTTATGAAGCTAAATATTTAAATGACCAAGGCGCAAGTATGAAAATACCCGCTGATTTACCACAGGATGGTATAAAATACATCCAAGAATTATCAATAAAAGCATTTGAAATTCTGGGATGTAGTGGTATGGCTCGGGTAGATTTCTTTTATACGCCAAATCACAAAATTTATATTAATGAAATTAATACCATTCCTGGATTCACCAATACTAGTATGTATCCTCAATTATGGGAAGCCAGTGGAATCAGTTATGCAGCATTAATCGAACGTTTAATCCAATTAGCGTTTGAAAAATTCGAACAACAACAATCTTTAAAAACTTATCTTGAGTTACCTATACATCAACCCTCTTAATTACTATTTATGGTTTAATGATAAAAAAGGGAAAAATTAATTTTCCCTTTTTAGTTATAATGGTTAAAGTAGTCTTAATTAAAGCTAGGTTTAGCCTCTGTGATTGATTCACTACTGTCTTCACTAATTGATTTTTGAGTTAAATTAAATTTTTCAGCATAACATTTAAGCGCTTTTAACAAATTGCCAGTATCACTTTCTTCTTTAAAGAATGATTGTTGAATATTGGGATACTGTCTTTCAATAAAATCAATTAAACCATCAAATGTGGTTATTTTTGATCCCAAATTATCTTCAGTTACTCCATTTTCTAAAAAATCCTTTATTTTCTTTAATGCTTCTAATTTTTCATAACGATACGTTTGAGTGAAAGTAAAAAAAGTATGTTGACTCGCCTTCATTTGATCATCAATAGATTTTATTTTTTGATCCAGCATCTCAATTAATGCCTTTAGTGCTAATGTTGGCTTTTTATAACTTATATTCTTAATCAATAATTCTCTATGATTACTTTGATACATAAACGCATTAAAGTGTAATGTTGCATTACTTAAATTTTCAAGTTTTTCTTGAGTATCAATTTTATTTGATTCATCATTATCTTTTACTGGCTGATATTTAATTTTAACGCTATACAGAGAATTATATAAATAATTGCAAGCTTTTTGAAAGGTTTGCCATATCAAAGGCATCAATGAACCTATAAGTGAAATACCTGCAATAACCCCTGTAAGTCCTGCGACTGAAATATTCAAAGCTCCTACTGTTACAATAGTTGCAGATACAGCACCTAATCCAATATGCGGAAATACAAAAATAAATAAAATTGCGGTAGCCACTGCTAAAAGAACAACAGAACCTATAAAATGTTGACGCATATTCGCTAAATACTTATTTTTTAATTCCGTATATTGTAAGCCAGCGATGAGATTATTGTTTTTTTCTTGGCCGATTAAAATAGCTAATCGAATAAATTGGAAGAAGTTCCATGCAAGTAGCGCAATATTCCTTAATGCATCTGCGGCTATGGCAGTAAAAAAAAGTATAGGTGTTATCACAGCAAACGTTGTTGAAGCAACCAATATCCCAATCACAGCAACAGCAATTAAGCTAACTTGTAGCATTGTCCATAATAAAGAAGCAGCTTCTCTTGCATTTTTATTACGTGAATAGAAAAAATTATAAATTGAAAAACCTAATTTAATAACATTAAATATTAATGCAAAAGTAAAAAGATAAGTTCCTGCATATTTCATCAATGTTTCAAACCAAGCACTATTTACTGCGGAGCCCAGTATACCCGTAAATTCTATACTATCGGCTACATGATTTGTTTTTTCTAAGTAATGAGAAACATTAGTTGTGGATTGTCTGCCCATATTTTTCTCCAATGTGCTATTATTTACACAGTCATAAAACGTAACAATAAAAAGCATGATAACCTAATAAAGGCTTTATGTATATTCATCAAATGTTGTCAATAATGCTTTAATTTAAGCGATTTTACAATAATTTGCTTATACCCTATTGTGTAAAAAAGTAATTCATAATATATAATTACTGTAGTTAAATGAATAATAAATTAGAAAAATATAGCGAGCTTTTTATGCCAAATTTAATTAACAATAATATAAATATTTATGGTTACAAAAATAAACTTGATAAAAATTTTGTACCTACGGAAATTCAGGCAGAAAACGCCTGGTTTATAAAAAATAAAGATTTTCCTCAAGAATTTAACACAGGATGTATTTATTTTTATCTGAATGAAAATAACCTTCTTGAATTCGTTTTAAAACATGAAAAAATAATTGATCCCAGTAAAATCAAACATCTTCAGTATACAGCTATCAATGATAAAGAAATTCTCATAAAACAAACCT
The DNA here is from genome assembly GCA_965140885.1 of Legionellaceae bacterium. Taxonomy (GTDB): domain Bacteria; phylum Pseudomonadota; class Gammaproteobacteria; order CBCSKA01; family CBCSKA01; genus CBCSKA01. The sequence continues at coordinate 23,042 of CBCSKA010000135.1, read as the reverse complement.
TATTAGAAAGTGAATTTAATAAAAAATTATATGATGCTATTAGAAATACTCTTCTTAATCCAGCGAAGCATTCCGTTAGTAAAAATGGAATAAAAATATTTTTGGATAAAATAACAGAGAAATTTGACATTCAAATAGGCCTAGAAACGACCCATTTTACAAAAAAAATGCTAAAAAAGGAAAAGCCAGAAAAAGAAAAAACGCCCGAAAAGAAAGAGAAAGCGCTACCTTATGCAACCACTATTCGCTATGCAAAATTTTATCACCCAGATGATTTACAGTTAAACAAACCTATAGGTGAAGTATGTACTGCTGAATTTTATCGTTATCTATTAGGACCTGATAGAGTACCAAAAGTTAGGCTCATTATAAACGAAAAGAAAGACATAATAGGTAGCTACTCTACACACATTCCTGAATTTCAAAGTTTTTGTGACACGAAAATAATACCTTCGGATCGAATCACAAAAAAACCCATAGTTAAAGATATTCCTAATGATAGACTCATTAAAGCAGGGATGGGTAGCTTAATGGCGGCAAGTTATGCTATGGGTGAAAATGACTTACACGCGAATAATTACGGTTTCAATAGTGAAAGGCAATTATCTCGTATTGATTTTGATCAAAATTATACCGCATTTTTTCAAGAGAAAGAGTATCAATTTAACATATTAAACAAAAATACTGCTACTCCCGAACTCTTTACATTTATATTTTCAAGCAAACCAAATGCTAAAGACATGGAAAATATTTTCACACCAAGCCCAACAAACAGTACTTACAATAACCCTCATAAATACGCTATCTATTTTGAAAAAACAAACGGTTCAGTCAAGGAAAACCCTCCTGCTGATAAAGAATTTGGTTTAAACAATATGGCTGAGCATATTGACTTTCGTATTGATAAATGGAAAACATTCATTAAACTTGCTCTGCTATCTCAAGATGATATAGGAAAAATGATAAAACCCCATATCCCAGATGATACCGCCTTTAATAAATATCTCAAATTTATCGATAATCGATTTAGTCAGCTAAAAACAGAATTATTTAATTCTGTCGATTTTATTTTAATTTTATCACAAAATAAAAATGCTATTTTGCACCAAATAAAAACAGAAAATGAGTTATATAACCTATCTTTTAATTATAAAGAAAGAAAACGACAAATTCTTAATGATCCAAAAATAGTAGAAGAACGTTTTGAAGCGATTTATCAAAAAGCCTTAACAAACTTCATAATACAATATGACACTGAACTTACCAATTTATCTAGTACAATAAACTTAAGTGATAAAGAAAATACACTAAAAATTCTAAAAGCTGCTCTTGATTTATTACAACAAGAAAAAAAACCCAAAGAAATTTCCATAATAGCTATTATGGAAAATATAGATACCTATTTAAACAAAAATGGATCCGATCTTGAATTAGAAGCGATATATAAAGAGGCGGCTAAAATACTTAATAAACAATTGCTCGATACCTTGAATGATAATTCACAAACATCGGTGATAACAGATATTAAATCTTGGTTAGTTAACCTCAAAATTCCTTTATTTTTTTTAGAAAATATTCTCTACGAAAATACAGATACTATTATTAATATTTTGAGAAAAAACACAAACCTAATTAAAAAGGAAGAATACCAATTTATTTACATCCTCGCCATTAAAGCAAATCTGTTAAAAGCATTGAATTTACTAGCGGATGACCCAAAATATAAGTTATTCGAAGAAACATTCAACCAATTAAAAATTGATATCAAGAATATTCATTACGATAAGGCGCCAGATAAAGCTATTGAAAATATCTGTGATCATTTAATGAATTTTAATGAAAAAAATAATTCGTTTATCAATAAATTGACGCAATTAATTAAAGATATTGTTAATGGCGATAACATTACTGTCGCCATTAACAAATTTAAAAGTTACCCTATCATTCCATTTGGACAACTAAAAACTAAAGGGGAATTAATTAAAGCTGATATAGGTTTCTTTAAATCAGTAAAAGATAGCAAAAGCTATACAAATCAAACAGTTACGCTTCGCAATGGCAGGTAAAAAAAACTTCGCGTGAATAAGTTATATTCACGCGAATTAAAAATGTACTGAGTTAAGAATATTCTACATTAATAATTTCATACTCTATTAAACCCGCTGGGGCTTTTACTTCAACAATTTTCTCTTTTTCTTTACCAATTAAAGCACGGGCAATAGGCGAACTTACTGAAATTTTTCGTGCTTTAATATCCGCTTCATCATCACCCACAATTTGATACTTTACTTGTTCATCCGTATTTAAATTAATTAGTGTGACAGTTGAGCCAAAAATAACTTTACCTAAATTTTCAATATTTGAAATATCAATAATTTGTGCATTTGAAAGTTTTGCTTCTAAATCAGCGATGCGGCCTTCAATTAAACTTTGTTGTTCTTTAGCAGCATGATACTCGGCATTTTCTTTTAAATCTCCGTGTGCACGTGCTTCTGAAATAGCATTAATTATTTGTGGTCGCATGACTTTTATATAGTGATCTAACTCTTCTCGCAATAATTGTGCGCCAACTGGGGTCATTGGTATATTATTCATGCTTTACCTCAAAACTTATAATTTATCAAAAAAATTCTTTACTGCATCGAACCAAGAACTGCTTTTAGGAGAATGTTTCTTTGTTGAATTTTTAATCGATTGATCAAAACTTTTCAATAATTCTTTTTGCTCAGACGTTAAATTGATAGGGGTTTCAACATAAACCTGGCAAATCAAATCGCCTGAAACACCACCACGTATAGATTTAATTCCCTTTCCTCTTAATCGGAAAGATTTACCACTTTGTGTTTCGGATGGGATTTTTAATAAAACTTGACCATCCAATGTAGGCACACTAATTTCACCACCTAAAGCAGCGGCGGCTAAGCTAATAGGCATTTCACAGATTAAATTAGCATGCTCTCTTGTGAAAATAGGATGTGGTTTAATTCTCACTTCCACATAAAGATCCCCTTTAGGACCTCCATGAGCACCCGCTTCTCCTTCACCACTTAAGCGTATTCTATCACCTGTGTCAACACCGGCAGGGACTTTAACCGAAAGTGTTTTGCTTTGCTGTACTCGTCCATGTCCATAGCACGTATTACAAGGTGAAGTAATCACTTTACCTTGCCCATGACAAGAGGGACACGTTTGTTGAATAGAGAAAAAGCCTTGTTGTATGCGAATTTGGCCTTTTCCATCGCAATCTTTACAAGTAACAGGCTTGGTTCCTTTTTTAGCACCTGTTCCATCACAATCATTACATTCAACTAACGTTGGAATACGTATTTGTGTCGTTGTTCCATGAACGGCTTCTTCTAATGTTAAGTCTAAGGGATAACGTAAATCTGCTCCCCGTTGAGCATAAGTTCGTCCACCGCCTCCTTGATTTCCACCAAAAATATCACCAAAAATATCGCCAAAGATATCACTAAAATTAGCATGGCCAGTACCACCAGCACCCATTCCACCATCTACACCAGCATGACCAAATTGATCATAAGCCGCACGTTTTTGTTCATCAGATAAAATATCGTACGCTTCTTTAACTTCCTTGAATTTTTCTTCTGTATTTTTATCATTAGGATTTCTATCCGGATGATATTTCATTGCCAATTTACGAAATGCTTTTTTTATTTCATCCGCTGATGCACCTTTAGAAATACCTAATAGTTCATAATAATCTTTTTTCGCCATTGTTGATATGCCACCTAATTTTACGTATCTGTAGCTTCCCCGATGCTAAGTTTTTTTCCCAAATATTATCAGGGGTGTGTTTGGAAAATTAAATAAAAATTTTCAAGTAGACTAAAGAAAGAAATCAGAAAGAAACCCAAAGAGAAAAAAATTTCTCTTTGGGTTTTTCTTCATTATCCTTTAAAGTTGCTTATTTTTTATCCTTCACTTCTTCAAATTCTGCATCCACGACATTACCATCACCTTTTTCAGCAGAATCCTGTGTATCTTCTTTAGGACTTTCTTGCTGATTTTGCGCTTGTAATAATTCATAAATTTTAGCTGATGCAGTTGATAAATCATTCGTTTTTGCTTCAATTTCAGACTTATCATCACCTTTTACAGCTTCTTTAAGGACAGCAATGGCAGATTCAATAGCTTCTTTATCATTCGCACTTAATTTATCACCCACATCTGTCAATGATTTTGTCGTAGCATGAATAAGAGTATCCGCTTGATTACGTGCATTAACTAATTCATGGAATTTTTTATCTTCTTCCGCATGAGCTTCCGCATCTTTAACCATTTTTTGAATTTCTTCATCAGATAAACCACTTGATGCTTTAATAACAATAGATTGTGCTTTACCTGTAGCTTTATTCTTAGCCGATACATGTAATATACCATTGGCATCAATATCAAATGTGACTTCAATTTGTGGTGTTCCGCGAGGAGCAGTTGGAATTTCTGCTAAATCAAAACGACCTAATGATTTATTAGCAGAAGCCATTTCACGCTCACCTTGTAAAACATGTACAGTTACCGCGGTTTGGTTATCATCGGCTGTCGTAAAAGTTTGGCTTGCTTTTGTAGGAATAGTCGTATTTTTTTCTATTAATTTAGTCATTACGCCACCCATTGTTTCAATACCTAATGAAAGTGGTGTTACATCTAATAATAAAATATCTTTTACTTCACCAGATAATACACCACCTTGAATAGCAGCACCAACCGCTACTGCTTCATCAGGATTTACATCCTTACGTGGTTCTTTGCCAAAGAAATCGCGTACAGCTTCTTGTACTTTTGGCATACGTATTTGGCCACCGACTAAAATCACTTCTTTAATATCAGATACTTTTAAGCCTGCATCTTTTAACGCTGTACGACAAGGTTCAATCGTACGAGAAATTAAATCTTCCACTAAAGATTCTAATTTGGCACGCGTTAATTTCACATTTAAATGTTTAGGTCCTGTTGCATCAGCCGTAATATAAGGTAAATTAATATCCGTTTGTTGTGCTGAAGATAATTCAATTTTCGCTCGTTCAGCCGCTTCTCTTAGACGCTGTAATGCAAGCGGATCATGATGTAAATCAATACCGGTATCTTTTTTAAATTCATCAGTAAAATAATTAATAATACGTAAATCAAAATCTTCACCACCAAGGAAAGTATCACCATTAGTCGCTAATACTTCAAATTGATGTTCTCCATCCACTTCGGCTATTTCAATAATAGAAACGTCAAAAGTACCGCCACCTAAATCATATACAGCAATAACGGAATCCCCTTTTTGCTTATCTAAACCATACGCTAAAGCAGCGGCAGTGGGTTCATTAATAATTCGCTTTACTTCTAATCCAGCAATGCGTCCAGCATCTTTGGTTGCTTGACGTTGTGAATCATTAAAATAAGCCGGCACTGTAATAACAGCTTCACTCACAGGATATCCTAAATAATCTTCTGCTGTCTTTTTCATTTTCATTAAAATTTGTGCAGAAACTTGAGGAGGCGCTAATTCTCGATTTCCAACTCTTACCCAGGCATCCCCATTTTTAGCTTTCATAATTTCATAAGGAACCATTTTGATATCACGCTGTACAATTTGATCATCAAATTTACGTCCAATCAACCGCTTAATTGCATGAAGTACGTGTTTAGGGCGTGTCACTGCTTGTCGTTTAGCAACATCACCCACTTCAATGTGATCAGAATCATCATCAGGATAAGCAACCACTGAAGGAGTTGTTCGTTTTCCTTCACTATTTTCTATAACTTTCGTTTTACCATTTTCCATTATGGCTACACAGGAATTTGTTGTTCCTAAATCAATACCAATAATTACATTTGCCATTTTATTCTCTCCCGTTATCGAAATCATTAATTAAATTTACTACTAATGTTAGTTTTACATTTTTCAAGAAGAATCCTCTAAAAAATGTATAAAAAATTATGACGCTTTGGCGATAATCACCATTGCTGGACGAATTAAGCGATCATGAAGGACATATCCTTTTTGTAATACCTTCAGTATATGCCCATCAGGCACTTCATTACTGGGTTGCATAGAAATCGCTTCATGAAAATTAGGATCAAATTTTTGATTTAATGGATTAACTAATTGAATTCCTTGTTTTTCTAAAATGCCTAATAACATTTTAAATGTCATATCAATGCCATCATAAAATGATTTTAATACGTCATTATCTTTTGGTGCCGCTTGTAAACTTAACTCTAAGCTATCCAACACACTTAATAATTCTTGCGATAATTTTGATACAGCATACTTATTATTTTTTTCTAACTCTGTATAGTTACGCCGTATAAGATTTTCTTTTTCTGCTAATAATCGCACCATTTTTTCTTGATTAACTTCAAGTTCATTGATTTTCGCAATTAACTCTTCATGTGAAGGTGTCTCAATTGCTTCAACGGTATCATTGGTTTGTGTTTTTTGATGAGATTCGTCTTCACTCATTTTTTCCACTTTTTCCCATTTATCCGCCACATTTTCACTTGGTTTTACTGACACATCTTCTTTATTACCCATTACATATATCTCCACTGTTCATTAGGTATTTAACTTATTTCCTATATAGGGATGATTTTATTTAATTCAAGAATAATTTTAAAAAAATCTTATTTTTTTAATTTATGCTGAAAATTTGTAGAAACAATTAATAACGTAAAAAGGCTCAATAAATAAAAAAATCCTACTAATCCCTATCCTTATACATTGATTCACTGATTATAATCAAAGCTATACTTCCAATTTCTTCATTTAAAAACATTTATTCAAAGCAGCACTCAATAATTTTGCCGTCATATCAACGATGGGAATAACTTTATCATAAGCCATTCTTGTCGGTCCTAAAACACCCAATGTTCCAACAATTCGATCCCCCACGGAATAAGGAGCAGTAATAACACTATAATCCATTAAAAAATCTAAACCTGATTCTGCACCAATATAAATTTGAACCCCATCAGTAATGAGTGTTTTATCCAATAAATGTAAAATACCTCGTTTCTCACTAAAGGCATCATAAAGTTGCCGTAAACTTTCAAGTCCTTTTTCAAATGCAGGATCTAATAATCGAGCTTGTCCCATTAAAACATAATCATCTCTATGTTCTTGTTGTTCTGTTGGATTATCAATGGCTTCCATAAATTTACGCATCATAATACTAATTTGATCACGTACTTTATCTAAAGAAAAAATTAAATCTTTTTGTATTTGCTCTAAATCTTTACCAACATATTCTTTATTTAAAAAATTAGCCGCTTCTTGAAGAAGATCGGGTGCAAAATGGGTATCAACATGAATAACCCTATTTTGTATTTCATTTTTATTAAGCACTAAAATAACTAAAATTCGATTATCGGATAAAGGCAAAAATTCGACTTGACTTAATGTTAATGATTTACGTTTAGGAAAAGTCACTACGCCCGCTAAAGAACTTAATGCTGATAAACAAGAAGATGCGGTTGTTACCAAAGATTGTATCGATGATTCTGGTTTTAATTCATACTCAACTTGCTTAATCTCGGAATCATTTAAGGGTTTGATTGTTAATAAGCTATCAACAAAAAAACGATAACCTAAAGGCGTAGGGATTCTTCCTGCGGAAGTATGCGGTGAATGAATATATCCTTGTGCTTCTAAATCAGCCATTATATTTCGGATAGTTGCAGAACTAATGGGTTGCGAAAAATCTTCAGCTAACACCTTTGAACTAATAGGCTGCCCTTCACGAATATAACGTTCGATTAATTTTTTTAATAATTCTTGTGCGCGTTGGCTGATTTCTGACATAACCATTATGAAAAAAACAAAGTTAAACTGGAAAGTAAATTTTAGCAGTCTAACGAAAAGATTGCTATGCTGAAAAAAAAAGAAATTCCCTTTGTTATTTTGTGTTATTTAGAAAACTAATGGATAAAGTCTTTGCTTTGAACTAACGTAGCTAAAATAGGCTCTTGTAATAATTACCAGCTAAGCCTGTTTTACGGATGATGTGATTAAACTAAACCTTATTTGAATAGCTTATATCATATTTTTTCAGAAAACTTTATTGCTAAAGCTTGTCTATCTCTGGACAAAATTATTTCATATTATTTTTAAATATCGCTTCGTTTTCTGTATTATTTTTTTCATTAATCGCTTTATTATTAAACAAAGATTCCATAGAAGAATAACGCTTACTATTTCTACATTCTTTATCTTCCTGTATTGGAATTACTTTAGGAATATTTTCGTCAGAATTAATTATTTTTTCATCTATTTTTTTTTCAGGATAATCTATTGTATTGCCTTTTGTTTCTGCTTTAAAACAATTTTTTTCTTCATCAATCAACTCTATAGGATTTCCACCATACTTAAATAATACAATTTTTAAATCATTATATTCTTTATCTTTTTTTTTCAATTCTTTTTCTTTTTCTCTTAACTCTATATTAAAACCACATAAATTCTTTAATTTTTCTTCTTTGACAATTTTAGTCGTTAATTTTGGTAATAAATAAGAAAATCCGTGTTTTAGGCGAAAGGGATCATTTATTTCAACTTCTTTTATTTTTGTTTTTATTTTTTCAATCTCATCTTTTGTATCTGCTATTCTTGATTCCATATTCATTATATTTTTATTTTTTTGTGCGAAGCCATAATATTCAGCCTTACCATCTTCAGCAATAACTAAACGTAGTGCTTGTATATTTTCTCCATGGTTATTATCAAAAGCAAAAGCATATAATTTTAAATCATAGTCTTTCAATACAAATTCATTAACTAATTCTTGCGCAAGTGGTACAGTATTCCCATGAAATAAATCAACGAAACCGAGTTCGCAACCAAAACAACGTAAAACTTTAATATCTTTTTTATCAAAATTAGCGTTACTAACTTGAGTATCAAAGTAATTCACAAATTCTTTTGCATTAAAACCTTTTTCGGCTTTTTGATCATTATCAGTTATTTCCCGATCATTATTTTTCCCATAAGTTTTTTTCATAACAGAATTCGTTTTATCTTGCTTTTCATCCGTATGCCCAACAAGAGTAATTTCACTAATATCTTCTTTTTTTAATCCATTTAAACAGTTTTCTTTAAGCAATCTTATTTCATACTCTTTACCATTTTTTTCTTTTAATTTCGTAGCTATACCAATAGCAGAATTATGTGTTGTTTTATCGATACCAAGCATTAAAATAACATTTTTTGTTGGATTTATACTGTTAGACGTTTCTTTCATAAAATTTCCCTTTATTTTTTTGTTTTATTTATTTAAAGTATAATCGTATTTCTACGATAGTGTCGCCATTTTTGAGACCCCTTTTGGGACATCCAAGTCCCCAAAAGGGACAAAAATTGTCGACAAGTATGCCTGCGGCAGCCCTGGCCGTCCTGCGTACGCTCGTTATGACACGACTAGGTGTCATAACTTCACTTCCACAAATGACTTGTCGACCGTTTTGTGGGCCTTATATTTTGCCTTCGGCAAAACATCCGGCACTACGGTCTACCAGGGACTATCGGCCTCGCTCCTTCATCGCTTCCTTGGCCGACAGCGGGTGAATAAAATTAGAAGGGAATCTATATGTTAATAACACTATCTGAAAAAATAAAAATCACGGAAACTGAACTTACAAAATTGAAAAATTTATCAACAGATAATATTACGGGCCTTAATCCCATGGATGGAGCATTGATTATCCTTGACGTAGATGCCGAAGATAGATTTTGGAAAAAAATAAAGCCTGAAACATTTGCAAATACGATACTCGAAAAAAATTTACCTACAACTATCCATACAGTTTATTTTATTACTTCTGAGGTAAATAAAGATCACAATCTTTTAGAATTTGCTACGAAACTAATTGAAATTTTAAAAGAAAAAAATGTTCTTTTAACTGCTTATGTGCCTACTGATTTTAATAATACAATAACGTTTATAGTTCCGCCTCAAAAAAATAAAGCTTCTCTTTGGCAAATTTATGGTATTAATACTAGACCCAAAACTTTAAATTTTGATAATTTAAATAAAATAAAAAATAAAACATTAATATGGGAAGGTGAAAATATCTTGAAATGGTTGGAAAATGAACAAAAAAAAATCACGGCTACGCCTATTTTACCAGAAAGAATATCTTTTAGATTGTAGAATCTAAACACTAGATTATATTTTATACAATGAAAATGATGCCTCTTCTCTCTCGCCCGTAGAATAGAAATTTTAGTGACAGTTAGTAACAAAGAGTTCCTCTTCTAGAAAAAAATCCAGCAAATATTATTTATATTTGTAGATGTTTTGTGGTTTCAATTCAAAAATGACTGTAAAAATTTTTGTTACTCTGAAATATAAATACTTATAAACACGTGTATCTAATTTAAGCTCCCTAAATCAAACTACATCATTTTACACGATAAGTAAGACGAATTTATTTTTCTTTATTTTTCCATGCTAAAAACACAAGATTTAATTCTTACTGTCAACAATTTTAAAAACTATGTTAAATTTAGCTATTTATAACATATATAAAGTCCATTACTATTTAGGCTAAAATAATACTTAGGTTAATTATGAAAAATCCTATATTGAATTTGTTAAACCAACTATTACCAAAATTAAATTTTCCTATCACTGAAGACCAAACTAACGCTTTATTTCAATTTCTGAATCTATTAGAAAAATGGAATAAAGTTTATAATTTAACCGCTATTCGTAATAAAGAAGAGATGGTTATAAAACACTTGCTTGATAGTTTATCTATTGCACCCTATATACATGGTGATACTATTTTAGATGTAGGGACAGGAGCTGGTTTACCAGGTATTCCCCTTGCTATTTTATTTCCTGAAAAAAAATTCACCCTTATGGATAGTAATAATAAAAAAATACGTTTTTTAGTGCAAGCTAAACAATTTTTAGGGTTATCCAATATAACGATTATTCATTCTCGTGCTGAAATACATCAAGAGTCATCGGGCTTTGATTCTATTATTTCCAGAGCTTTTGCTACTATCCATGATATGATTGAATACACAAAACATTTATTAGCTCCTGAAGGACAATTTTTAGCAATGAAAGGTATTTATCCAGAAGAAGAAATGCAACACATCATACTACCCTATCAAATTATTGCTTGTCATACATTAGTAATTCCTGGTTTAACGGCGAAACGTCATTTAATCTGTATTAAAATGAGCCAAAATTCATGAGTAAAATTATCGCTATAGCGAATCAAAAAGGCGGCGTAGGTAAAACGACGACTTCCGTTAATTTAGCCGCTTCCATTGCTTCTTTAAAAAAACGGGTTTTATTAATTGATCTTGATCCACAAGGAAATGCCACAGTAGGTTGTGGTTTAGAAAAACATATACTGGAACAAACGATTAATGATGTCTTATTAAATGAAATCCATGTTAGTAATGCGATTGTCATTTTGCCTATTGGTTTTGATTTATTACCTGCCAATGGGGATTTAACTTATGCTGAAATAAGCCTTACACAATTGGATGAACGAGAAAATCGTTTAAAAAATGCATTGGCTGAGATAAACGCATCTTATGATTATATACTTATAGATTGTCCTCCTTCCTTAAATATGCTCACTATTAATGCATTAGTTGCAGCAAATTCTGTGATTATACCAATACAATGCGAATATTATGCGTTAGAAGGTTTAACCGCATTAATGAATACCATTCATAAATTGAGTGAAAGTGTTAATCCACAATTAAAAATTGAAGGAATTGTTCGAACGATGTATGATGCGCGCACTAGTTTAACAGCTCAAGTCTCGGAACAATTACAGATTCATTTCAAAGATATACTTTATAATTCATCAATACCTCGTAATGTTCGGTTAGCAGAAGCGCCTAGCTTTGGTTTACCAGCCTTACTCTACGATAAAAGCTCTTCTGGAGCTATTGCATATCTGACACTAGCGAATGAAATGTTAAATCGAGCAGAAACACAAAATCCAACCCTGGAAAAGCAAAACAACAGGGATCAACCTTCTTCTCTGCTTAAGCAAAGACAAGTTGAAACTTCGTGAGGTGAATATATGGCAGAGAAAAAACGCGGTTTAGGAAAAAGTTTAGATCTTTTACTCAGTACGGTTAAAACAACAACAGAACCTTTAACGTTTCATGAAAATAATAAAGTATTTTTAGAAGAACAGTTAAGTAAAATTCCTATTGAACTTTTGCAACCAGGGAAATACCAACCCCGACGAGACATACAACCGCAAGCTTTACAAGAATTAGCTGATTCTATGCGACGTCAAGGGATTATACAGCCACTTGTTGTTCGTCTTATATCAAAAGATAAATATGAAATTATTGCAGGAGAACGACGTTGGCGCGCAGCCCAATTAGCGGGGATCAATGAAGTACCCGTTATCATACGTAATGTCCCTGATGAAGCGGCTATTGCCATGGCTTTAATCGAAAATATTCAACGAGAAAATCTTAACCCAATTGATGAAGCATTTGCATTACAACGTTTATTACAAGAATTTCAATTAACACATCAAGAAGTTGCCGAAGCAGTGGGGAAATCACGTACGACTATTACCAATATTTTACGCTTAACTCACTTAGACGAAGATGTACAACGTTTATTAGCGCAAGGGGATATTGAAACAGGGCATGCGAAAGTATTATTAGCATTAGAAGAACAAAATCAACGTGTAGCCGCTCAAAAAATTGTGTCTCAACGTTTATCCGTTCGGGAAACAGAAGCTTTAGTTAAACGTTTACAAAATTCCAATTTACCACAACCTGAAAAAAAAACGGATCCTAATATTCGGAGTCTACAACAACAATTATCTGAGCAATTAGGCACATTGGTAAAAATTCAACATACGAAAACAGGTAAAGGGAAATTGACTATCCATTATAATACTACGGATGAATTTGCGGGTATTTTAGCTCAATTCAAAACCAACCTTATATCATGAGGAATAAGATATGCAACCCATAGAATTAGAAAAACTTTATACAATACTTGAAACAAGCCCTTTTAAAGAAAATGTAATGTCTATTGAGCAAATTCATGGATTTTTATGTGCCATTATTGCTCACCCTAGTCTAATTCCAATAAATCAATGCTTAGCGGCTATTTATGGTGATGATTCAAGCTTAATGAAGCATCCTGATGCAGCTAAAATTAATGAAATTATTGAGACATTATATTCAAACATTAATCAAGCTTTTCATAAACAAGAAGAAATAAAACCCCTTATTTTTAGTGAACATCAACTTATCGATTTTCAAAAAGCAAATAATGCATTGATTATTTCATGGTGTGCGGGTTATATGGCGGGTGTTTCTGCTAATCAAGAAAAATGGTTATCATCAGGACATGAAGATATTCGTTACTTATTAACGCCCATTAGCGCTTTTGCTCAATTCTTTGATAATAATCAACCCCAAAATACACAAGGGAATGATATTAACATAGAATCTATTTGCCAGTCTTATTTACACTTATTACCTATCACTATTACTCAAATTTTTCAATTTTGGCAAAAACATCAACATTGTTCACACCATCACCATATTGACCCAATTCGGCATGAACAACCCAAAATTGGAAGAAATGATCCCTGTATTTGTGGTAGTGGTAAAAAATTCAAAAAATGTTGTAATGCATAAAAAAGGGAGCAAAAGCTCCCTTTTATTTTTTAAGATACATATTCAATTAATTTAACCACTTGTTTTACACCCGTGCTTTGACTGGCTACATTTACAGCCATTCTTGCTTGTTCTTTAGTCGCTAATCCCATAATGTAAACCGTGCCATCCTCTGTAATTATTTTAAATTGGCTAGATTTTAAATCCGTCGTTGTTAACATTCGAGTTTTTACATTAGTGGTAATTAACGCATCATTACTGCGTGTAAATGCGCCAATGGGCTCTGCAATTTTAACTTGATTAAAAATTTTATGTATTTTCTTTAGTGATTTAATTAATTGTTCAGGGCGTTGTTGTAAATCAGTATTAGGTGCTTGTCCTGTAATTAATGCATTACCATTAAATAAAGTAACTGTTATATGAGCTTCTTTTGATAAGGCTTCATCATTTTGAATTAAATTATTCGCTTGATGTGTTGTATCTGTATCATCTGAAATTGTTTGTAAATTTCGATTATCACTCGATAATGCCGCACCAGCAGCGCCACCTGCAACAAATACCGCAGGAATACAACCTGTTAAAAAAATGCTTAAAAAAGTTAAGCCCATCCATTTATTTATTTCCATTTTTTTCACCTCGCCTAATTAAAACAATATCATCTTTGATTTTTTCCATTTTTTACGATTAAAATGGATACTTATTCTTTTGCTTTACAAAAAGTTTCTTTTACGAAAAAAGAGATAATTAATCCTAATGTCATTGATAGGGGTAATAATAACATAGCACTTCGGAAATCCGTTGCTGAATACACAGGAATTCCATTCATAAATTCCCCTTTCCAATGATGTTCTAAAAAAGCACCAATTATCGGTTGAAATGCAGCACCCACAATAACAGAAGCCATATTAGCAAAAGCTAATGAAGTTCCTGCTACAGAACGCTTATTGATTTCTGTTGCAACGGCATAAGCTGTAGCCACTCCCGTATTAGAAATACCATATAAAAACAATAAAACAAATAATAATGTTTTAGGTAATGGCGCATATAAAATTAAAGACATTAAACATAAACCCGTTGCTGCTGAGCATATCATAATGGGTTTTCTTCTCATGAAAATATCAGAACACCAACCTATTATTGGGCCACCAACACCCCAACCAATAAAAATAAGCCCAACACCTAATGCAGCAGAATGATAATCTAAATGATGTGTCTGTACTAAAAAAGTTACTCCCCATAATTCAGCAAATGCTGCGGTAGGCGCATAAACAAAACCAGCATATAAAGCATTTAACCAACATTGACGATTCGCTAAAACTTCTTTTAATCCTGCTAAAATTCCATTTCCTGCGGCTAAGGAATGTGTATTATTAGAAGATGAATTAGTAGGCCGATCACGAACAATAAATCCAATAGCAAAAGAAAGTATAATAAAAATAATGGCTATAAATAGCATGGTATTACGCCAACCGATTACTGATACCGAAATTGACATAGGAGCTTCACCAATAGAAGCACCTAACATACCTAATGCTTGTGTTAAACCAGATAATAATCCAAAACGTCGCGCAGGAAACCAAACAGAAGCTAATTTTAATGAACCAACAAATGCAAAGGCACCACTTAACCCCATTAAGAAACGCCCTAATTGAGCAATATATACATTTACGGCTAACCCAAAAAGAATACAACCTATACCAAAAATAAAAGTACTTATTGTTAATAAGCGATGGGCGCCATAACGATCAACTAATATACCCACAGGCACTTGCATACTGACATAAGCATAATAAAAAAAAGCGGATAATCCACCTAATGCGAGTGCATTAACTTTAAAATCTTTCATTAACTCTGGAACCATAACGCCTGGGGCTACGCGGGCAAAATACTCACAGAAAAAAAATGCGGCGGCTAAACCCCAAACTAACCAAGGATACATACTTGAGCATGGTTTAGCATGCTTATCATTCATGGATTGATCGACATAATTACCCATAAAACTCCTTTATTATTAATCGTGCATTAAATTATCTTTGTAACAAAAAACATTAACGCGCTCGCTTCATTAAAAATAAACCGAGCATTCCAAATAAAATACTTGGTAAAACAGCGGCCAAAAATGGTGGTAATTGCATAACCAAACTCACTGGCCCAAAAAATTGATTTAATATATAAAAACCAAAACTAATACTAATTCCTGCTAATAACCGCAAACCTCGATTAGCTGCTCGAAGAGGACCAAATATAAATGGTAAAGCAAGCAACATCATGATCAATGATGCCATAGGTTGACATAAACGCTGCCAGAAAGCCAGACTATAACTCGAGACATGCAATCCATTGCGGGAATGATAACGAATTGTTTGAAAAAGTTGAAAAATAGACATATTCGCGGGTTCAAGATCAGCCACTTTAAGCAAATTTGGTTTGAGCGCTAAAGGCAAACTTAAGGTATTGATTTTTTCAGCAAACACTTTTTTCTCTGTAATATGAGTTTGAATAACGTCATTGAATATCCATTGTTTATTTTTATAAATAGCATTTTTTGCATAACTGACCATTATCAATTGGTAATGGTCATTAAATAAATAACGACTAATCCCAAGTAAATGCCGTGGATTTACAATGGCTTGAATATGATAAAAAGCAGAGCCATCTTTTGACCAAATTCCTTGTCCTGTTTGTAATGTTTGTCCTTTACTTAATGCAAATGTTTTATGACGTTCGGCATGTCGTTGCAAATAAGGAGCTATAGTTTCACCTAATAAAGTCATAATAAGGATAAAAATTAATGCACTTTTTAATAAACTTATAATAATTTGCTTTAATGATAAACCTACCGCACGCATGACAATTAATTCACTATGATTTACTAAGGTTCCTAAACCCATTAATACGCCAATCAAACCTGCCATAGGTAAAAAACTATAAATTTTCGAGGGCAACGTTAAAAGCACATAAATTAATGCTTGAAAAAGAGTATAATGTCCTGTTCCAATTTCTCGTAACTGGCTTATCATTAATATAAAAGCTTCTAATCCAGCTAAAACAGTCAATACAATAACTAAGGTATGAAAAATAGTGTTGGCTATGTAGCGTGTTAGTAAATTCATGGCTTACCTAACTTTAAATAACGGGTTTTAAAAAATCGCCAGGTAGTATTGCGACGATAATATAACCCAATCAATATTAAAATTATGCCATGTATCCACCATAAACCAATATATCCCGGTATTATTTTTCGACTAACCCATGAACGTGAAACAATCAACATATTCGCATAAATAATGTAAAGTAAAATGGCGGGTAAAAAACGGATGTATCTTCCATCCCCTCGATTAATACGGCTTAGTGGAATAGCGAGTAAACTTAATGTTAATACCATCATTGGTAAAGAAAATCGCCATTCTAATTCTGCTAAATATTCAGGATTTTTTTTAAAGGTGCGAAAAAGTAATAAGGTAGGTAGAGCATCTTCTTCTACACTATCCATAGTCACTTTATTTTGGATTTTGACACCATATTTACCATAATGCACAATTTGAAAATCTCGTTTTCCGGGTATACCAGTATATCGATAACTATCAGTCGTAATAATAAAGGTTTCTTTAGTTTTTTTATCTATTTGTTGATAACCTTTACCTGCCGCTAATATATTCCAATGCTTAATCTCTTTATCTTGATTTAATTCAGCGACAAATAAATCCTTTAATAATTCATGATTTTGTGAAATAGCACCGGCATAAATGATATAACGACCTCTAGGTAATTCTTGAAACCGTCCTGGTAATAAGGTTTTCAAAATTGTCATATTACCTTTTTGTTCTAATAATTGATTACGGTAATTTAATATTTTAGGGTTAATGACTAAAGTTAATACAGCAACAATCCCTGTTAATATAAAAATAAGTGGTAATAACATTTGTAAAATTTGGCGGCGACTAATTCCACACGAATTTATCACTACCATTTCTTGATCAACATAAAGCCGACCAAAGATTAATAATATGGCTAAATATAACCCCAACGGTAATAATAAACCCAGTAAATGGGGAATTTCGACTATCATTAATTTTAAAATAGAAAGAATTTCTAATCGCCCATCTGCAGCATAAGATAAATAGCGCACTAATTGATTACTCATAAAAATAATCAGTAAAACAGTTGTAATGCTAAATAATGCAAGGCTAATTTCTTTAATTAAATAACGACGTAAAATCACGTTTAAAATATATCCTTTCGAAAGCAATCAAAGTATTAACTATATAGGGATGTTCGTGAAAAACAAGTATTTTTAGCTTCACTAAACATAATCTGAAATAAATTTGCAAAAACACCATAAAACTAATTAAAAATTTTGTCATCTTATAACTTATTCAGTATTATCTCTTTCTAATCGTAAAAAATCGAGGTTATTATGGAATTTCAATCTATTACTCTTAATGAATTTTCCACAACAATTTATGATGCATTAGGCAAAGACCTTTTTCCTGCTGATTGCTTAATTGTTGGTATATTTGAAAACCAGGTTTTATCTCCCAGTGCGAAAATGCTTGATACACAATTCAATTGTATAATGAGTCAAGTGATTAACCAAGGTGATATTCAAGGAGAGTTAGGCCAAACATTATTAATTCCAATACCCGGTGAACGCCCTGTTAAGCGTATTTTATTAGTAGGCTGTGGAAAACCTGAATCCATAGATGGTTATCAATACAGAAAAATGATGACTAAAATGACAACGGTATTAATGAGTACAGGAAGTCAAAATGCTATTTGCTTTTTGCCTGAAATCGCGTTATCTGGCCATCGCAGTTTTAAATGGAAAGTTCAACATTTATTTCAAATTATCCTCGAAAATAAATACACTTTTGCTTCATTAAAAACGAATAATAAGAAAAAACCACCGGCACTTAATAGTATGCTGATTCCTGCTGCGACTCAACAGGAGCAAAAGGATATTAACGCTGCAGCAGAAATAAGTTCCGCATTAGATAAAGGGATTACCTTAGCACGTAATTTAGGTAATTTACCGGGCAATATTTGTACCCCAACCTATTTAGCAGAACAAGCTTTTGAATTGACAACGCATTATAATAATTTAAAAGTGACTGTATTTGAAAAAGCAGATATGCAAATATTAGGGATGGGAGCGTTACTTGCCGTAGCTCAAGGAAGTGATCAACCGCCTAAATTAATAACAATCGAATATCAAGGTAGTAAAGAAATGAGTAAGCCCATTGTTTTTGTGGGTAAAGGAATTACATTTGATTCAGGTGGTATTTCCCTTAAACCTGGGCTAGCAATGGATGAAATGAAATATGATATGTGTGGTGCTGCATCGGTATTAGGCCTTATTAAAGCGGTTGCAGAATTACAATTACCCATTAATATTGTCGGTGTCATTCCTGCAACAGAAAATTTACCGAGTGGAAAAGCGGTTAAACCCGGTGATATTGTAAAAAGTATGGCAGGAAAAACGATTGAAATTCTTAATACTGATGCAGAAGGTCGTTTAATTCTCTGTGATGCCTTAACTTTTTGTAATAAATTTAATCCTGAAATAGTGATTGATATTGCAACGTTAACAGGGGCCGTTGTTATTGCCTTAGGTAATGTCATGTCAGGATTGCTAAGTAATAATCAATCTTTGGCTAATGAATTATACACAGCGGGAGAAGAATCCACTGATCTTGTTTGGCAATTACCTATCCATGAAGATTATCAAGAATTATTAAATAGTAATTTTGCAGATATAGCTAATATTGCTGTCCCAGCAATTGCCGGTAGTATTACTGCTGCCTGTTTTTTAAGTCAATTTACAAAAGATTATGTATGGGCACATTTAGATATTGCAGGTACAGCTTGGAAAAATGGAAAAGAAAAAGGTGCGACAGGACGACCTATTTCGTTATTACTTCATTATTTACTTAAAAAATGTGGGCAATAAATTATGACGAGAAAAAATTGCTTATCAATACCTATCTTTATAAAAAGATTTTTTGATAAATGATGCCCCGTATTGATTTTTACTTATTAAAAGAAAACACGTTAGGCGCGCGCCTTCATTGCGCGTGCCGAATTATTGATAAAGCTTATCAGCAAAACCATAAAATTTATATTCAAGTCAATACACTAGAAATAGCCCAACAATTAGATGATATATTATGGATTTTTCGTGATATTAGTTTCATCCCTCATCAAATTTATAATGAAAACAATCCGTTAAATTCTCCCATTCAAATTGGGATTATTCCTCCCCCAGAAAATTTTTCTGATATATTAATTAATTTGACAGAAGAAATTATTTCGCAATATAAACAATTTCAACGCGTGATTGAAATTATCCCTAATCAAGAAGAGTTAAAGCATAAAGCGAGAAATCATTATCGTATTTATCGTGAAGCCGGTTGCGAATTAAAATTACATGACTTAAATCAATAATTAAAATTTATTTACCTTGGCTTAGAGGAGGATGATACAGCATTTGTACCGTATTCCCATCAGGATCTAAACAATAAAAACTTTTTGCACCATCTCGATGGATTCTTGGCTCAGCCTTTATAGTAACTTGATTAGCGACCAAATAATTATACCAAATATCAACATCTTCCGGCGTACGTAAAATAAAACCGATATGGTCTAATACTTGATTCGGCGCAAAAGTGATATGTTGAGGGATCCGATGTAAGGCTAAATTTTCACTGCCAGATGATAAATAAACATTATCTTCATCAGGTTGCCATTCAATAGACATGTCCAATAATTCTGAATAAAAAAATAGACAAGATTCAAAATTTTGAACAAATAAAGCAATATGATGCATACCCAGATTGGAAGAAGGATTTGGTCGTTGCATGATAAACCTTTTTAATAGAATAAAGGAAAAGCATAATTAGCTTAAATAAGCTCCTTAAAAGCGTCAATTATTTTTATTTTCTAGGGTATGCACTAATTTAAGTAAAACTTGCTGCCCAATTAAAACAGGAATAATAGCGCGTTGGCTATTATCATTTAATAATGCAACATCGGCATTATTAATTAAAATTCCTGCTTTTGTTTTTATATCAATAGTTAAATGCTCTTGACTAATTAATAAGGCATATATGCCTGCATTTTCTAATGAAATATATTTAATAATACCTTCTGGTGTAATATAAGCGAGATAAATCTTTTTATAATCTTTATCAGCTAAATTAAGTTGTCCATTGCCTGTCGTATCTAAAGACACTAATTCCGAAAAACTCTTTAAAAAACGGGGTTCACGATAATTTCCCTGTTCATTCGCTTGAATAAATACCAAAAAAGGGGCATTGCCATTAGCTATATCACGCTCAGTTATAATAGCTTGCTTACCCATTTTCATATCAATCGCTAAAACTTGATCGGGTAAATTTACTGTTCCAGGTATGGTAAATGAAGGATCTTTTACATTCCGATCGGGTTTGTGTGAAAAAAGAGAAATGAGTATATTAAATAAAATAAAAATGATTAAGCCAAACAAAATGGGGTAAAAAAAGTTTTTCTTCCAATTTTCACTAGAAATCATTTTTGTAGCCCCTATTAAACAATTTCTTGCAAACTATTGATTTAAACAATTAGTGACATACAACTATTAACTTTATATTAGGATAATTAATAAATGTAGTTTAAATCAAAAGTTATGCAAGAAATATTTATCCTTTTGTGTTCTCTTAATTCCTAAATTTTATGAATTAAGATACTGTTATTGTTGCTTCACCTTTTTTCCAATTACAAGCACAAAGCCCCCCTGTTTGCAAAGCATCCAGTATACGCAAAACTTCTTGTGGATTTCGGCCAATATTTAAATCAGTAATCATTAAAAAACGAATAACTCCATCAGGACCAATAATATAAGTAGCGCGTTGAGCCACTCCTTCTTCGCGATCCAAAATACCTAATTCACTGGATAAGTCACGCTTAATATCAGCAAGCATAGGAAAGGGTAATGATCCTATTTCTTCATTTTGTTGTTTCCATGCCAAGTGAACAAATTCACTATCAGTGCTTATACCAAGTACTTGAGCATTACTTTTAGCAAATTCTGTATTCAAATGTCCAAATTCTGCAATTTCTGTTGGGCAAACAAAAGTAAAATCTTTAGGCCAAAAAAATACAACTAGCCATTTGCCTTTGTACGTATCGGCAGAAATTTCAGTAAATGCATCTTTGATAGAAGAAGATATAACCCCTTTTAATTTAAACTCAGGAAATTTGTCGCCTACACCTAACATAACTTTCTCCTTAACAGCAAATAATGAAAATAACCTATATAGCATAACTGATATAATTGAATGTTTAAAACACTTATTTTTAAATGTTTTATGAAGTTTTCTTTACAGACACACTAAATAGCTTGAATAAATGACAGGTAAAGTAGGAATTAAAATACATCGAGAAGAGGATAACGTAGAAGCTTGGCTTATTACTGCAAAAAAATTTAGTGTAACATTCCCTCTACCAATTACAATTACTGAATATAATGGGCAATGATGAATACATTTGCCTAAAAGACTACATGTATCCCTTGCGGTACAGGCTAAAAAAAGAAAGTTTAAGTCTTAATATTTTGGCAGCAACATATTAGCAGCAATACTTTTAGCTCAAGGGTTAGGGCAGAAAATTAAGTATAGACCTACAGATAAATAAGTGCTGCAAAAAAAAATGAAAATAGTTTTTTAATATTTGGTGGGTTAATGTTAAATTGCCAACCCGGGAAATTTAACATTGCGGTCGCCCTCAAAAATGTTTGTTCTGAGTTATAGACGCTAGGCTAGAAATATTTTAGGGGAAAAACCGGTGGGCTAGTTAGCACATTTGAAAAAACAGCCTGAACTTAATACCGATGGGTTACCTCCTATTTTGGCTAAAAAAGCCCTGTAGCTTAACTTTGCCGCTAACACTATTTTGTTTAAAAATAAATATACATAGAAACATACAAGTAAAACTTATTCAAATTCTGAAGTAACAGCATTAGTTTACTCGACAAATACCCATAATTTATAAGAATGAGTATGATTTGAGATTTTCTAATTTAACTTGTGAGTCACATTAAGGCTTCATAAGATAAATATAGACTGAGATAAGTACTCCTCTCATAATAACGTCAGCTACATTTATTGCTTTTGAGAATTAAGCGCTTTCAAGACTTCACCACTTCCATAGCTTGCTATGGCCTTCCCCCGTTTGTGTAGTTTAACCAAACTACAATTAACCACTTTTAAAGAAGCAGGTTGTACTCGTATTCAGTATTTATCAAGAAAAAATTTCGGATGCAAAAAAAGAAAGAGCCGAATTGCCTCGATTATTAGAGTTCTTTCGAAACTCACAAATAGAGCTCAAAATTGTAGATGCTGGCAATCAAATTAAATCGTAGTCCAAACCG
>CBCSKA010000134.1:0-1108 GCA_965140885.1 Legionellaceae bacterium | reverse complement strand
AAATTGACCAAATAATAAACAAAATTAATAATAGACCAATGAAATGCTTAGGATTTAAAACCCCAGCAGAAGTTTTTCAAAAACATTATGGTTCCTTGGCAAAAGGCTTTGTCGCACTTCAAACTTGAATGCGGGAATTAGATATGCCTATTTTCGGTTAAGTTCTATTTCTGAAGGGTAATTATTTTATGAAATTTCATAAAACGGTAGTAAAAGAAATACCTATAGAAAATATTTTTCCTGGGCGATATCAACCCCGAAAACATTTTGATGAAAATGAATTAAATGCACTTACTTTATCTATACAACAACAAGGGATTATTCAACCCCTTGTTATAACGCCAATTAATGATTATCAATATGAAATTATTGCAGGTGAGCGTCGTTGGAGAGCGTCACAAAAAGCACAATTAGATAATCTGCCTTGTATAATTAAAACGTGTAGTCATGAAATAATGGCTGCTATTGCGTTGATGGAAAATATACATCGGTCTAATTTGAATCCCTTAGAAGAAGCCAAAGCGTATCAGCGTTTAATTGTGGAATTTGATTACACACAAGAAGAATTGGCATTACTATTAGGAATTAATCGAACAACATTGACCCATAAAATGCGTCTTTTATTGTTAGATCCAAAAGTACAAAAACGTATCGAAGAAAATTTATTAACAGAAGGCCATGCTAAAGTGATCGTCAGTTTATCGCCTAAAGAGCAAATATTCTTCAGTGATAAATGCCTTCAGTACAGCTGGTCTGTTCGTCAACTTGAACAAGAAATAAAAAAAACAAAAAAGAAAAATCAGGAAAAATATCAATTAAAATCCGCTGATTTAACGCGGCTTGAAGGTTTATTGGAAGAACAATTATGTACCTCTGTTAAACTTATTAATAATGTAAAAAAAAGAAGTGGTTGGTTGAAAATTCATTATGCGGATTATGAAATATTAGAAGGTTTATTGGAAAAATTAGGTATCAAATATAATTGAAAATGTTTTTTCTTCTTTTCTATTTAAAAAATGCATATCGTTATACGGGTCTGTCCCAATAAGTGTGTAAATTTCTTCTAGGTTATATATAGTTATTATATAAACTTAAGAGGAAAAAGATG
>CBCSKA010000133.1:0-1121 GCA_965140885.1 Legionellaceae bacterium | reverse complement strand
GACTACGATTTAATTTGATTGCCAGCATCTACAATTTTGAGCTCTATTTGTGAGTTTCGAAAGAACTCTATTGAACCTTTAGCACGTTTTCGCGTCAATTTATTTCAACAATTTCGTGGTATTTCTTCAGTAATACGATTTATTTCTCCACAAATCCCACTTTTAGAAAACTTAAATTTTCCCAAAATAATTACCAATATTTGTCAAATTCCCCATGGACTTATTCTCATTACCGGCCCAACCGGTTCTGGAAAAACAACAACACTGGCTGCCATGATAAATTATATTAATCATCACGAATATAAACATATTATAACAATAGAAGACCCTATTGAATTTTTGCATACAAGTCATTATTCACTCATTAATCAACGTGAAATAAATCAACATACAATAAATTTTACTACTGCTTTACTCGCAGCATTACGCGAAGATCCCAATATTATTTTATTAGGGGAATTACGAGATTTAGAAACTATGCGTTTAGCTTTAACTACTGCAGAAACAGGTCATTTAGTATTGGCCACGTTACATACGTCTTCTGCCATTAAAGCTTTATATCGAATGATAAATGTATTTCCTGCTGAAGAAAAAGAAATAATACGAATTCAACTTGCAGAAACTTTACAAGCCATTATTTGCCAACATCTTATAAAAAAAAAACAAGGCGGACGTATTGCTGGATTAGAAATTTTACTTTGTATACCCGCTGTTCGTAATTTAATACGGGAGAATCGAATAAACCAATTATATTCTATTATACAAACAAATTTAAATTTAGGTATGCAAACACTGGATCAACATTTAAAACTATTGGTTAATCAAGAAATTATCACAAAAAAAACGGCTGAGGCATTAGCCATAAATAAAGAATTTCTCTTTTGAAAACTTACTCTTTTTCACTTTATTTAAGAAATATCACTAAAAATAATTTTAATACTGACATTTTTTCTGATTGATTGATTTAAATCAATTATTAATAAAATTTGGCGTATAAATTGCTTTATAAAAAAGCATAATATTTTTTATTTTTTTTCATTCTAAAAAACAAATAATTTATCTTATATATTTTAATAATATACAAAAGTTTTGAAATAATTCAGACGAAGCATTTATTTACT
>CBCSKA010000132.1:5971-18869 GCA_965140885.1 Legionellaceae bacterium | reverse complement strand
ACCATTGATAAAAGTGGTTCAAACGAAGCCAGCTTAGAATCGATTAATTGCCAACTTTTTATTTTGCTATTAATAGGCTGTGTATTCTTCCAAATTGAAATAAGGCAGATAAAATACCTTAATAATATTGTCGAGCAAGACCAGCAAGGCATTAAGCGAATTGTTAAACCTATGATGGGTTTTAAAGTCTTTCACTCAGCAGCATCAACTTTAGCAGGCATTGAACTTCACCGAATGCTTCGTAAAGGTCAGCACCAACAAAGCAGCTAATATGACTTTGTTTGAGCAATTCTACTCATTAGCAGCCTAATTGCGCCTAGAGAAAATCTATTCGCAACTTTTAGCCGCTTTTTTATTTTTTGCGACAGAACCACTTTAACTAATAACATGCACGAAATAATTAGCCAATTTAAACTAAAAGATGTCATTAATCATTATCCACGTTTACCAAAAGCAAGATTAACTGGTTTTTCAAAACAAGTCTATAATGCAAAGTTTTTCAAAGAAAATAAGAGCTCTATAATAGAAGATATTTTTTCAGTAATTTCGCTGTTTGATGCTGAAAAACATTTAGCCTTGGTTCAAAAAAAATATGGTTTAACTTTTGAGGATATAGAAAAACAAAATAACGATAGTAGAATAAAGGAAATAATGAACGGTTTTTCAGACCCACAAATTGAATATCCCTCCATATACGACAAAGAAAAAACTATAAGTAAATTTTTCAATTTGGCAAAAATTCTTGGAACCGCATACCCTAAAATGAGCATAGGGGTTATTTTATTTTTAGTAGTTTTTCCTTACCTGATGCATAAAGTTGATAAAGAATTAGACAGCAATATTTGCTTCTATGTTTCTATTTTAGAAATTATTGTAATCTGTGTTTTTGCCAAGGTAATGTATGAAAACCCCAGTAAACAGGATTTATTGCAAAATTATAGTGGGCAAATAAATAGCCATATCAATCAGATAGCAGAATCATTGCTTGATTTGGAAGCAAATATTCAAACATCGAATACCGATAATATAGAAGATTCAACAGCAGAAACGGAAAATTCAAGTTTACGACTTAGAAGATAGTAAGAAGCTGTATAAATTTCGAGGGAAATGCCTTATTAAAAGAAAAGTATATTTTTCACATAACCTTATAATTATAATTAATTTATTAATATTTTTTTTTATAAAATTTATTATAAAAGTTAAGCTCTTTAATACGATAAGTAATTAAAGATTATTTATAATCAAATTATGATTGTTATTGCCAGTTTTGATGTGATAGGCAGAAAACCTATTTTCTGGAATACGGATAATAGAAAGGATTAAAAATATGCCTACCATTTATGATTACTTAAAAAATTCTAATGAGTTACCTTTACATAGAGCCATACTTGCAGGAGAAAATAAAGAAGCGATATTTATCATTGATAATTATCGCATTAAAAAACCTGTGGATATGGGTGCTCTTATTTTAAAACAGTGCAAGGTAACAAGAGAAGGCGTTTTATTTGAAAATATCTATGGAGAAGTAAATAAAATACCTGTTAATTCAGTCTATTTAAACATCACTATCAATAATTCATTATTTTCGAATCAATTAGTAGCAGTAGAAAGTTTAGGCGATAACATTTTAACTATTCCTATGGCACGTGTATATAAAGATATTTGTTATACTGATAATGGAATGAATGGAGTTATTGGTTCACCGATTTCATTTCATCTTAATGCAGAGCCTAATATAAGGCTTTATATCGATAAAGATTGTAATAATATTTTTTTAACGAATAAGCAATATCAAACTGCTCTTCATCTTGCTGTTAAAGAAAAATGCTATGATGTAGTCAATTTACTTGTTGAAAAAGGCTTAAACATAAATTGCCAAGATGCTTATGGTTATACACCATTGCATTATGCATGCATTAACGGCGATGAAATAATGATAAAATATTTAGTCACTCATGGCGCTAATATATTAGCCCGTGATGCGCAAGGAGGGTTAACACTTTCTGAAAATCTGCAAAAAAAATATTATACGGATGAAGTATTAAACTTATTATGCTACCCGAATCCTTTTAATGCAAAAAACGGTGAGAATGAACTTCATGAATTATTGCTTAATAAGAAAGCTGAGAATAAATTAATACAAATAAAGAAGCTGGCATTAAATCCTAACAATTTTATTAAATATAAAAATAAATTACCTTCGCAATTGACCCAAAATAAAATACTCAAGAAATTTTTAACATTTTATGAAAATCGTCAATCGTGCGCTAGTCGATATCAGTTATTAATTAATAAGAAAAGATTGGAAATTCTTTCTGATAAAGAATTGGATAAGGAATATATACTCTTATTAAAAGATACTATCCATGTAGTAAGTGTTTTTTTTACCGAAGAAAGCATTTTTAAAACAGAATATAGTTTATTAAGAGATAGCATAGTTTTATTAGCCAGTATCTGTCATTGTATTACATATGATTTAAAAAAATCGAGTTATGATGTTTTTCCCTGGCAAAATCTTGAATACCTAAGAACTATCATCCTTGATGAAATACAAGAAAATAATATCGTTAAAGAAAATTTTTTATTTAAGTTTATTAAAGATGAATTATCTATTTTAAAAAATCATCTAGAAACATTTATTATTAATGAAAATAATTGGTATAAAGAAAATTTTGAAGATTTACCTGTAAAAAAAGATCCTGAATTACCAATGCTTTTTTATCTTACTGAACCAATCATGATACTTAAAAGTTTAGAAAAGATACAATTTGTTTTAAGCTGCGTAAAAAATTTACCTGTAGATTCTCTACAAGGCCGTTTGGCTTTATTTCGAATCATCAAATTACTGGGTGAATATAGCAAATATAGCCAACAATCGCGCCGCTTGAGTTTTGATATAAAAAATGAATTTTCGGGTATTCCTTGGCAAACTATGACACAGTTACGAAATATCATTGCTAAAAATACCATCATTCCAACTGTAAAAAATAATTTATCAGCACTTCTAAATCCTCAGAATGAAGAAAGCAAAGAGCTTTTTCATGATATCAAGATTGAACTTTCGGCATTTGAACAGCAAATGAATAAATTTATCGAAAACTATAGAAATTGGTTTTTAGACAATGATTTAGAGAAAAAATTTTCAAATCTTGATCAATCCCATGAACTACGTGTAAGCATTATATTAATTGATGAAGAAAAAAATGAGCTTAATCTACTTTTAAAAAATATCATTTCAAAATCCCATTTGGACTTGGAAACTGAAAAAAAACAATTGGCTAAACAATTGGATATCCTTAAAAATAAACCGGAAGAAGCTAATATTCTTTTAAAGAAACAACAATGTATTAGTAATGAAAAAGAAAAATTAAAATATTGTGAACAATTTAAAAAAATATTTAATTCTTCGATATCGATTACATTAGCGGAAAAAGAAGCCCTGTGGGAACATATTAATAAAAAATATAAAAACAAAGATTATATTAATAAAATAATGAGAGAAAGGGAAATTACTAGCTGCGATAATTTAATCGATATATGTCAAGAAATAGAAAAAAAATTAGAAAATGAAATTAACAAACTAAGCTCAAAAAATCCTAGTACAACTAATGAATCAGAATTTCAAAAAATGGAAATTTCTTTAAATAAAAAAAATACTGAACTAGAAAAATGCCGTAGCTTAAAAAAAGTAATTATTGAAATTGAAGAGCTTTCTCTTGAAGAAAAATTTATATTAGTTGAAGATTTAAAAAAAACGCATAAACGTAAATTTCAAAATTCAGATGAAATACAAACGTATTTAGATAAAGAATGTGAAAAAATAAATGAAAATATTTTTTTATTAAATCAAGAGATCGTTTATTTAACCAATAACCCTAATGAAGCGGATCAAACTATTTTACTCAAACGCAAGATTGAAGAGATTGAAAAAGAAAACACTCAATTAAACGATGACGCCTTATTTATAAATAATATTGATCGGGATAAAAAAATAAGTTTATCTGAATTAACTAAAATAGTTAATTTATTACCGACAAACGATAAAAATAATAAAAATCTCCGTGAATTTTGGAGAAATAAATTGGAAGAAAACAAAAAAAATATTTTACCAAGCTTTTTGAAAATGGCTGAAATATTAGAGAAACCCTTAGAAACAGAAGTAAAGAAAGAGACTAATTATTTAAAAGAAGCAAACGAAATTTTAGCACAGCTACAACTCATTTTATTTAAAGATGAAAATTTTGTTAGCCGTATTAATGAAGACCCAGCTTTAATTAATCAAAACACCCCTGAGCAAGAAAGAATAGGGGAAGCAATAAATACTTACCACAAAAATAACGAATTTCGTTTTGCTGTTGAGCAATTATTTGCTGATTTATATGGAACATTAAAAATACTAGGTATTAAAAAGGACAAATTAATTAGAAATATTATTGAACATGATAATGATATTTATGCTACCGGTGGTAGATCTATCAATCATGCTTTATTTTTTGCTATATATTTCTTTATAGCTGATATTCAAAAACAATTAAATGCATTAGAAAAATTGGAAAAACCAAATGAGGAAATAAATTACACGCAATTAGAATTGAATAAAATAATTAATATTGGGTTTGAAGAATTTGTCTTTCATAATAAACGAAAAGAATTTTCTGTGAAAACAACCAACTTCCAGATTAATTTTCTTAATGAAGAAATAGAAGGTAATGGTTGGTGTGCTATGATTGCGGCGGGGATTGTTAATCCTGAGGAGAAAATAACTCAGTTAATCAATCACTTAGAAGATCCCAAAATAAATCAATATATTCATGACAGTATTTATAACATGTTTCAAGCAAGCATAAACTCTGATGAATTATTTGATTTTAATGAATGTGTTCAGGAAGGAAAAAAAATTATTGAATATCTAAATATGCTTTATAAAGAAAATCATGCTGAATCAGAAGTTAGCATTTATTTAAAACGTCTGGATGTTCAAAAATCCTTTATTCGGTATATTTTACGAACGCGTTATGCTGATACAAATATTGCAGCTGCTTGTTTATATCGGGAAAATAAACAATTAGCCGTATTTATCGATTATAATGCGCCAAATGGTCAATTAGCCAATATAACATCGGATAAAGTAGATTTATTAGCGGAAAATACAGTTCATATCGTTTTACAACCTCATATAAATCCTTTTCTATCACATTATAATCGTTTAAACCGACAAGCAATTATTCCGCTTGTTAACGGAAATCATTTGGAGCCAACGGTGATAAACAAGATTGCTAAAGATAACGAAGCAGCAAAAATTCCTTTAGAATTAAGCCAATCAGGATTATCTCTATTTTCTTCAACACCATTACGTGATGATAACGGTAGTAGTGACCCTTCATTTGATACGTATACATCGCAAACGTTCCAACAATAACTCTAAATGCGAGAGATAAAAAATCTCTGGCAAGTATTCCATTTAGTCTAAGGATACGTACACGGAGACTTATATGAAAGTAAACCGTGACAGCACTTTATTACCGAATATTTGGTTCTAATGAAATAATTAGTCTTTGTCCAAGGGCAGCAGCTACTCTTTCTAATTGACGTAGACTTGGCCAATGTTGAGGGTTTTCTAACCGCGATATAGATGCCCAAGATGTTTCTAGTGTGCGTGCTAACTCAGAATTAGTATGCTCACCTTTGGCTAACTTTAAAAGTAAAGCTGCTTGGACTCTGGCAGAAGGTGAAATCAAGTAAGTATCTTTAAGATTTGAAGGTTCGGGGATAGGTATTCCTTCTTCCATTCGCCCTTCTAACGTTAAAGTTAATACTTCAGCAGCTTGAAAGAAAGCTTCTTCTAAAGTCTCTCCCTCTGTAATAGCTTCCTCTAAATCAGGAAAATATACCGTATAGCGCTCATCTTCTTGTTTAATATAAGCTGGATATAAAATGTTCACGTTAATTTAACTCCCGTCTGCCGTTCAATTTCAGCTAGCAAACCTTTTCCTAAATCTCGTTTTCCATGGACAGGAACCGTTGTTCGTAAATTATCTTTACCTAAACGATAATGGCTTCCAGATATTCTTAAAATATCCCAACCATTTTGCTTTAGTAATTTTATCACTGTTTTTCCATCCATACTCAAAGTATATAGCTATATTGATATATCATTCAAGATTTATAATAAATAACGTCAGTTCGATATAACGTTAAGCAATAATTAAAGCTAATTGATTCTTATTCAAATTTAATGACGGTTTTTTAGGTTAAAGAGCATAAGCAGTTAAAGCGGCGAGGATATTGACCATAAAATTAAAAATACTGCGATGTCGGGTATGCTCAATTTGGCTAATATTTTTAAGTTGGTTGTTTACCGTTTCGATAATAGCCCGTTTTCTCAGCAACAATTTATCGATTAAAAACATCATTTTATTTTTCATGTTCTTTTTAATACGGGTAAATAACTGTAAACCTTGTTCAAAGAGAGTTTCAAAAAGCTCTTGTGAAATATAGCCTTTATCACCAAATAATTTGCCGATTAATCCTTTAACTAAATCAGGAACAACTTTACGGTCATCAGTTTTCGCTGCTGTGATTTTAAAAGCCATTAATTCACCTTTATCGTTAATCACTAAATGTAGCTTGAAACCAAAAAACCAGCCTATTGTAGATTTGCTTTTTTGAGCCAGTCCTTTAAACACTTTATGTTGTTTTTCACGCTTAATATGACAGACTTTCAATATGGTTGAATCCACAAAATAAATACCGCTTTTTTCGCCCATTAGCGTTTGTAAAAATAAACATAATGGAACGCTAATTGAGGGCAATAATTCAATAAAGCGATTATAGCTAACTAACCTAGGGAAATAACTTATCAGTGAATTTTTAACATAAAAATTATAATAAGATTTAAAGTCTCTAAAACGCATTTGATGAAAATGCACAAAAAGAGTAATAATTTCACTTACCTCTAAACGACAAGGCTTATTTCGCTTTTTTAACCCACAAGTTAATAAATGTTTCTCCCATTCTGGCATAAAACATTGGCAATAATCATCGACAAGGCAAAATAACGCAATTAAAGTATCTTCCATCCGGCACCTCTTTTGATTAAATTGTTTACTTATACAACTCAATCAGATCATAAATGTATCGCTTTTTCAACCACTTGCTTCAGCTCTTATGTCGAACTCACGTTAAATAATATAGTCTCATCAAAAGACCGTTTGATGAGATAGTTAAAATAAGTGCAAAAATGACCGTTTTTTATATTATTCTGCTGTCTTATAAAACAAACTCTTATAAACTCGTAAAATACTTACTATTTGAGAAAACCATGACAAATTTAGTCGGCTATTCTTTCGTTAACACTCTATTGTTAAATACATCTTAATCTCACCCTGCACTTTGAATTATTCCTTCAGCCAAACTGGAGAAGTATTATTAAAACTCCTATGCATGCGAATGAATCAAGAGTTTTTTATAGTGGCAATTAATTTGAATCAAATGTAAGAGATAAGTGCGGACCAGTTCATTCGTCACCGCAGACATACTCGTCACCAATTTTTGTCTTTTGGCAGAACTTAGATATCCAAAAAGAATTTTCAAAAATGGAGACGCAGTCGAAATCCTTATTATTCCTTTTTCAAAATTATCAATATTCAACTTCATTTGATATACCACTAATTCCCGATTTACCTTAATATCATATTAAGTCGTTATAGTTTCCTTCTTTACAGTTAACAGCTTTTTTATTGGCTAGCCTAATAAAAATTTACAGCAGTTTATGGACTTAATCATGAATAGTTTATGGCCATCATGCAAATATAAGAAAAAACCTTTTCTTAGAAATAAAAGAACATAAATAACTGTTTAACTTTCGTCAAAACTGTATTGATAAAAATCATCCTTACTAATTTTTACGATAGAAATTTAATTATGAAAATCGATATTAGTTTTTTAAAAAACTGGGAAACATTATCTCTATCTGAAACTATTGATACTATTTGTCAACCATTAAAAAAACTTATCGGTCTTGAACAATTCATTTACAGAAAAACATTTCATGATGGTAAGCGGGTATATTTAACAAATACAGCAAAACAGCTGCATTGGTATTTTGAAAATCATTTTTATCTGATTGACGGATATCAAGGAAAACCAGATAGCTATAAAAATGAGTTTGCCATCTGGCCTTTACCAGGACAAAACCCTCTGTTCTTAAATGAAATGATTAATGCCTTTGATTGTGGAAATGGATTTACAATTGTCGAAACAACATCTGATGGCATGGACGTTTTTTTCTACCTTATATCAGGAACTAAAAATAGCGATCCTAATATTTACTTAACAAATTTGAATGCATTAATAAAGTTCAATATTTATTTTAAGGAAAAAGCCCGAGATTTAATACGAAAAATCAGCAATACCGGTGCTTTAATTTTGGATAGCAATTTGCAAATAAATAACTCAAAAGAAGAGGAATTTAATCATTTTATCTCTGAAATTTCATTACCCAATTACATCGAAATCAATAAAAATAAAATCACCTTAACAAATAGAGAAAATGAATGTTTACAACTTATTAAGTTCGGCAACACCAATAAAGAAATAGCAAGAAAATTAGGAATATCCCCTCGAACAGTAGAAACATACCTCAATCAAATAAAAACCAAAACGGGTATCCGAACTCAGAAGTCTTTAATAAGCCTTTTATGATTAAAATCATATTTTTTATAAGCAAAATCTCTTCTTAAAAATATACAAAATCAACTTTTTTCCTAAATTGCAACTCCGTAATTTTACGGAGTTAAAGTTTTATATTTTTGTGAAATAATTTTTTGATATCAACAAACTTAATAATTAGATCCCGGGTTCAATTATGAAGTGCGACAAAATAGCTTAGAATTAACTATTTTGTATTGCGGTTGAGAAAAAGATTATAATTAATCTGCGCTAGCTCAATATGGAACTGTACATCTAATACATAAAAAGCATTTAACCGATATACCCTTAATAGGAGATAAATGATGCCTCAAAATAATATTACTAATTTAGTTTTTCAAGGTGGAAGCGTAAAAGGAATTGCCTATATTGGGGCATTAGAAATTTTAGAGAATGAAATTGATTTGTCGCAAATTAAACGTGTGGCAGGCACCTCAGCAGGCGCTATAACCGCTGCTTTATTAGCCTTTGGTTTTAGTGTCGCAGAAGTTAAAACCTTATTAAGTGAATTTGATTTTAAAGCGTTATTAGATGATAAAGCCTTTGGTATCCCAACCCAAGGTAAAATCTTAAAGACCGTTGAAAAAAGCGAAAGCGGGGTTTCCAGCTTTTTTGCTAAAATTCCGGCAAAAGCCGTTAAACTTCCCTTGATGTCACGGTTAAGTAAACAATTGGGGGTTTATGAAGGAGAATATTTTCGGCTATGGGCAGAAAAACTCATTCAAGAGCAGGTTCAAAAAATAACGAAGGGAAAATACACCGGTGAATACTTAACCTTTGGTGAGCTACATAAATTAACACAAGAATACCCAGGTCAATTTCGTGATTTATTTGTCATTGGCAGTAACTTTAGCCTTCAGAAAAAAGAAGTATTTTCGTATGAAAACCCCCATACAGAAAATGCCATTATTTCCGATGCGATTCGTATTTCGATGTCTATCCCTTATTTGTTTAAACCACATCATATGTACTGCAAAATTGACAATGAACGGTTAGTCGATACAAAACGGCATTTATGGGTCGATGGCGGTGTTTATGATAATTACCCGATTCGTTGTTTTGACAACACCAAATACCTTGAAAATACCCCTGTATCAAAATCTTTTTATAATCCAGAAACCTTAGGTTTTCGCTTGGTTGAAAAAGAGCATAAGAATTACTTTGAAGGCTTAAATGATAAACCCGAAAATCAAGTGAATCGCATCAGTGCGTTTATAAAAACCATGTTAAACACGAATTTTCATATACAAGAAGAAATTTATTCTCAAGAGGAGCATAAAGAAAGAACTGTCTACATTGACCATTTGGGCATTAGTATGTTTGCCTTTAATTTATCTAAAGAACAGCAAGAGGGTTTAATTCAATCCGGCAAAAAAGCAACAGAAACGTATTTTAAAGGACAAAGTAATCTTCTAGTGCCAACCATTAATCCGACAACCGATGAAAGCATTCCAGAAGAAGAAAATTCATTGTTTCGGCTTTAATATGACGCTTATGCTATGGTTATGACACCTAGTCGTGTCATAACGAGTGTGCGCAGGACGCCCATGGCCGCCGCAGGCATACTTACCAATAATTTTTGTCCCCTTTTAGGACTTTTATGTCCAAAAAGGGGGTTCAAAAATGGCAACACTATAAAGACATAAAACGATTTAATTATTACACTGGAGAAAACATAAGCTTATTGGGACTACTAAAAGCCTAGACCTATCTTTTATTCACCAATAATAAGACGGATGTTTGGCGCTCCAAGGGTTAACGTGTTTATTAAGGAAAAGATGATGTTACGTAATGATAGAGTGGCTGTAAATGAAGACGAAAAAGCGATAAGCCAACTTAAAGAAAACCAACAGGTGCTATTAGAAAAAGCAAATAGAGCAGCTTATATTGATTTATTAAGCACCGATGATATTGCGCATCAAACAAGCCCGCAATCCGTCCATGAGCGCATTCAGCAATTTTTAACAGCGAATAATGAAAAGGTTTTATTATTGCTAGGTGATGCCGGAAACGGTAAATCATTTCTTTTAAAGCGAATAGCCCATGAAGCATGGCAAAATTGGCAATACGGCAATCCTATTCCTTTATGGATTGATTTAAGCGCACAAGAAAATTCGACGAAAGAATTAATTGAGAGTGTTATAAAAAACGCTATTGGAACGTTATCGCTATCCTCAGTTAAAAAATACGAATTTCATCTTTTCCTCGATGGCTTTGATGAATTACCTGAAAGCAGTAAGCAAACCAATCTTTACCTTACCAATGGCTGGCAAGAGTGGAATGTAAAAATCATTATTAGTTGTCGAACCCAAGCCCTTTCTGCCATAGGGAATAATTACCGCGATTGTTTTGTTCCGATTGAAAATAATCAAAAAGCGTACACCCTATTAAAGCAAGCGGTATTGGTTCCCTTTAATGAAGAGCAAATTACGCGCTATATTACCATGTGGTTAAAGGATAATAGCACTTTGGTTTCTTCGCCGTGGGATACCGTAGAATATTACCTTTCATTTTTAAAAAATTCGCCTGCTTTATGGGCGCTGATTCAAAATCCCTTTTTATTGTCGGCACTTTTACCGGATTTGCCCACATTAAAAGAAGATACACTTACCGATAGTTACGCCATTATAAAACATTATGTTGCTAAG
Source organism: Legionellaceae bacterium (assembly GCA_965140885.1). Lineage (GTDB taxonomy): Bacteria > Pseudomonadota > Gammaproteobacteria > CBCSKA01 > CBCSKA01 > CBCSKA01. Next base: position 7,512 of record CBCSKA010000132.1, on the reverse strand, counting down.
CATTTTGACAGAGAAAGTCTTAAGTGGGCTTCGCAGTACGCAAAAGACGAAAAAAAAATAAAAGCGTACCAAGACAAGTTAATGGAATTTTCGTTGAATCTTGCCAAGGAAATGTTTTTGCAAAAACACAATAAAGATGTGCAACCAGGTATTAATCGCCTTATTTTTAAAAAAGATGATAAAACAAATCCCTGGCGTCAATTCTTCGATGGCACTTCCTATACAAAAGAACAAATCAAAAGTGCATTACTGGTTGAAGAAGTGCATCAGGATGAAAAAAACCCGTATTATGTTTACGGTTTTCGCCACAAAATACTCCTTGAGTATTTTGTGCTAGAAGGCATCATCCAGGACTTGGAAAAAACCTATCACAATTTTTTCAATCAATCTTTTACCTTTGATTTATCAGATACGCTGATTTTAAGTATTTTTAATCAATCTTTATTAACCCAAGAGCCTGATGTATTAAAAGGCTTAAGTATTCGATTAAAAAACCCTGAATATCAAAAGGCATTAGTCTCATTATTGCAAGCAACAGCAGATATAGCATCCCATACGCTTCTTTTTGCAGGCAGTAATGCGGCTTCAATTTTAAATCAGCAAGGGTTTAATTTTGCCGGGTTAAATCTTATCAATACAAGATTACCGGGTGCTAATTTAGCCGGCGCCATTTTAGACAGTACAGATTTAACAGGGGCAGATTTACGCTGTGTTAACTTAAGCAATGTTTTTTTGCATAAAACAGCACTGTCTAAAAGCAAGATGCAGGGGATTGAATTGGGTCAATTGCCCATGCTAATGAACAAGAGCTCAATTTACTGTGTCGCCTATAACAAAGAAGGAACGTTGTTAGCAACAGGAAGCAATGATAAGACCGTTCGCCTCTGGCGCGTATCTGATGGCGAGTTACTTAACACCTTACAAGGGCATACAGAACATGTCAAAAGCGTTACCTTTTCGCCGGATGGTCAAACATTAGCGTCAGGAAGTGGTGATAAGACCGTTCGTCTATGGCGCGTATCTGATGGCGAGTTACTTAAAACCTTACAAGGGCATACAGAATATGTCAAAAGCGTTACCTTTTCCCCGGATGGTCAAACCTTAGCGTCAGGAAGTTGGGATAAGACCGTTCGCCTCTGGCGCGTATCTGATGGTGCTCTCCTTAAAACCTTGCAAGGGCATACAAACCAGGTCAATAGCGTTACCTTTTCGCCGAATGCTAAAACCTTAGCATCAGGAAGTGATGATAATACCGTTCGTCTATGGCGCGTATCAAATGGAGAAGTAATTAACACCTTTCAAGGGCATACAAGCTGTGTCACTAGCGTTACCTTTTCGCCGGATGGTCAAACATTAGCGTCAGGAAGTCATGATAATACCGTTCGCCTCTGGCGCGTATCGGATGGTGCGCTTCTTAACACATTGCAAGGGCATACAAACGGTGTCGGTAGCGTTACCTTTTCGCCGGATGGTCAAACCTTAGCGTCAGGAAGTTGGGATAAGACCGTTCGCCTCTGGCGCGTATCTGATGGCGAGTTACT
>CBCSKA010000132.1:0-5871 GCA_965140885.1 Legionellaceae bacterium | reverse complement strand
ACACCTTAAAAGGGCATACAAGCTTTGTCACTAGCGTTACCTTTTCCCCGGATGGTCAAACCTTAGCGTCAGGAAGTCATGATAATACCGTTCGCATCTGGCGCGTATCCGATGGCGAGTTACTTAACACTCTTAAAGGGCATACAACCTGGGTCACTAGCGTTACCTTTTCGCCGGATGGTCAAACCTTAGCATCAGGAAGTGATGATAATACCATTCGCCTATGGCGCGTATCAAATGGCGAATTATTTAACACCTTAAAAGGGCATACAAGCTATGTCACTAGCGTTACCTTTTCACCGGATGGTCAAACCTTAGCGTCAGGAAGTAGGGATAAAAGTATTCAGGTGTGGAAAACAAACGGAACCGTTTATGATAAGAACGCGGTACGTTTACAATGGCGAACCCATGCGTTGCTCAATTGCTTTAATGCTAATTTAAGTGGTGTTACAGGGCTTTCTTCTAATAATAGTCGCTTATTAGAGCAGCACGGTGCATTATCGGTGAACACACTAAACGATGAAACAAAAATAACCGTCACAAAACTCATTCAACAATTACGCACTGAAAAAAAACCGATAAACACGTTTTATTCTGCTGTTCCTCGTTATCGGAAATCATCGCTTGTTTTTGATAAAAACACAAAAACAGCGCTATTAACAAAAATCGAATGTGAGTCGCTAAAGATGTATTTGCTAGAATATATTGGCAATGAGCGTTTGCACCATCAATTGTTTTATCAACATCAGGAGCAACTTCAGGAGCAACTTATTGTTATTTATTTGCCGAAAACATTCATAAAAGCATTGCTTAAACCGACAAAAATAAGCTCCATTATCTTAACCGAAGAACAACGAAGCACGCTTCAAGAAGCGCTTAAAATTTTTAACCAAAATACTACTTTATTAGATGATGTACTGACTCAAAAACTCACGTGGCCAAAACTATACGCATATACCCTTTTGTCTGAGCTTATCGATAATATACCAATAAACACCCTTCCCAAAACCCATTACTCTTTAATCAAAACAACGCAAGGATATAAAATTGAGCTTCAAAAAAATATATTGCAATATGAACGCAAGAAGGCCTTAAACGAAGCGCTTGGGTTTTGTATTGACGCCAGTGATATTGACATAAGTGATAACGGGTTAATCGATGAAGATATCGAAACAATATTGACGGTTTTATCAAAACAAACAAGAAATTCAGCCATAAACGTGCTTCGTTTATCAAACAATAAGATAACTGATACAGGCTTAAAAATTCTATTAAACTGGGGAAAAGGTCCAAAACAATTGCTTCTTGACGGAAATTATATTTACCGTCTACCTTCTGTTATTAAAGAACTCGAAAAAGATATCAAAAACCCGCAACTTCAAAATATTGACATTTCTGGAAACTATTTGCCTCGCTGGATGTACCCGCAAGTGAACGAAACTCGTGGAACAACCGTGGAGGTTTCTCAAAAAAATACCTTACCATCTGACGACGGGTACAACTACCCTAAAACCTTTTTTCAGGCGTCTTCTTTTTATACCAGCCAATTACTTATCAAAAAAAGCCTCCTTTCTAATTATGATATCGATGAAGATAATTGTGTTATCGCATTATATGCATGCAAAAATGAAAGCAGCTCTAGAGAAAGTAACAGTTTTTTTGATATTAACATTTCTCGTATGTTCGGCGGTGAGCATGCTTTTTTAGTCATGGAAGGATTGCATAAATTTGGTCAGCGTTATTTATTAATGGCCGATTTATACAGTCCTGATGGAAAAAAAATAAATATTCAACTGTGCTATGTTTCACCCTCTGATATAAAAAAGCGAACACAGGATTTTACAGGGGTATTTCAAAAAACAGCGAAGATAACAAAAGAACAAAGCAAGAAATTACGCGAAGTCATGCTGAATTTTAGAAATACACAAGGCCTGTCTACCTATGCTACTTTCCCAAAAGAAAATTCTAATCAATACAATTGCCTTACGTGGATATTGACGATGCTTTATAAATCAGAAATTATTGATTCACCAAAAGAGAATTCTTGGATACCCAGTTGGCATGTGGGCAACAATAGTGGTTGTTTACTAATGTAGGAGGAAATTTATGATAGATGATAGTGAAACAGATTTGATGTTATTAGCACATAAAAAAGTAACGGTGCGTATTTGGACTTCAGGCGTGAATATGCGTAATGAAGGTCATTCTGTTGGTCATGTTTCGGTTGAAACACCACGAGAATATATGAGTTTATGGCCAAAACAAGCTCAATTTTTAGGAGATACTTGCGCTAAGGAAGAAGGCAAAGGTATATTTGAACCTATTTCATATGAGACGCCAAACTTAAAAACTGATGAACGTTATGAGGGCAGAGAGCCTGAAGCTGTGTATGAGTTTTATACCTTAGATCCCGATGCTATCGAAGCGGAGTTTGATAGTATCAAGAAAACCTTAAAAGGCTGGAGCTTATTTGCTGTTTGCGAAAACGGCGAAAGCTGTGCATCATTAGCCTATCGGTTATTACAAGCAGGTGGTATTGAAAGTTTAATCAGTAAGACAAAACAAAGCAGCTTGCAAAGCAATGAAAGCAGTAGCGCTTTTTTCAAAGGCAGCAAGCATAGCAAAACAGCTGTTGGATACAAAAGTAGCTCAAGATTTCCTCAAGCTAATGAACACAAAACAGAATCCCGTAATCATTCCATTTACAGCATTGAAATGGGTGTTGGCCGTATCATTAAAAGTCCTGATGCATTATCCCTTATTCTTAAAGAAGCACAATTACGGGATGCTAAAAATTTAAAGGGAGAAAATGATGAAAACGAAAAACGTTCATCCTCTTCAAATAATTACAGCGGTTGCCATCTTATGTAATAACCCTCTTAAACAAAGGTTATGGTTTTAAAAAATATAATGATGTGTCAATATTAGGGGACATGCTTGTGTAGAACAATCGAACGATTCGGTCTATTCAACGATGTCCCCAGCTACAGTAAAACATGGATAGAGTGAGCTTAACAAAATGTCTGATAAAATTGGTAGAAATGATAATTGTCCTTGCGGTAGCAGCAAGAAGTACAAAAAATGTTGCGGCAGCGCTGCTTCGGAAACTTTTTCGGTCATGGATTTTCAATCGCGTAAATTACGCCAAGTAGAAAGCGATGTAGTTAATAAACACTTATTTTTTTATGTAACGAAAGAATTATCACCCGATATTATTAAGTTAGCAGAATCGGATTTTTTTCCTAAAGATTTTCCAGACGCCTTAGATGATGAGCTTCTATTTGAGTGTTTTTTTATGCCATGGTTTTTATTTAACTGGAAATCGTGCAAAAAAGAAAATTTCCATTCCTTTAATTCTGAGTTGACGGTTTCACAAAATTACGTAACGAGACATGCTAGTCGGTTAAATAGCCTCGAAAGACGCTTTATCGATAACATGCAGCAAACCTACTATAGTTTTTATAGTATTATTGATGTCATTCCTGAGAAATCCATTGTGGTAAAAGACATTTTTTTAGAAACAACGCATACGGTCAAAGAGCGACAAGCAACGTATACGCTAAAGCGAGGCGATATCGTTTTTAGCTCTATATTAACGCAAGATGAGCAATCTGTATTTATTGGGATGGCGCCTTATCCCATGCCAGCATCTTATCATTTAACGCTAATTGATTTTAAACAACATCTTATCAAAGCCAATAAGAAAAAGCCGCTAACGGCTGATAGCTTACGAGAAAAACATCCCTATGAGATGCTAGATGTTTTCTTTTGGATTATAAACGATGTTTATAACAAACCACTGCCTTCGTTACAGAATACAGATGGCGATCCATTACAATTTTGCAAATCGTATTTTAAAATATCCCTAACACCAGAAGAAACATTGAAACAGGTATTACCATTGGCACTTTCAAAACATCCTGAAGAATTTTTAGAAGATGCTAAACGAGATAAAAATGGCCATATTAAACGCATTGAACTGCCTTGGTTAAAAAAAGGCAATAAACGACATCACCATTGGAGTAACACCATTTTAGGACATCTTGTGATTGAACAAGGCAAGTTGATATTGGAAACAAATTCCGAGCGCAGAGCAGAGCGTGGCAAAAAATTACTTATTACGTCTTTAGGTGATGCTATAGTGTTTCAAAAGATGCTGATAGAAACGCCTGCGCAAAAACTAACATCTTCTAAATCATCTTATTTAACTTCAGAGCACAATAAGTTATTGGAATTACCCGAGGTACAAGAGCAACTTAAACATTTAGCAAAAGCACATTGGGACAGTTGGCTTGATACACCTATTCCTGCATTGGGCAATAAAACCCCTCGAGCAGCGACTAAAACCAAAATCGGCAAGGAAAAATTAGAAGCTTTATTATTGGAATATGAATGTCATGACTCAGAGAAAACAAATAATCTTTTTAAAGCAGATATCGCAGATTTGAAAACCAAATTAGGTTTGGTAATTCCTAATTCAGCTTAAAGATACCGATAAGTTTTTTTGGCAGCGTCAACTTGTTGAGGCTGCCAAACGCAATGAATTACATCAATTTGTTGTAACTCCAAAGCGCTGGGTTGTTGAGCGCTCTTATTAATACACGCTGGTTGTGCTCACTTTGGTGGAGCTATTACTTAAAAGACTTTGAATGGGCTCTTAGAGACTATAAAATCTTCTGTGTGGCATACAAGCCATACATTAAACTTGCCAAGAGATTCTCATTCTTCTTATTTGAGATGCCTGTGCTTGATTTTTTGCCCTAATCCTTGAGCTAGCAGTGTTGCTGCCAACATATTAAGACTAACCCCCTCATTTTTAGCGCGTAACACAAGGGCTGCATGCAGGCTTTTAGGCAAGCGTATTCGCCATTGTCCACTATATTGAGTAATTGTACTTGGTTCAGGGATTGGATCACCAAACTCTTTTGCAGCAACAAGCCAAGCAGTTAAAGCATCTTCTGCTTGATGTAAAGCTTCTTCTATAGTTTCGCCATCAGCCATACAGCCAGGCAGATCAGGAAACTCTGCCAAGTAGCCACTTCCATCGCTATCAGAAAGTGGTCTAATAGATATAGGATATTTTATCTCACTCATTATTCTCTCCTATTTTATCAATTAATGCCAAGAATTGTTTGATATAAATGGGTTTGATTGGTTTATGTGCCGGGATAGTCAATTTTTCGCCTGTAATGGATCGAAACGTCACATGGCTAGTGCCCGGTTGCCGGTATTCGAAACCATAGCGTTCTGCGAGAGTTTTTATATTCTCTATCGTCCAGTCACATTGGTTATTTCGCATTTTAGCAAGTAATTTTTCTATTTTGCTCATCTTTTAATGATACCATATACGGAACCACTTGCAAATATATTAGGTCCCACATTCAAGTTTGAAGTGCGACAAAGTCTTTTGACAATCCACCATTAGTATTGCTTCCAAAGTTATTTTTTTACTTTTTATTAGCTAATAGGATTAAAAGTAATTTGTACAGTAGCTCCTAAAGCTGCCGCTGCTTTTTTTAAACTTTTTAAAGTAATGTTTTTGCCATTTTCTATTTGTTGATAACTTTGGTAACTTACATTCATGACCTTAGCCACTTGAGTCAAGGTGCAGTGACGTAATTTTCTTAACTTATGAAGTAATACCGGGGCCGCCACATCAGGACTTACCGAAATTGGTATCTCCCCGGCTTCATAAGGCGTTGGCTCTGCAATCTCCAGCTCATCATTGGCCATATCTAATAACAATATATCAAGAGCTTCTTGCGCATTAAATAATGCTTCTTCATACGTATCACCCAGGGAAATTGCACGAAAAAATGAGATTTCCTGTTTAAAAACCCCACACTAAATATTATTCTGCTTTTTCGTTGA
>CBCSKA010000131.1:0-1126 GCA_965140885.1 Legionellaceae bacterium | reverse complement strand
AATTAATAATAGACCAATGAAATGCTTAGGATTTAAAACCCCAGCAGAAGTTTTTCAAAAACATTATGGTTCCTTGGTAAAAGGCTTTGTCGCACTTCATAATTGAACCTGGGGAATGCGGGGTTTAGAATTAATTAATTGCCAACTTTTTATTTTGCTATTAATAGGTTGTGTATTCTTACAAATTGAAATAATTAAGATAAAATACCTTAACAATATTATTGAAAAAGACTATTGAGGTATTAAGAAAATTGTTAAACCTATGCTGGGATTTAAAGCAGCTCACTCAGCAGTATCGACCTTGGTAGGCATTGAACTTCACCGAATGCTTCGTAAAGGTCAGCACCAACAGGCAGCTAAATTATGACTTTTTTTGACTAATTTTACTCATTAGCAGCCTAATTGCGCCTAGAGAAAAATCTATTCGCAACTTTTAACCGCTTTTTTATTTTTTGCGACAGAACCATTTTTTGTAAGGAAAAGGATAATAATATGATTGATGAACATACGCTTTTAAGAATAAAAAGAAACGATGAAACATTTACAAGTGTTACGCTTTCTTGTGAAAAAATTGGTGATGAAGGTGAAAAAACGCTAGCCGAGGCATTAAAAACCAATACTGCATTAACCGCTCTTAACCTCATTAATTATAGCATTGGTGATGAAGGTGCAAAAAAGCTAGCCGAGACATTAAGAACCAATACCACGCTGACCACTCTCGACCTTTATAATAACAACATTGGCGCTGAGGTTGCAAAAGCGTTAGCTGAGGCATTAGAAACTAATACCACTCTGAACACTATTAACCTTGGCGATAACAATATTGGTTCTGAGGGTGCAAAAGCGTTAGCTGATGCATTAAAAACCAATACCACGCTAACCGCTCTTTACCTTCATAATAACAACATTGGCGCTGAGGGCACAGAAGTTCTAGCCGATGCATTGAAAACCAATACCGCGCTGACCACTCTTGACCTTAGTTCTAACAGTATTGGTGCTGAAGGCGCAAAAGCCCTAGCCGAGGCACTTAAAGCTAATGCTACGCTAATCGCTCTTTCCCTTCGTAATAACAACATTGGTATTGAGGGCGAAAAAGCGCTAGCTGAGGTATTAAAAACCAATACGA
>CBCSKA010000130.1:0-1157 GCA_965140885.1 Legionellaceae bacterium | reverse complement strand
CATTAAAATTAGACTCATTGATAATACCTAAAATATGGGTGTTTTGCAAGAAAAAAGTTTGGGCTGTATAAGTTCAGTACATATGAGACACCTTAGGTTCAATCACCATTTAGATTGAAGATAATAAAGTTTTGTTCTAAAGTTCTTTAAGCATAAAAAAAGAAGGTTGGGACATGACCGCACGCTATGAATTAAGGGAATCACAATGGAAAAAGGTTGAAAACTTACTTCCTGGGAAATCCACAGATAGAGGAAGGACTGGGGCAGATAATAGGTTATTCGTCAATGGATGCCTGTGGATTATCCGTAGCGGAGCGATGTGGCATCATCTTCCAGAGCGTTATGGCCCTTGGAAACGCACCTACAATCGCTTTCGTCGTTGGGCTTACGCAGGTGTATGGGAAAAGGTATTTGAGGTATTGCTGGCCGATAGCACGAATGCGTACCGTATGATTGATAGTACTGTTGTGCGGGCTCATCAACACGCCACCACAGGGCGGGGAGTAAAAAAAACACGTCTGTGGGGCGAAGTCGAGGAGGACTGACCACAAAGCTTCATGTGGTTACAGATGGAACAGGAATGCCCGTCAAATTAAGGCTTACGGGTAGTAATACAGCTGATTGCACCCAAGCCAAGAGTCTTCTCAAAGGACAAAAGGCAACGGCTGTTCTTGCGGACAAGGGATACGATACCGATGCTATTGTTCGCTATGTAAAGCGGTATATGAAAGCTAAGGCTGTGATTCCACCCAAAAGTAACAGAAAGGTTCAGCGTCGCTATGATAAACAAATCTACAAAGCCCGCAACCTCATCGAGAGAGCTTTCAACAAACTCAAGCATTGGCGTCGAATCGCTACCAGATACGACCGATGTGATGCCATGTTCATTTCCTCTATCCTGCTGGCTTCCGTCGCCATTTGGGCTTAATTCATATGGTGATTGAACCTAAAACGTTTCTCCTAAATGTGAAGACGGGCTCTAAGTCATCCATCACACCACACGGAATGGATGCTAATGTAAACGAAGGTTGTACATATCGTTGCAGGGCGGCTTGAAAGATTTGAAAACGCTCTTGAGTGGCTCTGACAACTGGGGCTTCCTTTAACATCCAGGCTTCTAAAGGATGTAAGTTCTGTTTTTTGGGCCCATGAACAAT
>CBCSKA010000129.1:0-19309 GCA_965140885.1 Legionellaceae bacterium | reverse complement strand
CTTGTCGACAATTTTTGTCCCTTTTGGGGACTTGGATGTCCCAAAAGGGGTCTCAAAAATGGCGACACTATCGTAATACAATTAATTGCGAATGAAGGTGGTAAAGATATCATTATTACTTTATCAAATTATATTTCAACAGTGGCTGAATCCCAAGAAGGTGTAGCTGTGTTAAAATTAATAGCAGATAATGTAAATAAAGAAATAGGAGTAGAAGTGATGACTATTGCAGAACAAATTAAACAAGAAGCTTTTATTGAAGGAAGAGCAAAAGGTTTATTAGAAGGAAAAGCCGAAGGAAAAGCCGAAGGTGAAGCATTGATGCTAATACGTTTATTAACACTTAAATTTGGTTTTATTCCTAAAAATTATTTAGAATGTATTCAACAAGCCGATGCAGAAATTTTACTTTCTTGGGGAGAAAAAGTTTTGCATGCAAAAACTATCGATGAAATTTTTATTGAAAACAAATAATTGAAGAAGCATAGAATTTTTTTAGCTAAATTTCCTAGCTTTTAATTATTCGAATACTATTAACTTCATTGTCACTTTGTTACTCAATTTGATAGAATCAATAAACTTATGCGTGCGATAAAAAGCACTCACCTTTTATTAAAATAGTATCATAAAGCGCATGGAAACAATGATTCATAAAATTAACGATGAAGAAACACCTATTAAAGAATTGAATACCGTTATTATTCGTTTTGCCGGTGATTCGGGTGATGGAATGCAATTAACGGGAAGTCAATTTACATCTACTTCAGCTAATTTAGGTAATGATGTACATACATTTCCTGATTTTCCTGCGGAAATTCGGGCTCCTGCTGGTACTTTACTGGGGGTATCGGGTTTTCAATTAAGTTTTTCTCAACAAGATATTCATACCCCGGGTGATCTATTAGATGTCTTAGTCGCGATGAATCCTGCTGCTTTAAAAGTAAATATATTGGATTTAATAACCGGCGGTATTCTTATTCTTAATGAAGATGGTTTTGAAGATAAAGATTTAAAAAAAGCAAAATATACAGCGAATCCATTAGAAACCGGTGAGCTCAGTGCTTATCAAACTATTTGTATACCTATGACTACACTGACGATAAATGCCATTAAACATTATGGTTTATCCCATTCGCAATCACGTAAATGTAAAAATATGTTTGCGCTTGGAGTCGTTTTTTGGCTTTATACAAGACCTTTAGAATATACGATTACCTGGATAGAAGATAAATTTAAAAAAAATCCCGTATTAGCCCAAGCTAATATCGCTGCATTAAGAGCAGGATTTAATTTTGCATTAACTACTGAACTTTTTGCAGAACGCTATACCGTTAAAAAAGCAAAGTTACCCAAAGGCACTTATCGCCAAATTACAGGTAATGAAGCTTTAGGATTTGGTTGCGCTGTTGCCGCAGTAAAATCGGAACGTACCCTATTATTATCTGGCTATCCTATAACCCCGGCTTCTGCGATTTTACATCAAGTGTCAAAATATACCCATTTTGGAGTAAAAACATTTCAAGCAGAAGATGAAATTGCCGCTATTTGTTCAAGTATTGGTGCTGCCTTTGGAGGTTCTTTAGCTATTACCAGTACCAGTGGCCCTGGTTTAGATTTAAAAAGTGAAGGGCTTGGTTTAGCCGTTATGGCAGAATTACCTTTAGTGGTAATTAATGTGCAGCGTGCTGGGCCATCAACAGGTATGCCAACTAAAACAGAACAAGCCGATTTATTAACGGCTATGTATGGGCGTCATGGTGAATGTCCACTTCCTATTTTAGCACCTGCCACCCCCGGAGATTCTTTTTATATTGTTTTAGAAGCATTTCGTATTGCCTTAAAATACATGACTCCTGTCATTATTTTAAGTGATGGTTATTTAGCGAATGGGGCAGAACCTTGGAAATTACCGGAATTGGAAGATCTACCTAACTTAAAACCACATTTTCATACAGATGCGACAAACTTTACGCCTTATACACGCGATCCGATAACATTAGCACGCTTATGGGCAATTCCTGGAACTCCTGGTTTAGAACATCGTTTAGGCGGTTTAGAAAAAAATAAAATTACAGGTGATATTAGTTATGATCCTGATAATCATCAAGAAATGATTATGACTCGTGCAACTAAAGTTAAGCAAATAGCACAAGATATACAGCCAGCAGAATTAATAGGTAACGATAAAGGTCGCGTATTAATTATCAGTTGGGGTGGAACTTATGGAACGGTTTTATCTGCTGTAGAAGCATTACAAGAAGCAGGCCAATCAGTTTCCATGTTACACTTGCGCCATTTAAATCCTTTTCCCAGCAATTTAAGTTCAATATTAACAAGTTTTGATAAAATAATTGTGGCAGAATTAAATGCAGGTCAATTGAGTAAATTAATACAAGCTGAATTTCTAATTCAAGTCATTCCTTTTAATAAAGTCACTGGTAAACCTTTTTTAATTAGTGAAATACGCGATAAATTAATTGAGTTATTATAATGATGAATACCGTAAAAAATTTAACACGTGCAGATTTTGTTTCTAATCAAGAAGTGCGTTGGTGTCCTGGATGTGGTGATTATTCAATTTTAGCCAGTGTCCAAAAAGTGATGCCAGAATTAGGCATTCCAAAAGAAAATATTGTTTTTATATCCGGCATTGGTTGCTCTGGACGTTTTCCTTATTATATGAATACGTATGGCTTTCATACTATACATGGACGTGCGCCTGCAATTACAACGGGTTTAAAAATCACGCGTCCTGATTTATCCATTTGGATGATTACAGGAGATGGTGATGCTTTAAGTATTGGTGGTAATCATTTAATTCATATTTTACGACGCAATTTAGATGTGAATATTTTACTTTTAAATAATCGTATTTATGGCTTAACTAAAGGGCAATACTCACCCACATCAGAAAGTGGAAAAATTACTGGAACAAGTCCTCAGGGTTCCATTGATCAACCCCTTGATCCTATTTCTATTGCTTTAGCCGCAGGAGCAACCTTTGTTGGGCGAGCATTAGATATTGATGCAAAAGGATTACAAACTCTTTTAAAAGCTGCTGCAGAACATAAAGGCACTGCATTTATTGAAATTTACCAAAATTGTAATATTTATAATGATGGTGCTTTTGAGCATTTAAGTGGTAAGGAATTTCGTGAAGATCGTATTTTATGGTTAGAGCAGGGTAAACCTTTAATTTTTGGTAAAAATAAAGATAAAGCCATTAAATTGAAAGGCTTGCAACCTCAAGTGGTTACATTAGAGGGTAATGAAAATGACAGTGATTTATTAATACATGATGCTAGTCAAATGAATTCAGCTTATGCACATTTATTAACACAAATGGGTTTTCCTGAATTTCCTGTTCCTATGGGTATCATTCGCCAAATAGAAAAACCTGTTTATGAAAATATACTTCAACAGCAAGTTGATTTAGCTATTTATCAACGGGGTAATGGAAATATTAATGAATTATTTCATTCTGGGGAAGTGTGGACTGTTGATGAATAATTTAACCGTAATATTATATTTATAAATCAGTCATTATAAAATGAAGCGATTGCAAATATGCATTAAGAAGGAGGGAATATAATGTCTTTTATAGAAACATTAAATACAGTATTAGATGAAAAGCATTTATTAAAACATGAATTTTATCAAGCATGGACTTGTGGTGAATTAACCATAGATTATTTACGAATATATGCGCAGCAATATTTTCATCATGTGAATGCATTTCCTCGTTATGTGAGTGCCACTCATGCAAATTGTGAATCTTTAGAAGCACGACAATTATTATTAGAAAATTTAATTGATGAAGAACAGGGCAGTGAAAACCATCCTGAATTGTGGTTACGTTTTGCTGAAGGTATTGGTGAAACCCGAGAAAATGTCAAGAATGCTAATTTATTACCTGAAACTCGGCATTTAATTGATACTTTTCTTCGTTTAGCAAAATCTTCTTATGCGCAAGGAATAGGGGCATTATATGCTTATGAGCGACAAATACCGAGTGTTGCAGACAGTAAAATTGCTGGTTTAAAAAAATTTTACAATATTGTTTCGGATGAAGTATTGAAATTTTTCACAGTCCATTTAATAGCTGATATCCATCATGCTAACGCTACTCGTCAATTATTAAATGAGTTATCAGAAGAAGATAAAGAAAAAGCTGCTGATGCTGCGAATGAAATTGCAAATGCTTTATGGAATTTTCTAACAGGTGTGCAATCTAAAATTAATGAAAGAAAAGCTTTACATTAAAACTTATTTCTCAAAAGTTAGTACAGAAGTGATAAACTTCTGTACTAATAATTATAAAGTTATCCCTTGAAAAAAAGTTGTTAGATAATTCATGTAGGATGCAATCATCCGCTGTCGGCCAAGGAAGCGACGAAGGAGCGAGGCCGATAGTCCCTGGTAGACCGTAGTGCCGGATGTTTTGCCGAAGGCAAAATATAAGGCCCACAAAACGGTCGACAAGTCATTTGTGGAAGTGAAGTTATGACACCTAGTCGTGTCATAACGAGCGTACGCAGGACGGCCAGGGCTGCCGCAGGCATACTTGTCGACAATTTTTGTCCCTTTTGGGGACTTGGATGTCCCAAAAGGGGTCTCAAAAATGGCGACACTATCGATTTCACTTTTTGCACTTGTCCCTTTTAAAAATTTTTATACCATTATTATTGGGTTGGAGTTGGGCATTATTCCATGCATTTTGGCAATTATCAAAAAATCTTCCTTCAGAATTAGAGGGAAAATCGTTATTAACTTGTGGTGAAATTGTTTCTATTCCTGAATTTCATAATAACAGTGTGTACTTTAATTTTTTATTAAAAAAAATAATAAATCCTTCCAGTGAAAAGGATAATTATCTTATTCGATTATCTTGGTATTCTAAAACATTACCTTCATTACATATAGGTGATTATTGGCAATTTAAAATTAAAGTAAAACGCTCTAATAGTATTCAAAATCCTGGTGGAAGTGATTATGAACGATGGTTATTTGAACACGGTATTAATGCGATAGGGTATATACAATCAGTAAAAGAAAACCAATTCATAAAAAAACAAAATTATTCCTTCTTTAATACTTTACGTGAAAAATTAAACCAAGGCCTTATTGAGAGTTTAAATAATAAAGAAGGAAAAGGTTTAATTAGTGCATTAACGATAGGGTTGCGTGACCATATAACAGCTTCACAGTGGTTAACAATGCAAGGAACGGGTACTAATCATTTAATGGCAATAGCAGGATTACATATTGGCTTTGTTTCAACTTTTGCGCATTGGATTGCACAGCGGTTATGGTGTTTGTCTTCTCAATTACCTCTTTATATTCCCGCTCCTCAAATTGGCGCGATAGCTGCTTTAGTAGTGGGTTTTTTTTATAGTGGTTTAGCGGGTTTTGCATTACCCACTCAACGAGCTGTCATTATGTTATCCGTTTTTTTATTATCTACTTTATTTAAAAAGAATATTCCATTATGGCATGCTTGGAGTATTGCTTTGTGGATCGTTTTAATAAAAGAGCCATTAGCTATTTTATCTGATAGTTTTTGGTTATCTTTTGGCTCAGTGGCTATCATTTTATATGGAATGTCTAATCGCTTAAAACCTTCAGGAATTTGGTGGAAGTATTTTCATATACAATGGATTATTGCTATAGGGCTTATTCCAATAACATTATGGTTTTTTAAAAATATTTCTTTTATAGGTTTTATTGCAAATGCAATAGCGATACCTTGGGTTGCCTTTAGTGTTTTGCCCGCGGCATTAATGGGGGCTTTTATTTATTTTTTTATTCCAGAATTTGCCATTAAATGTTGGCAATTTGCGGAATATTTATTAATGCTATTGTGGCATTTATTAGAATGGTTAGCATCAATAAGTATTTTTCAATGGCAAACTAATATACCGTCATATGTTATTTTATCACTGGCCGTTATATATAGCTTATTATTAATTGCACCCCGTGGTTTTCCTCTACGATGGTTAGGATTATTAGGGATTATCCCTTTATTAAAAGGAAATATCAGTAATCCCAGCACGAATGAATTATGGCTTACTGCGTTAGATGTAGGTCAAGGTTTAGCCTTAGTTATAAGAATAGGAAATCATGTATTAATTTATGATACCGGGGGTAAATACAGCCCTGAATATGATATGGGAAAAGCAGCGGTAATACCTTATTTACACGCAATGGATATTAAAAAAATTGATACATTAATTGTGAGTCATGCGGATAATGATCATAGTGGAGGCGTAGATTCAATATTAAAAAAAATTCCTACGGAACAAGTATTTACTAGTTATTTTCAACAATGGCCTATCCCAAAAAATTATTATTGCCAAGAAGGTATAAAATGGAAATGGGAACATGCCAGTTTTGAATTCTTGAATACTATTCATTTTAAAAAAAGAAATAATAATTCTTGTGTTTTAAAAATAGTATTTGGAAAACATAGCCTTTTATTACCAGGGGATATTGAAAAAGTAGGGGAACATTATTTACTTATTCACCATGAAAAAGAGTTAAAATCCAATCTTATCGTAGCGCCACATCATGGGAGTCGTACTTCATCCATGGAAAAATTTGTACAAGCTGTTGATGCAAAATATATTATATTTTCAGTAGGTTATCGAAATCGTTTTCATTTTCCTAAAGAAGATATTGTTAATCGTTATCTAAAAAGGGGTGGGATTTGTTATCGAACAGATAATTCTGGCGCTATTACATTTAAATTTACTTTTAATAAAAGTGAAGTGGAAATAGAAGAATATCGATTAAAGAATAAGCATTTTTGGCATTTAAACAATAAGTAAAAAACAAGACTTCATCCTGTGCCCTGTTTTTGTTTTTTTACTATCACTTCAATTTAACATATCCTTATGATAAGGTATAAAAAGCGTTAGCCGTTTCTATCCTTGAAGCGTTAAGCATTCATTCCATGAATCCTTAAGCTGAATTTATCATAATCATTATTAAATGCAATGGACCCAACTTAGAAGTTGGCTAAATAGACAAGGATAAAAATAAATTAAAGCGAATTAAAAATAGTATTTTTATCAAATACTTAAGTTAAATGACTTCATTAAATAAGGAAGAATAATACAGTTTTTATAGCCAATTGCTTATCTATTATTAAGCTATGGCTTACAAAAGTTATGAAGCATTACTTATATTTTATCGGTATTTTTGTTAATTAACAGAAATTGGTTTTCCTTTATTAAAGCGTTTATAGAAGTAAACCATAGTAAAAATACATTATGATGACTAATTTTATTCATATCAAACAATAAAATTTCTTTTTTTACTTATTCTTCAGAAAACTTTTCCACGCTTTATTTAATACTACTTTCTAATAAATTTTCATTAATTCAATAATGTAACTTTATGGTATAGATTTTGCCTTTATATTCTGATGCATTTGTTTTACCCATTGTGTATAAGGACAATAATTTATGAAAAAAACATTATACTCAAATGAATACACTTATGACAAAAATGAAGAAAATGAAGACTATTTTGCTAAAAAATTAAGCATTGGCAAATTATTTTGGGTAAAAGTTTTACTTGAAGGATTAAGCGGTTTTGGAAATGGGTTTTTATTCCGAACAATTATTATGGCATTTGGTATATTTTTAGCGATAGGAAGTATTGCCACGGCTAGTACATGGGTAGTACCTGCAATTATTATTAGCGTTACATTTGTTTTAGGTATAATTTTAGGTGTTTTTTATGCCCGAGATCAATATAAAATAAGTGATAAAAAAAATCGGCAAGAATTAAACTTTTTGATTAAAAATAATCAATTAAAAAAAACACTTAAAAAAATAAAAAAATTATTAAAAAGTTCTTCTAAACAAGAAAAAATTACTGTTAGTGATTATACAAATGAAAATTTAATTATTGAAAGCAATTTTTTTAATCAATATATTTATAAACGGGAAAAAGCAGAAAAATTAAACGATCAATTACGTACAGAACTCAATAGTAAAGAAAAAGAATATTGCCAAGGTTATTATTATTTACCATACGAACCACTTAAATTCAAACCTACGATTACAGATCATGATTTTTACTTAGAAAAGCCTTCTCCAACTGAATTTAATAATATTCGTCGATCAAAAAAAATGAATCATTTATTCTTAAATTTGAAAAAAGAGTTTTTTTATGGTTCAAAACAAGCGATTAATTATATGGGGCTTCCATTAGGTATAGGATTATCATTAATCACTAGCATTATTAGCTTTACAGGATTGTTGCCTCCTATAGGTATTGTATTATTAACTCTTTTTATAGCGCTTACCATGGTCACAGGCTTGACTGCTTTTTGTTATCATGTTTTTTATGAAAGACCACAAGAAAAAAAATTAGTATTATTACAAAAAGAAAATATATATCTAAAGAAAAAATATCGTCATAAAAAAAAACAACTGAATGAACAATTGGATTTTCTTGTTTATGAAAATAAAATTTTACAAAAACATATCAAGCAATTAGAAAAAGGCAATAAAATTAAAATGAATGGCTCAAGCAAAAGTAATTCTTTATTTATGAATAAAAATAAAATAAAGAATGACAGTAATGTTAATCAACAAATAACCCAGATACAAAATTCGTATGTAAAAGAAAAAGTAGTGTCACTTTAAAAAAATTATTTCTTTATTTGCTTTTATCAGAAACCTTGTAAATTGAAAGACTTAAATTTTTTTTAGATTATATATTTTTTTAAAAGAGATTAAATAACTTATAAAATAATTATGATAACTAAAAGCGTGTAGTTGAAAACTATTCATTAAAACTTATTTGATAATAAGGACGTTTTTTCATTCATTATTATCTCTATTGGGGAAATTTCTTTTTTTGGAGTAACTAATATTATAGATGAATTATTTATTTCTTTTTCTCTTATTAATTTATCAATAGCATTATTACTCATTTTATTTTCAGAAAAATCGAGCAATTTTAGTGTCTTATTTTTCTTTAAAACATTCACAAAATAATTAGCGGCAGTATCACTGATTTCATTAATGGAAAGGTAGAATTCGATAAGCTGTACATTATTTACTAATGCATTAGCGAATAATTCAATAGTATTATTAGAAATGCCATTATGAGCTAACTCTAAAGTTGTTAGTGTTTCATTTTCTTTCAATATTTCTATCAAGTAGTTAATGCTGCTTTCTTCTATTGTATTGTTAAAAAAATAATATTTTTTTATTTCACTTTCTTTAATTATATTATTATAAAAATAAAGTTTTTCTATTTTACATTTTTTTATTGATGACATTATTTTTTTCATTGCATCTTTATGAATTATATTATCAGAAAAGGAAATAATTATTTTTTTTTCGTCGTTAACTAGGTTTTCCGCAATATTTTTTGCTTTTTCTTCATTAATTATTTCATTGGAAATATTATACTGTAACGTTTCTTTAAAGTTTTTTACTATTGTTAATGTCAAATTTTCACCTCTAATTTAATAGACATAGATTGTCAAAGATAAAACTTAATTAGAATTAATAACTATTAATATTCAAAGCCTTTTTAAAAAAGTGAAGGAAAGGCCATCAATTATTTAACCCATCGTTATTAATCCAAATATTATATAAAATTATTCAGTTATAGGGGAAGTACATTTTAAATTTGCTAGTGATAAAAACAAGGCAATCAAGCCTTTTTAGGCTTGGATTGAAGAATTTTTTAGCATGAAAAATAAACTTATCAGTATTCAATAGGATAAGTATCAATGGGTCTATTTACTTAATAGTAATTTTATACGATGAGGTTGATAGTGGCAAAGGAGATACTATTGAAAAATTCATTTTAATGTATTCAACATTTTTACATTTATGTCCTTAAATTTTTACGTCACGGAAGTTTAATTCATTTCTTTAAAGAAAAATAAAAAGTTTTAACAATTCTTATGATAAGATTAGTTGAATTTATTGAGTGTTACGTATAGAGTTGCAAAATAGAATTTTTTTAGGCAATTTCAGGATATATCTTATTTTTTTGGAAAAAAAACGTGTTTTTTTCTAAAGGTACAATAAATTTATTTTCTGTTAAAATTTAATTAGTTATTTATTACCGAGGGATAAATGTCAAAAGACGATCAATTAGAAATGATGGGAACTGTTATTGAAACATTACCCAATACCGTGTTTAGAGTACAATTAGAAAATGGTCATGTTCTCACGGCTCACATTTCTGGAAGGATACGTAAAAATTACATTCGCATTACCAAAGGCGATAAAGTACGTATTCAATTTACACCTTATGATTTAACAAAAGGTCGTATCGTTTTTCGGGAACGCGAAGAAGCTTAATTAATGTATTTATTCTAAGTGTAAATTCAAGTAAACCAAATAACACTTGCCATGCGGCCAGTCTTTTCACCATCACGTCGATAGGAGTAAAAAAGATTATTCTCATGGTAAGTACAATGATTTCCACCCCATATTTGTGTAACACCTTCCTTTAATAAGAATAATTTAGCAATTTCATAAATATTTGCATACCAGTGATTGGTTCGTTGGGAAGGAGTAAAAGCTTTTTCCATGCCTTTTTCTTGACTAATAAATAAATCACGTACTTCCATCCCAATTTCAAAAGCAGAAGTCCCAATGGCGGGCCCCAGCCATACCACTAATTCTTCTTTAGGTTGATTAAATTTGGAAATAGTTTCAGCAATAATGCCTTGCACTAAACTACGCCATCCGCCATGTATTGCTGCCACTTGTGTTCCTTGTTGATTACTAATTAAAATAGGTAAGCAATCCGCTGTTTGAATAATACAAACTTGATTAGGGATTAGTGTATACGAAGCATCAGCTACAGGTAAAGTGTCATATTTTTGAGCAATAACAATATTTTTGCCATGCACTTGCTCTAACCAACAAGGTTCATTCGGTAATAAGTTTCTTAAAATTTCACGGTTAGCAATAACATTTATTGGGTTATCGTGAACATGTAAACCCAAATTCATATTTTCATAAGAACCTTGACTAGTGCCACCATAATAACGTGTTGTTGTGAAAGCATGAACATTCTTAGGTGATAGCCAATTAGGGTGTATTAATTTATGGGATTGATTCATGAACAGTCCTATCATTTCTTAATAATGTTAAAAGTTGTTTCATATCTTCAGGTAATGGAGCTTCCCATTCTATATATTCTTGGGTTAAAGGATGTATTATTCCTAAGATTCTTGCATGTAAAGCTTGACGTTTAAATTCTCGTAATGCTTCACTTAATTCGAGAGTGGCGCCTTTAGGAAGTTGTAAACGCCCAGCATAATGCATATCACCTAATACTGGATGTTGTATATATGCCATATGAACCCTAATTTGATGTGTTCTTCCTGTTTCCAAATTAACTTTAAGTAAAGTATGCGAACGAAATCGTTCTTGTACTCGGTAATGCGTAATAGCTATTTTACCTGTGTTGCAAACAGCCATTAATTTACGTTTTCGTGGATGCCTTGTGATAGGTGCATTAATGGTTGAACCCGAAATAATGTTGCCTGTAACCAGAGTGGCATATTCTCGTTTAATACTTCTTTCTTGTAATTGACGCGTCAGCGATGTATGAGCAGTGAGGGTTTTTGCAATGATTAAAAGACCGGTTGTATCTTTATCTAATCGATGTATTAAACCTGCTCGTGGTAAATTTTTTAAATCTGGCTTATGGTGCAGTAAAGCATTGACTAAAGTACCTTCCCAATTACCGGCAGCAGGATGAACAACAAGTCCTGCGGGTTTATTAATGACCATTAAGTCGGCATCTTCAAATACAATATTTAGATGAATATCTTGCGCTTCCCATTTACGTTGATTAGTAGAAGGAGATGCTTGTAATATAATTTCTTCTCCGCCGTGAATTTTATCTTTAGCTTTTAAGGATTTTCCATTAACCCAAACTTTCATTTCTTTAATCCATTGCTGAAGACGTGAACGTGAATATTCAGGAAATAAATGGCTGAGTGCTTGATCTAAACGCATTCCGGCAAACTCAGAAGTTACCACTTTTGTTAATTTTAAATGGCATTGTTGTTCATTTAAGGGTATTGTATTTTCTTTCATATACTCTTCATTAATTAAAAAATAAATATTATTTTCCGAATGGGATTTAATAATTAAGATAAATCTTTTTATGACTTTGTCGATCATACAAAAAGATAATTTAAAAAGATATTCAAATCTGTTATGGTTGCAAGGAATAGGGGAATAAAAAAAATCACTTTCTGTAATTTACCAAAGAAAATACTTTTAAAATGGCTGAAAATAGTAAGGAAAAAATGAATGAAATTGTTTTATAAATATGGGGCTATCTACTTTTTTTTATTAATGTTATGGGGTTGTTCTTCAATTCCTACGCCAAGCCAAGTTTATCAAGGAAAGACGGTTAAAGAAATTTGTACTGTTGCAGAAAATGGGTTGGCGAAGGAAAATTTTGCAGATGCGGTACAAGCCTATGAAGCCTTAGATACACTTTATCCTTATGGACATCATATACAACAAGCGCATTTAAATATGATTTATGCTTATTATAAAAATAATGATAATGCATCTGCGATAGCGGCGGCCGATCGGTATATACGTTTATATCCTCAAAGTTCAAATCTTGACTATGCCTATTATTTAAAAGGATTAGCAAATTACGATGTGGATAGAGGATGGTTAGATCATTATTTGCCAACGGATCCTGCATTACGTGACCCAAGTACTTTAGGGCACGCTTTTACAATATTTAGTAAATTAGTCAATTTATTCCCAAATAGTTTATATGCCCCAGATGCACGTCAACGAATGATTTATTTACGTAATATGTTTGCCCGTTATGAACTTCGGGTTGCACAATATTATTTTGATCGAGAAGCCTATGTCGCTGCAGCGAATCGTGCTAGTTATGTAGTAGCCCATTATCATTCTTCACCCGCTGTTCGTGAAGCCTTAATTATCTTAGTCAAAGCGAATAAAAAATTAGGTTTAACAAAAGCAGCAAATGATGCCCTACAGCTATTAAATTTGAATTATCCAGGGATAAAAATTAAAAATTAAAAATTAAAAATTAAAAATTAAAAATTAAAAATTAAAAATTAAAAATTAAAAATTAAAAATTAGGGAATTTATTAGTAATAGGATAACGCCGTTCACGTCCAAAAGCTTGATTGGTAATTTTCGGGCCTGGTGCGCATTGGCGGCGTTTATATTCACTTTTATGCAGCATATGAATAACTTTATTTATCATCGTTATTTCATAACCCGCTGCATGAATTTCATCAATACTTTCATTATTTTCCACATACCGTATTAAAATATCATCTAAGATTGTGTAAGGAGGGAGGGTATCTTGATCAGTTTGATTCAGTCTTAATTCTGCTGTGGGAGGACGTTTAATCACTTCTTGAGGAATGGCTAAACTGACTTGATTTCGGTATTTGGCTAATTCAAAAACAGTGGTTTTCCATACATCTTTTAAAACGGCATAGCCACCCACCATATCACCATATAATGTACTATAACCTACAGCAACTTCACTTTTATTACTGGTAATTAAAACAAGATCGCTAGTTTTGTTAGATATTGCCATTAATAATGTTCCCCGGCAGCGAGCTTGAAGATTTTCTTCCGCAATTCCCTGGGCTTGGTGAGGAAATTCATTAGATAAGGTATTGAGAAATTCTTGAAAATGCTGTTCTATAGAAATGTAATAATATTGTATACCTAATAATTGTATTTGTTGCATTGCAAGGTCAATACTTAATTGCGAAGTATAGCGAGAAGGCATTAAAACAGCTTTGACTTTTTCTTTACCGAGTGCATCAACGGCAATAGCTAAAGTTAATGCAGAATCAATACCACCGGATAAGCCAAGTAAAACCCCTGGAAAGTCATTTTTATTCACATAATCTTTTAAACCTAATACTAAAGCTTGATAAATACATTCTAAAGGTGGAGGTAGAATAGGTAGTGTTTGCTTTATAATTTGCAAATTAGAAGAAAAATTACATTCCAAGGGAAAAAGCATTTCCTCAAAAAAAGGAGCGCGAGCCATTATTTGGCCCTGGTTATCTAAGACAATAGAGCCACCATCAAAAATAATATCATCTTGGCCACCCACTGTATGAGCATAAATTATCGGTAATTGAGTTTCTCTAATACGTTGTTGTAAAATATCTAAGCGTTTTTCATATTTGTTATGGCTAAACGGTGAAGCATTAATACAAATAATACCTTTAGCTCCAGCTTCAGCTGCTTGTATTGCAGGTTCAGAAAACCAAATATCTTCACAGATAAGAACACTGAGTGGAATTCCTTTAATGGTAAAAATACAAACGTTTTCTCCAGGCGTAAAATACCGTTTTTCGTCAAAGACACCATAATTCGGGAGGCATTGTTTATGGTAATACGTTATTATTTGCTGTTCTTGAAGTAGGGCAGCGGCATTAAAAAGGCGATTATTGACTAAATGAGTACAACCCAGAATAACGCTAATGCCCAATGTTTCTTTGCAAATTTCATTTAATGCTTGTGTAACTTCATTTAAAAAATCTTTTCTTAACAATAAATCTTCTGGTGGATAACCTGTAATAGCTAATTCAGGAAAAATAATTAAATCAATTAATTGATTATCACGCGCTATTTTAATCGTATGAATAATTTTTTTTGTATTACCTTTAATATCGCCAACGGTAAAATTTAATTGCGCTATTAATACTTGAAGTTGAAGTGTTCTATCCACAAAGTTATCCATAAGTCTAAAAGAATAAAATTAACGAGTCACTTCTAGTTGAATTTTTTGGCCTTCTAAACTAGAGCGTCTAGCCATTAATTCTTTAACTTCCATTAATGCCCGTTTTGCATTATCAGATTGATCTTCACCTAATTCATATCCCCGCGCATCAAACGTTTTTTGAAGCTTCCATTGGTACACTAAGTTACTGATAGTTTGATCTATACTAGCAATTTGATTTTGTACATTACTCATGTTTTGCCGTAAAGTGGTGCCTCTATCATATTCTGCTTTAAAAGCATAATAAATAGTAGAAGGACAAGCGACAGGATACGGTTTTCCTTCTTTTCCAGCGATATAAGCATTATTCGTATTAGAACAAAATTGGCGAGCACCTGCTTCCCAACCTTGAATAAATCTATTTTTCAAGGGGCCTTGGCATACTTCAGGTGGTTGTTGCCCTTGTAACCCAATAGTAAATCCATTATCAGATGTGCAATATAAACGTTGTCCAATTTGAAAGCCGGCTTGATATTGTTTTAGCGTTAAGGGAAGTGAAGCTTTTAAACATTGTGTATTGCGATTAAGAATAGTGTGCGCATCAATTCCATTGCTGCCATCTGATTTTCCTTGCTCAACGCTGGGTGAGCAATAATTTTTCATCCCCCTAATCCAACCATGCTGATAAGCTTGTGTATTAACAGGAATATGAAATTTTGCACAATCTTCAATTTCTCTGGCTAACGTATTTGGATTTTTTCCTTGTACGCCATCATTATAACCGAATTGTTCCCAATTCGTGTTTAAGCATTGTTCTTGAGTAAGATGAACGCAAGCACTTAAAAAAAGACTTATTGGTACTATAGCAACTTTAGTGATTTGCATTTTAGGAATTCCTTCTTATCTTTAGTATCAAGTTAGGGTAAAATCTAAATTAATTAAACCATTTTGTCTATCAATTCCTTGGGGTTAATTATTGACCATGATTAATGGCTTATACAGGTAATTTTGATAAAGCACCTGCTTTTTCATATACCAATTTCGGTATTAAATAACCCGGTAATTCTGTCATAATCACGTTTAAAATATTTTTCGCTTTATTTTTAGAAACATGGAAATGGGATGCACCCTGTACTTTATCTAATAAATGTAAATAATAAGGTAGGACGCCTATTTCGAATAATTTTTCACTTAATTCAATTAATGTTGCTGGATTATCATTAACCCCTTTAAGTAAAACAGATTGATTAAATAACATCACACCCGCTTTTTTTAGTCGTTGCATTGCATCAAAAAGTACGCTATCAATTTCTTTTGGATGATTACAATGAATAACCATAATAGGTTTTAGACGCAAGTTACTAAACCAATCGATAAATTCATCCGTAATACGTTCAGGTAATACAATAGGCATACGTGTATGGATGCGCAGTGTAGTTACATGTGGAATTTCGTTAATTTGCTTTGCTAATTGCGCTAATTTTTTATCATTAGCAACTAAGGGATCACCCCCACTGAAGATCACTTCCTTAATACTTTTATCTTGCGCGATATATTGAACTGCGTTTTCCCAGCCCGCTGTACCAGGATTATTTTCTGTGTAATTAAAATGGCGTCGAAAGCAATAACGACAGTTAATGCCACAAACACTGGTGACAATAAGTAATACGCGACTTTTGTATTTATGGAGTATGCCAGATAAACGGTTAGCGGAATGTTCACCTAATGGATCAGTACTATAGTTTTCATTGACTTTTAACTCAGCATCAATAGGTAATATTTGCCGTAATAAGGGATCATGAGGATTTCCTTTTTCCATTTTTTCAATAAAACGGTATGGAACACGTAAAGAAAAATCTTTGCTAGCGGCTTTCGCAGATATTATTATATTTGAATCCAGCTGTAAGTATTGAATTAATTCTTCAGGATTTTTAATCGCATGACTAAGTGCTTGTTGCCAGGTCTGGGGTAATTGAATTACATTACGCGACATAATTTTTTATCTATCAAAGAAATGGGTTTATAGTTTACACTATATTGTATATTTTTTTTGTATTTTTAGCATCACATTGTAAATGAGGAATACATGGCAACGTTTTCAACAAATGAATTTAAAAATGGTCTTAAAGTAATGCTCGATGGAGATCCTTGCAATATTTTAGAAAATGAATATGTTAAGCCAGGAAAAGGGCAAGCTTTTAATCGTGTTAAGTTACGTAATTTAAAAACGGGTCGTGTTCTTGAAAGAACATTTAAATCAGGTGATAGCTTAGAAAGTGCCGATGTCGTCGATGTTGAAATGCATTATTTATATAGTGATGGTGAACATTGGCATTTTATGGTACCTGATACCTTTGAGCAATATGCAGTAGATGAAAAGGCTTTAGGTGAAACGAAGCTTTGGTTAAAAGAACAAGATATTTGTGTAGTCACTCTTTATAATAATTTTCCGTTAGCCATTATTCCACCTAACCAAGTTGTATTAAGAATTATAGAAACAGATCCGGGTATCAGAGGGGATACTTCAGGAGGTGGGGGTAAACCTGCGAAATTAGAAACCGGTGCCGTAGTTAGAGTTCCTCTATTTGTGCAAGTAGAAGAATTAATTCGTGTAGATACTCGCACGGGTGAATATATTTCGCGCGCTAAAGAAAGTTAATTTATGGTTCATTGGCAACCTACCGCTACCATTGAAAATTTGAAGCAGCGGGCACAAATTATCCAAAAAATACGTCAATTTTTTGCGCAGCGTCATGTCATGGAAGTAGAAACACCCTTATTATCCGCGGGAACTGTCACTGATCCGTATTTAAATAGTATGTCTACTGAATACAAAGAAGAAGGCCAGCAGCAAAGCCAAACCTTTTATTTGCAAACATCTCCTGAATTTGCAATGAAACGTTTACTTGCTGCAGATAGCGGTCCTATCTACCAACTTTGTAAATCTTTTCGTAATGGTGAAGCTGGACGGTTTCATAATCCAGAATTTACCATGTTAGAATGGTATAGACCAAATTTTGATCACCATGCCTTAATGACAGAAATGGATGAATTTTTGCAAGCAATACTGGGAAGTTATCCAGCTGAACGATTAAGTTATGAAGCTATTTTTGAAAAATATTTAGAAACTAATCCTCATCAAGTGAATGTGGATGAATTAAAAAATTGTGCTCAACAACACTGTATTGATTTTTCACCTACGCTTGAACAAGTAAATGATAAAGATACCTGGCTTTTTCTTTTAATGACACATGTTATTGAACCACAATTAGGCCAATTGCAACCTACTTTTATTTATGATTTTCCCGCTTCGCAAGCCGCATTAGCCCGTATCCGTCAAGATGTTTTTCCTGTCGCTGAGCGTTTTGAAGTTTACGTGAAAGGTATAGAGTTAGCGAATGGTTTTCATGAATTAAGTGATGCTAACGAACAAGCATTACGGTTTCAAAAGGATTTAGCAAAGCGTCACACCTTAGGTTATCCTTTCGTTAATATTGACCACTATTTATTAGCGGCATTAGAGGCAGGTTTTCCAAATTGTGCTGGCGTTGCTTTAGGGATAGATCGATTAATTATGTTAGCACTTAATGCCCAACATATTAGTGATGTAGTAAGTTTTACTATTCATAACGCATAATACTGACACAAAAAAGGAATTTTTTATATTGAATGTTTTTGGAAAAAAAGGTGGTCTAGAGTGTGTTTTAAAAAAATAAATGCTAGAAATTAATTAATGGTAAAAAACAACGTCTGTTAACAATTAACATTAATTATTAAATACAAAATATGGCGTCCCCA
The DNA here is from genome assembly GCA_965140885.1 of Legionellaceae bacterium. Classification (GTDB taxonomy): domain Bacteria; phylum Pseudomonadota; class Gammaproteobacteria; order CBCSKA01; family CBCSKA01; genus CBCSKA01. Next base: position 766 of record CBCSKA010000129.1, on the reverse strand, counting down.
AGGGGATTCGAACCCCTGTTACCGCCGTGAAAGGGCGATGTCCTAGGCCTCTAGACGATGGGGACTTTTTCAAGTCACTTTTTTCTTCATGGCTTATGGTGGAGCTAAGCGGGATCGAACCGCTGACCTCTTGCATGCCATGCAAGCGCTCTCCCAGCTGAGCTATAGCCCCTAGAAAAGAGATGCTATGTTAGCAGTTTTTGAATATAAGTCAAGCTTATTTTTATCTATTTTTATATTTTTGCTATTTTTTTGATAATATAAATCAGTTAAATGCTTCTGAAAACGTGACGAGAGAATATACATTTATATAAAACGGGCCTTGTTTCCTAACCCGCTATCAGGGGTATTGTGAATTTTATTTAGGCATTATTTATTCTGTCGATAAAGTAACCATAAGTAATTTACTTGAGATAAGATAAACAACACCCATTACAAATACTTAGCAAAAAAAGATGGAAAGTTCAAAAACAAAAATATAAAGTATCAAATTGGTCTGATTATAATAAAGCATTAAAGCAACAAAGAAACAACCATTCTTTCTATTTTCAATAAGCTGATTAAAGCCTTAAGGAATGCGTACCATAAAAGCGAAAGCGAATTTATGAAAGCACTAAATGCGTTAAATAAATTTCGTAATAAACGCTCTGAACGACAAGAAGCACTCGTGTCTGTTAGCCAAACCCTGGTTCATTAGAGTTCTTTCGAAACTCACAAATAGAGCTCAAAATTGTAGATGCTGGCAATCAAATTAAATCGTAGTCCA
>CBCSKA010000128.1:0-1265 GCA_965140885.1 Legionellaceae bacterium | reverse complement strand
CAAAACATCCGGTACTACGGTCTACCAGGGACTATCGGCCTCGCTCCTTCGTCGCTTCCTTGGCCGACAGCGAATGATACTAGTGTAATGCTTTACTTAAATACTAAAGAGAAAAGGTATTATTGTTGCTTTAAAGATATTAATAATACTATTGATATTCCTATAAATGATAAAATTATTCATAGCCCTATAAATGTTGACAAAGAAATGTTTGATGATCTCGATAAATCATTAAAAAAATATGATATAAAAATATCTACTCTTTATAAGTTAAGTGATTCAATAAGTTTTGAACCTTCTATTAAATTACTGGATGAATTTAGGTTTACTCAGGATAATATACTAAACCAAAAAAATTCAGATATCGATGCAGCGTTAAAATATTTAAATACTTATAAAGATAAGAAAAATCTTTCTCATGAAAAATTTAACGCAGTAAATAATTTTATTAAAGGCATAGAAGGTGAATGGCTTGATTTTAAAGGTACACCAACTAAAGAGAATTATTTATTATTACAAGCTAAGTTTAACAAGGAAGCGAGTAATGTAAATAAAACTCTTTCTGAGCATAGAAATTTTGTTAAAATTATTTTAGCAAATATCGGTATTGCTTTAACTGGTATTGGTGCTATTTTTCTGATTGGTAAGGCTATTAATTCGTGCATAGAGCCAGACAAAAGCCCTATTTTCTTTGGTAAAACAGATGGAAAAAAAAGATTGGATTCTATGAGTGGTTGCCTAAAAAATTCAGGTAACTACATCGATGAACAAAATAGTGATTGCCCATCAGATGAAGGCAAAACAGATGAAAATACACCACTTAGGCCCTAATTATTGACAAGCTGAAAGGCACCGTCAACTCGTTATAAAGAGGATATTAAAGTCCGAACGTTGAAGGCTTCTTCTGATAGCCGATTTCGATGAGCCTATATCACTTTCAAGAATCGTTCCATCGTTTGGTTTTTTTTGGTAGCTAAAGGCATTGTGATGCCGCCACTTATTCATCCCAGGAACGCGGTAGCCTACTGGCCATCTTTCTGCTACAGAAGCATAATGTTATGCACATAAGGGTATGTTTGCTCTTCTAGATGCCTTAGTAATTTTGCGATTGTTCTTCTGTTTAATGGCTTTTTGAACCACCGCTTTCAAGGGACAATTTCCCTGCATTGTAATTTTCAAGATGACGAATGATATAGCAAAAATCACATAGATGCTAACAAAGCTCTCTTAACACTTTTTCAGTTATATCGGTTAAATCTTGTGGT
>CBCSKA010000127.1:0-1274 GCA_965140885.1 Legionellaceae bacterium | reverse complement strand
CACGTGGGAAGGATCCTATAACAGGGCTCAATAGTGGCGTAAGAATTCGCCAAGATATTATAGATTTTATGGATAATTGTACAACAAAATATCAAATGTGGCTGACCGATGCACATGCGCGCGTACAACAAATTGAAGAAGAAGAAGAATCAAAAAAAGAGGCATTAAGAGAGCAGGGAAGAGAGCAGGTTGTAAAAAAGATGATTATAAAGGGTAAATCCAATGATGAAATCATGGAATTAGTAGATGGTTTCACCGCAGATCAACTTGAATCTCTTAGGAAAAACATAAATAAAAGAGAGAGACAACCTGATGGGGATGTATATCGACCCCCATTGTCAAGACCATATTTTCGTCAAAGATGAGGAGAGGCACCCCCATTTAAATTATCAAAAAATAAAGAATTTAAAGAGGTTGTAGTTTCTGTTAAAGTTACAAAATTGTGTGTAAACACGCATGTGTTTTCCACATTTTTGTAACAGCTTGTGGAACTGTGTGAAAACGTGTTAGCGTTTTCCACATTTTCACAATCAATCATAACGTCATAAGGTCTTTTATTATCTAAAGAAGTATGACGTCTGTGATGATTATACCAATGAATGTATGCTTTTAAAGCTTGTTTTGCCTCCACCATGGAATCATATGTTTTTAAATAAACTTCTTCGTATTTTAGTGTTCTCCAGAATCGTTCAATGTATATGTTATCAGCCCACCGACCCTTGCCATCCATGCTTATTTCAATTTTATGCTCCACAAGCTTCCATATCCAAGCATCACTGGTGAATTGACACCCCTGATCTGAATTTAAAATCTTTGGTTTATAGCCTGTTTTTAAAGCCATTTCCAAGGCTTCTAATGAACTTTGCGTATCAAGTGTTGGACTTAAATTCCATCCCATGATGCACCTTGAAAAAATATCAATAATAGCTGTTAAATAAGCAAAACCCTTGGAGGTTTTAACGTATGTAATATCAACAGACCAAGCATCATGAGCCTTTAAAGCCGGATATTTCTTTAGCAAATAAGGAAAAACCGCATCCTTTAGTCGACGCTTACTTAAATTCTTTTTCGGATAAATCGCTTGCAATCCCAGAAATTTCATTAATCTGTATATGCGTTTATGATTTACTTTATAACCTTTCTCTTGTAAATCTTTGGTTATGCGTTTATACCCTTGAAAAGGCCTTTTGGCGTAAATTTCCTCAATTTCATTCATTAATGTCGCTACGTCTTCAGCGCGTTCTCTCTGATCATAATAAATGCGGCTTCGCGGT
>CBCSKA010000126.1:0-20341 GCA_965140885.1 Legionellaceae bacterium | reverse complement strand
GCAAAACATCCGGCACTACGGTCTACCAGGGACTATCGGCCTCGCTCCTTCGTCGCTTCCTTGGCCGACAGCGAATGTTTCTGCCTCCTTATTCCCCTGATCTTAATCCTATTGAACATAAATGGGCACAAGCTAAAGCAATTCGTAAACAACAACACTGTTCTATTTATGATCTATTTAAACACCATTGCGCGTAACCAATTTATAAGGAATTAGCTATAACTCTACTTATCCGTGGCACTAAAAATGGGATCTTTACAAAAATAGCACAAAAATATAAAAATAATCCGTAAAAAGTTCCCATAAGGAAGGAGACGTGGAAGTATTATCCATTGATTGTATGCCAGGGGTCTAAAAATTGAGCGGGATCATAAATAAAAATAGCGATAATAAGGTAAATTAATCTTGTCCGAAAATGGTGTCTAGGTACATAAAAGGCCTATAAGCTTTTATGGCTCTTTTTTTAGTATTTTATGTTTTGCAGAAGCATGTCTTGCACGCCGTTCAACATCAATATATTTATCTGTAGTGGCTCCCGAACTATGCCCAGCATCATCACGTACATGTTCTCTAGGCCTTATTTTTACATCTTCAGAAATTCCTGTATGCCGTAACCAGTGAACGGTAGCTTCTGTTAAAGAAGCGGATTCTTCATCAAAACCATCTTTTTTCAAACGTTCAACCGTACAGTTAAAACAATATTGGACAATTTTTCTAATAAAAGAGGTATTACTGATAGGCCCTTTTCCTCTAACTTTGGGTAGTATAGGTGATTGATCGGCGGGTGAGGGTAAGGGTGATAAATGAAGGTATTGCCTCCATCGTTTTAATGCTTTTAACATAGTATCACTGACAGCTATATCTCTTTCTTTATTTCCTTTACCAACGACAGTAAACCACCATAATCCATCATAATCACAATGGAAATCATTCATACAAGGTGTCCAACGTTCACTGGCAGTTAATTCAGAAATACGTAAATACATTAAGAATAGAGCAGATAAAATAAATAATGTACGCTCATGCTTTTCAGGATATTCTTGCGCTAACATTTCTGCAGTTTCAATAATGTAATCCCATTGTAACTCAGAAAGCCGTCTAATTTTAGGTTTGCCTTGGCGTTTACGAAGAAATTTACTTTTTTGGCGTATATTAGCAATAGGATTTGAATCTAAGATTTCTTCTTGTATTAAAAAATTATAAAAACTACTTAAAATGGCAAAAATTTCTTTTAAAGCAATTTCAGATAATGCATAGTGTTTAATTGAAGGTTCTTGTCCTTGTTTTAAAGCCATTTTTGAAAGTGTTACAACAAATGGACGCCAACTTGTATTAGGAATTCGTAAACCTTCTTTTAAAATAAAACGAGGGACTTTTTTAAGACTGATCCAACATTCAGGTGGGTTTTGGCAAAAAACCAAATAATTTTCAATATCGGCTCTACGTAATACACAAATAGATTTACCTTGTTTTAACCAACTCCACTGAAGTAAACGTTCAACTTCTCGTCGATAGGCATTAAATGTAGCTTCACTGCCTGTATAACAAAGTAAAAAATTGCGCGCATATTGATAATCTTTTTCACAAAATGAATGCAAAAAAGTCATATTTCTTTCTTGTGGATGCTTAATATGCTCAAGGGTATCAAATAAAGGTAGAAGAATATCTAATTGAGTCATGTTTCGATTGATTTTTTGCTAAAAGTAAGTGTTAAAGATTACGCTTTTTTTATAAGGATAACAATAAATTTAAATTTAGAGATCGACTTTCCTAAATGTAATTTTAAAAATTTATCTCTAAAATTGTAAACGTTATCAGAGATAGTGAATTTAATACTATTTCAGCTTTTTTTTAGGTAAATAAAAATAATTCTTCGGTAAGTAAGGATTACAACACTATATTTAAAACCATTATGAAGATTTTATAACTATATAGTGTAGGTAAATAAAATAACATTAAGACTGATAACTATTATTATCAGTCTTAATGATTTAATGAATTTTATTTGAATTACTTAAGAAAAATATAATATTTCTACTATAAGCTAACAATAAATATCATACTAAACCAAAGGAAATAAAACGATAGTGTCGCCATTTTTGAGACCCCTTTTGGGACATCCAAGTCCCCAAAAGGGACAAAAATTGTCGACAAGTATGCCTGCGGCAGCCCTGGCCGTCCTGCGTACGCTCGTTATGACACGACTAGGTGTCATAACTTCACTTCCACAAATGACTTGTCGACCGTGTTGTGGACCTTATATTTTGCCTTCGGCAAAACATCCGGTACTACGGTCTACCAGGGACTATCGGCCTCGCTCCTTCGTCGCTTCCTTGGCCGACAGCGTACGTTTTAAAGAACACACAATACATAAAATGGAAAAAGATGAAATTGAACGCACACCTGCTATTAATATACTTTTAGATAAGATGAGAGAAATTCGAGCGTTTGCTCAAAATAAATTAACGCAAGATAATAAAGAAAATTTAAAAAGTAATGAACAAAATAATGACAAAAAAAACAATATGGGAAAAGGTTTGTTAGCAATAGCGATAACAATGTTAACCTTAGTTTTATTACCTATTATGCCAATTTCACTCCTATTAATCGCTATCGTTGCAACATTAACTGTCAATGTATATAAAAAATATAATGAGAAGAAAAATGACAAAAATACTAAAAGTGAAGAAAAACCCGACTTTAACACAAAGAAAAAAGAAATTACTCACTTGCTAAGTACTATCGAAAAAATTAATTCTATGAATAATTTTATGGAATTCGATCAATTACCTACTACAACTCCTAATGGTGAATTAAATATTGCCAATCCACTAATTAAAAATTCGATTTTTAAATTAACTAAATCAGAGTTATCTGATGAAAACAATGAAGTAATGTCAAATAATCAAACCTTAAGTTTTGAATAAGAATTGACAAATGAACTCTCGCTATAATTTCATAAAAAAAGGAATATAGCAGAGTTCATTTCCAAAAAATAATTAAATTTAAAAGCTATCGCTCAAGTTACTTATATTCATAAAACAGTAAAATACACAAACAATCCTTTCATAAATAAAAAACTATACACTAAATTATTTAGTACCAAATAATCGATCGCCTGCATCACCTAAACCCGGTAAAATATAACCTTGGTGATTTAAACAACGATCTAAACTAGCCGTATAAATTTGGACTTCAGGATGATGACTTAATAATTTTTCGACACCTTCAGGTGCGGCTACCATACACAAAAATGTAAAATTTTTAATTTTTCGTTTTTTTAATTCATTAACAGTAATAACCGCAGATCCTCCCGTTGCTAACATAGGATCACAAATAAAATAATGTCTATCTTCACTGTCTTGTGGAAGCTTAATATAATACAAGACAGGTTCTAGTGTTTCTTCATTTCGATATAAACCAATATGGCCCACGCGCGCGGAAGGCATTAAACGTAAAAAACTATCCAACATACCATTTCCTGCACGTAAAATAGGTAAAATAACTGGTTTTTTTCCCGCCAGCATGGGTACTTCACATTCTTCTAAAGGCGTATTAATTGTTTGGGTTGTCATTGGTAAACTTTTAGTGGCTTCATAAACTAATAATAAGGTTATTTCATCAACTAATTCTTTTACCGCTTTTTTACTTCTATCGATTTCGCGTAATAAACTTAATTTATGTTGAACTAAGGGATGGTTAATAATATGTAAATTTTCATGTTTCATTTGTTAATAAAAACTCCTTAACAGGTTTAAATGATTGACGATGAATGGGTGTTATACCTAACATTTTCAATGCATTTCTATGTTTTACAGTTGGATATCCTTTATGATCCGCAAAACCATATCCAGGGTAAATTTTATCCCATTCTTGCATTTCACAATCCCGTATCACTTTTGCAATAATGGAGGCTGCACTAATCGCCGGAATAGTTAAATCACCTTTAATAATAGCTTCTGAAGTACAATTAAAATGAGGTGTAATAGAACCATCTACCAGTATATGCTGAGGTTTAATGGGTAATTGATTAACAGCACGCTGCATTGCTAATAAGCTTGCATTTAAAATATTAAGGGTATCAATTTCATGCACTTCTGCTCGACCTATTGCCCAAGCGAGAGATAAAGATTGTATCTTAGGAAATAATAATTCACGTTTTTTTTCTGTTAATAATTTAGAATCGGTTAATCCTAGTATAGGATATGCTGGATTTAATATAACGGCTGCGGCAATAACAGGTCCAGCTAAAGGCCCTCTTCCGACTTCATCTACACCTGCAATAATTAAAGCTTCCTGCTGAGACATTACTATTTCAAAGACCCCTCTAAGAGTGGTGTATTTTTATCTTGGTGTTCTTTAAGTAATGCTAAGATTGCTTGTGCCGCTTGCTGATTCGCATTACATTTCAACTTTTGATGTATACGATTAAATTCCTGATATAAAGTAGTATTATCAAAATCACTTGATAAGGCATTTAATACAGCTGTACTTAAATTAACAGGCGTTACTTTATCTTGAATAAATTCTGGAATTAAAGGTTTATTTGCTAATATATTAGGTAAAGTTACATAGGGAATTTTAATTAAACGTTTTACAATTGCATAGGTAATTGATGATAAACGATAAGCGGCTACCATAGGACGTCTTAATAATAATCCTTCTAATGTTGCCGTTCCAGAAGCTAATAATAAAACATCTGCAGCAGCCATAACCATCTGCGATTGAAATTCAAAAGTATGAATCACTAATTCCGGGGCAAACTTTTCTTTTAATGCTAAGAAAAATTCACAGTGCTTTGGCGAAATAAAAGAAGTTATAAATTCTATGTTTGGCTTTTGTTTTAACATTAATTGTGCAGCTTGTAAAAATGAAGGCCCGAGATACTTTATTTCATTCATACGACTACCGGGTAATAAAGCCACTAAGGGTTTATTCAAGGGAAGCTGTAATGTATTTCTTGCATTTTCTTTTTCTATAGGTTCAGAAATAATATCTGCTAAAGGATGCCCTACGTATTTAACTGAAATGGGATAAGTTTGATAAATTTCGGGTTCAAAAGGAAATAAAGTTAACATTAAATGAGTTGATTTAACGATAGCTTTAAGTCGATTTTTTCGCCAAGCCCATACGGTAGGACTATTATAATGGACAGTTAAAATGCCAGCCTGACGCAATTGTAATTCTATGGGTAAATTCGCATCAGGCGCATCTATTCCTATAAAAATATCTGGAGGATTATTTTTAAAATAATGAATAATTTTTTTTCGTATCGTTAATATTTCGCGAAGATTAGCCAAAACTTCGATAATACCTGTGACAGAGAAAGGCTCCATGGGAAAAAGTGATTTACATCCTTCTTTAATCATTAAAGGTCCAGCAATACCTTCAACTTGTATGTCAGGATGTATTTTTTTTAAAGCAACTATTAAATTAGCCCCTAAAATATCGCCAGATGCTTCGCCAGCGATAATTCCTATTCGCAAGGGTTTAGAAGATGGTTTAATCGATTTCAGCATTATTTTTACCTACAATACGGATTAATTTTTTATTTAGCGAACGATTCCTCTTATTGAACTAGCTAATGCATCATATAAATGTTTAATTTCTTGGGATAACTCTGCTAATGGCGCTAATTGTTCCAGCGCTTGCGCAACAGTCAATCCATTACGATAAATGATTTTATAAGCTCGCTTTAATAAATGAATTGTTTCAGAAGAAAAACCGCGTCGACGTAAACCTACTGAATTTAATCCACAAGCTTTCGCATCATGACCTGAAACTAAGGTATATGGCAAAACATCTTTAGATACAATGGTTGCTTTAGCGACAAAACTGTGCTCGCCTAAAACACAAAATTGATGGATGCCTGCAAAACCACTGAGAATGACATGGTCATGAACAATGACATGGCCTGCTAGAGAAGCATTATTTGCAAATACAGTATGATTATGAATAATACAATCATGAGCTACATGTACATAAGCCATTAAAAGATTATTATTTCCAATGCGAGTAATACCGCCATCTTGAATAGTACCACGATTAATAGTACAAAATTCGCGAATAACATTATTATCGCCAATTTCTAAATATGTTCTTTCATTATTATATTTTTTATCCTGTGGGTCTTCTCCAATGGATGAAAATTGAAAAATTTTATTCCCGCGTCCTATCTTTGTTGGTCCTTTAATAACGACATGTGGTCCAATCCATGTCCCTTCATCAATTTCAACATCGGGACCAATAATTGCCCAAGGGCTAATCGTTACACCATCAGCTATCCGAGCAGATGGCGAGATATCAGCACGATTATCAATCACCTTTATTGTTCCTCTTAGCACTCATCATATCGGCAGAGCAAACCAAAATACCATCAACGGTTGCTTTACCAGTAAATTTCCAAATATCTTGTTTATGTTTTATGACTTCGACTTCCAATCGTAATTGATCGCCTGGTTCCACAACTTTTTTAAAACGAACATTATCAATTCCAGCTAAATAGTAAAGATCACCATTATCAGGTTTTGTTTCAGCTGTTTTAAATGCTAAAATGCCACTAGCTTGTGCCAAAGCTTCTAAAATTAAAACACCTGGCATAACCATCCGTTGTGGAAAATGTCCTACGAAATAATATTCATTACTCGTGACATTTTTAATTGCGGTTAATGATTTACCCGGCACGATATCAATCACTTTATCCACTAATAAAAAGGGATAACGATGAGGTAAATATTTTATAATTTCATGTATATCCATACTGCTCATTTTAATTCCTGCTTACATTATTCAAATTTTTCTAAACGTTTTTCTAACTGTTTAATTCGTTTCACTAAATCATTTAATTGTCTAAATCGAATGACATTTTTTTGCCATAGACTGTTTTCTTGTAAACCTGTACCCGATGAATATAAACCTGATTTTAAAAGTGAATTGGTTATCATAGACATACCAGTCACATAAACTTTATCGACAATGGTTAAATGCCCTGCTATCCCTGTTCCTCCACCTATTTGGCAATAATTCCCAATTTTAGTGCTTCCTGCTATTCCTGTACAGCCTGCGATAACAGTATGTTTACCAATTTGCACATTGTGACCAATTTGAATTTGATTATCGAGTTTCACACCATCATGAATAACCGTATTTCCTAGGGCACCTCTATCAATAGTCGTATTAGCACCAATTTCAACATCATTTCCAATCACAACACTACCTAATTGGATTATTTTATACCATTCATCACGATGATTAGCCATACCAAAACCATCACTACCGATAACAGCACCGCTATGAATAATAACGCGTTCGCCAATCTTAGTATTATGATAGAGAGTCACATTAGGATAAAGTCGAGTATCTTTTCCAATCATTGAATCTGTACTAATAACACATCCTGGGCCAATAATAACATTTTCATCAATAAAGACATTATCTTCAATGACTGTATTGGCACCTATGCTAGCTGAAGAATGAATAATTGCGGTAGGCGAAACAACCGCAGAAGAAGCTACACCTATGGCTGGCTTTGGTGAATTGTCAAAAATATGGCTTAATTTTGTATAATCTAGATAAGGATTTTCTGACAAAATCATATTCACTTTACAGAGATTTGCATCCTTCGGTGATAAAATAACAGCAGATGCCGATGTCGTTTGTAATTGACTTCGATAAAGAGGGTTACTTAAAAATGAAATTTGCCCTTGTTGTGCTTCACTTAATGTGGCAATACCATTAATGATACAGTTAGGATCACCTTGATAAGATGATCCTAATTTTTCTGCTAACTCAACTAATGTAAATTTCATAAATTACCTTACTTAAGTAATAAAATTAATTTATTTTTTACTTAATTGCTGAATAACTTGTGAAGTTATATTTAATGATGAATCAATATACAAAGTAGCATCTTTTAAAAGAATAGCGGTATATTTATTTTTTGCACCGATATCACTAACGATAGCTTGAATTTGCTTCATTAAATTTTGCATAGATTTACCTTGTTCATTATTTAAATCTTGCTGAAAAGAGGCAGCCATACCACTTAATGTAGCTTTTTCTGAAATAATTTTATTTTGTAATTCATTACGATCTTTTTCATTCATGACAGAGGCATCACGATTTAATTTTTCAATTTTAGCTTGCAATTGTTTTTGAGCTTCAACCATTTTAGCTTCACGAGGTTTAAATTGTTTTTGCAAGTCAGAACTGATAGCAGACATTTGCGGCGCTTTTTGTAAAACTTCTCTCATATCTATCACAGCAATTTTTACATCTGCAAAAGCAGTAGCATTGACTGTAAAGAAAATAATGGTAGCAAGTATAGATTTTAAAAAATACTTCATTGATAAAACTCCTATTGGGTTAAAAAATTGAATACATTTCATTTCAAAAAATAAGGAGAAAGCATACTGAATTTTTTTAAAAAAATCATCTTAAAATGCAGTACCAAACGTAAATTGGAAAAATTGTAATTGATCCCCCTCTTTTTTATTTAATCCTTTAGCTAAACTAAAATTCAATATACCTAAGCTAGGAACATGAAAATCGGCGCCAATACCCGCTGAATAACGTACAGATCCTGAGTGAGAATTTGATGGGCTTGGAAAAACCGGATAGTATTTATGCGTATTATAAACATTTCCCGCATCAAGAAAAATTGAGGTTCTAACTTTATCACTAATAAAATTAGGTAATATTAAACGGGTATTCCCATAAATTAAAAGGTTACCACCAATAGGATTACTTTGAGAATCTTTGGGTCCGAGAGAATTACTTGCGTAACCACGAACTGCACCATTAAACCCTATACCACCTGCATAATAATTTTGGAAAAGAGGAAATTCTTTTTCTCCACCGTATAATCCTCCATAACCAAAACCTAATTGCGATGCAAAAGTAAAATATTGATTTAATGGAAAATAAAAATGATTATCTACGTTAATTTTATAATATTTTAAACTGGTTCCGCCACCAGGTAATGACATTTGTAAATTAACACTCTGATTTAAACCACGAGTAGGAAATATCGGTTTATCTAAAGTATTTCTTACAAAACCTGTATTAAGGAATACTTGATTAAAATTTTGAGCACCATTTTTACTCTTAATTAAACGTTGCAACTCCAAGGAAGGAGTGCTACCTAAATTTAATTTAGTATATTGATACCCTACTCCAAATTGAAATAAATTATCTTTGCCATTAATAGGGATAAGATAATTCAAATTACCACCATAAGTATCATACGTATAGGCAGAAGTAAGGTTAACACGCCCTGGTGTAAAACGTTGAGAATAAAGGCTAAAACCACGTTGTATCCCTTCATTCGTATAATAAGGATTATTATAACTAAAGGAATAAGTTCGAGTATAAGGACTATTGTCAAAAGAAACTTGTACATTTTTACCTGTACCCATTGCATTGGCTTGCACAACACTTAAACCGTAAACTAAACCATCGGTGCCATAACCTAAACTTGCTTTAGCTTCTGCCGCAGGTACTTCATTCACTTGATACATTAAATCAATTTCATCTTGACTATATTGAACAGGTAATGTTTTAACTGTCGCGTTTTGCAAAAATCTTAGCATATTAATATTTCGTTTTGAGCTATTAATATCACTCATTTTCGCTAAACTACCTTCTTTTTGCTTAACTTCTCGACGTAAAACTTCATCAGCTGTTTTAATATTTCCAGTAAAATTAATACGTCTTATATAGACCCGTTGCCCTGGATCAATATAGAATGTGATAAATACTTCTTTTTTGTTTTCATCAATTTCAGGTATAGGATTAACATTAGCAAAAATATAGCCTTGATTACCTAATTGATAATTAATTGATTTACTGGTTTTCATAATCGCTTGTCTTGAAAACAAACTTCCAGGTTTGATATGTAATGATTTTTCTAATTGGGTTTCTGCTAAAATTAATTTACCAGCAAATTTGTAGCCTTTAATTTTATATTGAGAACCTTCCGTTAAGCGGATTGTTAAATAAGCATTTTTCTTATCGGGGGTGATAGAAACATTACTAGAATCTATCGTAAATTTAATATATCCCCTATCCATATAATAATGGGTTAACTTTTTTAAGGATTCGGATAATTTTTCAGAAGAAAATTGATCATCACGTGTAATCCACGTTAACCAATTGGAAGTTTCCAGAGATAATTCTTTTAAGAGTGTTTTGGAAGAAAAGACTTTATTTCCAATAAATAAAATTTGCTTAATTTGCGCAACACGTCCTTCAGAAATAACGACTTTAACACTAACACGACTACGTTTTTCGGGTGTTATAATAGCCTTAACTCGCGCATTATATCGTCCTGTATTATGATATTCAGCTTCCAAGCTTTTTTTAATTTTTTCTAGAATCGCGCGATCAAACACACGACCTTCAATAAGCCCTACACTTTTTAATAAGGATTGTAATTTATCTTTATCAATCGCTTTATTACCCTTAATTTCAATTTGGGCAATAGTAGGACGTTCAACTAAATTAATAACTAAGGTATCAGCATTTCGGGTTAACTGAATGTTTTTGAAAAAATCAGTTTGATATAAATCATGAATAATTTTATTTGTTTTTTCAGGCGTTAGTAATTGACCTTTTTTAAGAGGTATATAATTTAATACCGTTTCTTTACTGATTCGTTGTAACCCATTAATTTCGATAGAATTTATGTGAAAAGAATTTTCAGCAAAACTTAATGTATTTACAGCAAATGTACTAAGGAAAGCTAAAGCTTTAACCGTTTTTTTCAAATTATGCATATTGACTCTAGATGATTTCAATTATTAAATCTCATGGTGATTTAATTTATTGATTGTAAAATAAAAAATCCAATTCTAGACATATTCTAACTAGATGTCATGTTTTTTCTCTAAACATCTTTATCAAAAACGCTAAAAAAAAATTATCTGATTGATTTTCAAAAAGATTTAATAAATTCTAAGGCTTTATGCCTTGCTTCATTATCATAATGTAAAACTGTTTCTAAATCACTATAAGAAGAAAACTGTGTTTGCTCAAGTATATGAGCATTAATCCGAGCAATATCGGTAAAACGAATTTCCCCTGTTAAAAATGCATCAACAGCAATTTCATTCGCTGCATTAAGTACGGTAGGCAATACTCCTCCTGCTTTTAAAGCTTCATAAGCTAAATTCAAGCAAGGAAAACGTAAGGGGTCAAGGGCTTCAAAATGTAATTGACTTATTTTTAGTAAATCTAATGTCTCTGCTCCACTATTCATCCGTTGCGGCCAACTTAAAGCATAGGCGATGGGGATACGCATATCCGGCGCTCCCAATTGTGCTAAAAGAGAACCATCACAATATTCAACTAATGAATGAATAATACTTTGAGGATGTAAAATAACGTCTATTTTTTCAATAGGTAAATCAAATAACCAATACGCTTCAATGATTTCTAAACCTTTATTCATCATTGTGGCAGAATCAATAGAAATTTTTCTGCCCATTTTCCATACAGGATGTGCGCAAGCTTGTTCTGGGGTAATGGTTAGCATTTTATCTAATGGTAAAGTACGAAAAGGGCCTCCTGATGCAGTAATTAAAACTTTAACTATATCTGGATTATCCTTTTTCGTAGAAGGTAAGCATTGAAAAATAGCATTATGCTCACTATCAATAGGTAAAAATACAGCACCTGATTTTTCTAGTATTGTTTTAAAAAGTGCGCCTGCCATTACTAACGTTTCTTTATTCGCAAGTAGAATAGTTTTCCCTGCTTTTGCAGCAGCCAAGGTGGGTAATAATCCTTTAGCGCCCACAATTGCAGCAATAACATAATCAGTTTCGCTACATTCAGCAACATGTATAAGTCCCGACTCGCCAATTAAAACTTCAGTTTGACATCCTGCATTTTTTAAATGTTGACGTAAAGCGAAACCCGATTCTTCATGGGTTAAAACCGCGTAATTCGGTTTAAATTCAATGCATTGAGCCAATAATTTTTCAAATTGGGTATGCGCAGTTAAAGCAAAAACACTGAATTTATCAGGATGTTGTCGAATAACATCTAACGCATTAACACCAATTGAACCTGTTGATCCGAGTAAAGTAATTTTTTTCATCATTTAATCAATAATAAATATCCAAGCGTAAATATAGGTAAAGCCGCGACTAAACTATCTATTCTATCTAACATACCACCATGTCCTGGAAAAATTGTTCCACTATCTTTAACTTGTTGATTGCGTTTTAAAACACTTTCAAATAAATCACCTACGATAGAGAAAATAATGGTTACTTCACTTAAAATCACCAAAAGAAAAGATTTTTCTATTGATAAATGCAAAAATATAGCAAACATTAAGGCTAAAATTAACGTAACAATGATTGCCCCCCAAACGCCTTCCCATGTTTTATTAGGACTAATGGTTGGAGCTAATTTATGTTGCCCAATATATCTACCGACAAAATAAGCGCCAATATCTGCTCCCCAGATTAAGAGTAAGAAAAATAATAATATAGCTGGATAAGGTTCATAATATCGTAAAACATTTATTTGATACCAAGTCGTTAATAATATAATGATACCTAAACTACTTAATAAAAAAGGAAAATGAAATTGATAAGTATTTCGCTTATTTAAAAATATTAATAAACCGAGTGCAAATAACCACCAAATAGGGGTAATTAAAGAAAATAATTCCGGTAAATGCCAGAGATTGCTATAAGCTAAAAATGCAACTATCCCACAATAAATAATGCGCGTAGTAAGTCTTTTTTGTCCACTTAAACGACCCCATTCCCAAGCTGCAATTAACGTTAATAATAACGTTAAAAACATAAAGGCTTCAGAAGATAATCGGTAAATACCCCAAATAACGGAGGGAATTAAAACTAAAGCAGTTAATATTCGGTGTTTAAGCATTATTTACACTCTCAATTTGTTCACTTGTTTTGCCAAATCGGCGTTGGCGTTGGGCATAAAAATTTAAGGCTTCATTTAACGTTTCTTGAGAAAAATCTGGCCATAAAACATCCGTAAAGAATAATTCGGCATAAGCAGATTGCCATAGTAAAAAATTACTAATTCGTTGTTCACCACCCGTACGAATAATTAAATCGGGTTCAGGCATATCTTTTGTAGATAAATATTGAGTGAATAATTTTTCATCAATTTGAGAAGGTGTTAATTTTAATGAGGATACGTCACACATTAATTGTTGAATTGCTTGCATAATATCCCAGCGCCCACCATAATCTGCTGCTATACTTAATTTTAATCCATTATTATGGGCAGTTAAGGTTTGAATAGCGGCTATTTTTTCTTTTAATGCGGCACTAAAGCGCGATTGACTACCAATAATACGCAACTGTATATTATTTTTATGTAGCCGTTTTGCTTCTTTTTCTAAAGCATTTAAAAATAATTTCATTAAATAATTAACTTCATCAGAAGGACGATGCCAATTTTCACTACTAAAAGCAAATAATGTTAAATATTCTATCTCTTTTTGGCCACACAATTTTGCCACTGTGCGAACAGCTTCCAAACCCGCTTGATGCCCCATAAAACGAGGCAACAATTGTCGTTTTGCCCAACGTCCATTACCATCCATAATAATTGCAATATGTTTTGGTAAATCTTTATTCAACAGGAACCTCTCGTTTTTTTCCAGGTTCACTAACAGCAACATAAACGACAATTGCCTCAGCCACTTTGATGGTTTCATATACAAAAGCATTAGTTTCTTTGAATGAAGCACGCTGTACATGCACATTAACTTCTGTCGTAATCGATGTTTTACCTACGTGGGTTATACTGGCATAAAAACACACAAGGTCATGTACATAAATGGGCTTTAGAAATTGCAAATTTTTAACTGCTACTGTTGAAACAGAACCTTTGGCTTTCATAACAGAGATAATTGAGCCCGCTATATCAATTTGTGACATTAACCATCCCCCAAAAATATCCCCTTTGGGATTGGCATTTTCTGGATGAGCAATTAATTTTAAAATTGGTTCTTTATTATTAACGGGCGCAACAATTTGCATTCAATAAATCCTCGTGAAATTTGTAAATAAAATACTATTATACATAACTTATAAATTATCCCAACCGGCATCTGGTTTAAAACGTTCACCATACTGTTGATGCAAATTATTTAATTCTTCATAAAGGAAATTTTTTCCTTCCATTTTTATATAATGCATAGGTCCCCCTCTAAAAGGCGCAAACCCTGTACCAAATACCATACTCGCATCTAAACTATCGTGATCTGCTATCACTCCTTCACGTAATGTCGCGATAGCTTCATTTAACATACGCAGAATAAGGCGTTGACGTATTTTATTTTTATCTTGAATAATATCAGCAGTGGGTACTAATTTAATGGGTTTACCCTTTTTATACTCATAAAACCCTTTTTGCGTTTTTCGTCCTAATTGCCCTTCTGCAACCATTTTTTGAAGAGATTGAGACAATTCTCCACCATAATATTGATGTAAATTTTTGGCAACAGAAAGGCAAACATCTAAACCCACTGTATCAGCTAATTCAATAGGTCCCATAGGCATACCAAAATCTAAAGCGGCTTCATCAATGGTCACTGCCGGTATTCCTTCTTCTAACATATGCATAGCTTCTGTTAAATAAGGCATTAATACGCGATTCACTAAAAACCCAGGACTACTTGTAACTTGTATTGGTAAATGATCAATTAAATGTACAAAAGTCTTCGCCTTTTGTATAACTTCAGAATGGGTCACTTTACCTTTCACAATTTCAACTAATGGCATTTGTGCAACTGGGTTAAAAAAGTGGATACCCACTAAACGTTCAGGTTGCTTTAATACACAATTAATTTCATCTAAAGGTATACTTGATGTATTTGTCGCTAATATTGCAGTGGGTTTTGCAATGGTTTCCAATTCTTTAAATAAATTTTGTTTTGCTTCTAAATTTTCATAAATAGCTTCGATAATAATATCAGCGCGTTTAATATTATCGC
This sequence comes from Legionellaceae bacterium, assembly GCA_965140885.1. Classification (GTDB taxonomy): domain Bacteria; phylum Pseudomonadota; class Gammaproteobacteria; order CBCSKA01; family CBCSKA01; genus CBCSKA01. Next base: position 5,352 of record CBCSKA010000126.1, on the reverse strand, counting down.
CTTGTGTATCTGGAATTAAGCGATCAAAGGTTGATTGTATGAGTAAAGGCAATTTTAATTTCTTTTTAAATAATTGATAAGCGCGTTTAATAGCCGGTGAAATATAACGAGGTTCTCTATCTTGCAAAGTAACGCGCAACCCTTTTAAAGCACACCATGCTGCGATATCTCCTCCCATAGTACCTGCACCAATAATATGTACATGATAAGGCGTATAATCACTGCCTTTTCCTTGCGTTTTTAAACGTTCTCGTAAAAAAAATAATCGAATTAAATTTTTAGCGGTTACACTTTGCGATAAATGACTTAACGAAATTGCTTCTTGGGTATAGGCTTCTTCACTAATCCCTCTCATTAACCAATTATCTAAAACAGCATAAGGTCCAGGATAATGATTCACCCGTACTTTTTCTTTTAATTTCTTTCTAAATAAAATCCCTAAAAGCGGTCTTACGAATTGATGATTAGTCAATGTTTCTATATAAGTCGCATGATGAGGTTTTACTTTTTCAAGAATGATGTTTTTTGCTGTAAGATGTAATTGACGTTGAGGAACGGCTGCATCAATTAAACCTAATTTTTTTGCTGTACGGGCATTTACACTACGCCCTGTTAAAATAAGATCAAGTCCCTTAATAGCACCAATAAGACGGGGTAAACGTACTGAACCACCCCAACCTGGATGTATACCTAATAAAATTTCAGGTAAAGCTAATTTAGTAGACGCTCCTTCTTCTGCGACCCGATAACGGCACGCTAAAGCTAACTCCAAACCACCCCCTAAACAAAAACCCTGAATCATGGCTACTGTAGGAATAGGTAATTTTTCCAGTTTATGACATATTTCTTGTCCTTGACGAATTAATATTAATGCATCATCTGGCGTATTGAATGTGGTAAATTGTTGGATATCAGCCCCTGCAATAAAACCATTGGATTTAGCAGAACCTAAAATTAACCCTTTAATTTCCGATTGTTGAGAAATAGTATCTAAAATTTCATTTAATTCCGTTAAAATGGGTGCATTGATAGTATTGGTTGAAGCATTTTCTTTATCTAATAATAACCACAAAATATTTTCGGAATCTAAGGTCAATTGCCAATTTTTATAACTCGTCTTATTCATCATTCTTCAACTCCTGTAACATTCTCAATTAACATTGCTCCGCCTTGACCACCACCAATACATAAACTTGCAATACCACGTTTAGCATTATTGCGTTTTAATATATGGAGTAAGTGAAGTACTATCCTTGCTCCACTAGCACCTACCGGATGCCCTACAGCAATAGCTCCTCCATCCACATTTAAACATTCTTCATTCAAGTCACCAAAAACATTCGTTAAATTTAAATTTTCTCGGCAATATTTTTCATCTTTCCATGCTTTTATACAGCCTAATACTTGGGCAGAAAAAGCTTCATTAATTTCAAAATAATCAATATCACTTAAGGAATATTGATGTCGTAATAATAAGGGAGTAATCGCATGTACAGGCCCTAACCCCATTTCAGCAGGATTTAAACTAGCCCAGTGGGTATCAACTATTTTTCCTAATACCGGTAATTGATAACGTTTAACAGCTTCTGCACTCGCTAAAATTAAAAATGCAGCGCCATCCGTCACTTGTGAACTATTACCCGCCGTTACCAAACCATAAGGTTTATCAAAAATGGGTTTTAAGGTAGCGAGCTTTTCTATACTGGAATCTTGTCGCAAACCATCATCTTGAGAAAAATAATTGCCCATTTCATCATAAATAGTCACAATTTCATCCAAGAAATGATTTTCTAAGGCATGCGCTAAACGTTGATGACTTTTAACGGCATAAGTATCCATTTCTTCACGCGTAATACCAAAGCGATAGGCTAAATTTTCAGCAGTTTGTCCCATGGTTAAACCAACAATAGGATCAGTTAACCCTCGTATAAGAGCAATAATAGGGGATAAAAAATTGAGACGGAATTGTGAAAAAATTTTTAATTGGGAAAGAACATCTTTTGCACCAGCCCATTCACTTAACCAATTTACCATTTTAGTATTAAATAACAAAGGCGCTTTGCTCATCGCATCAGTGCCTCCTGCTAAAATTAAATCGCTTTTCCCCATTGCAATATTTAAAGCTGCAGAATCAATCGCTTGTAAACCAGAGGCACAATTACGCTGAACAGTCCAACCAGGAACACTGTAACCACAACCTAAACGTAGCGCAAGAACACGCCCAATATTTGTTTCATCGGGACTTGGCATGACGCATCCAGTAATCACTTCATCTAAATCTTTTGGCTCAAACGGTAATCTTGCTAATAAGGCTCGCGCCGCATAAGTCGCTAAATCTCCTGCTGAAAAAGGGCCTGGTTTATTTCGTGCTTTTAAAAATGGGGTGCGTGCTCCATCAATAATATACACTGACCGGAAATTCATGTTGGATTGTGGTGTAGCTTTTGTCATCCTTTAGCGCTCCTTTTAAATTCATTAAATTCAAATTCATCCACTTGCATCAATTCGTAACGAGCTATTTTATATTTTAATAATAATTGTGCTTCTGCTTCAGTTAAAATAGCATTTCTTACTGCTTCTTCTAATTGATCTTTAAAGCTTGCCGCTTTTTTAAGCTTATGGGTAGATATGGCTTGTTGAAATTTCAATTCTAATGGTTCCGCATCCTTACTTAATGCAAACACATATTCGACTTGTCCAATAACATCATTTTTTAAAGTATTAAGATAGCAATATTGAGAGATGCGATCACGGATCCCGGTTTTTTCCATCATACTTTGGGCAATTTCATGGCCTAATTTATCTTGTGGAGGTTGAAATACTTGTCCCCAGGGAAAAATCCAATATCGCAATGCAACAGCAACAGTTTTATTAGGAAAATTAGCAAAAATTTCATTAAATGCACGTTGTATATGAAATAGCTGTGATTGAATAATCCAATCAACATAAGGTAAATCTTCTTTTGATTCTTGTTGATAGCCAAAATAACGCAATACCGTTGATGCTAAATATAAACGGCTTAAAATATCACCTAAGCGTGCAGATAAATGCTCTTTTCTTTTTAAATTACCTTTGACTATCAATAACGTTATATCAACAGTAAATGCCAGTGCACTACTCATACGTGTTAATTGTTGATAATATCGCGCCCTCTTTGTCACTATAGTTTTTTTAATGAAATAGCCATTTGTTAATCCATGAATTAATGTCCTTACCCCATTTTTAAAGGCATAATTTATATGCAACATAAGTAATTCATCAAATCGCTGCAAACGTGTTTCTTTATCGTCTAATCCTGCAGCAGCCATTTCTAATCGTAAAAATGGATGACACCGTATAGCACCCTGCCCAAATATAATTAAATTCCGGGTCAAAATATTAGCCCCTTCGACAGTAATAAAAATGGGAAGTGCTAAATATTGTTGCGCTAAATAATTACGTGGTCCTAATTGAATCCCTCTGCCTGCATGAATATCCATCGCATCATTAATCAATTGTCTTACCATTTCCGTCATATGATATTTTGCAATGGCAGAAATAACGGAAGGTTTTATACCTTGGTCAATAGCACCTGCCGTACTTATTCTCATGGCTTCTAATAAATACGTATAACCACCCATGCGAGCTAACGCTTCTTCTACCCCTTCGAATTGTCCAATTGGCATATTAAATTGTTTGCGTAAGTGGGCATAGGCACCTGTCATTCGATACGTTATTGTACTACAACCGGTACTTAATGCAGGTAATGAAATAGCTCTACCGATGGATAAACATTCCATTAACATTCGCCATCCTTGACCGACTCTTTCTGGTCCACCAATAATCCAATCTAAGGGAATAAAAACATTTACCCCACGTGTGGGTCCATTCATAAAACCCATACTCATTGGATTATGTCGCTTTCCAATTTCAATACCGGGATGCGAAGTTGGTATTAAACATAATGTAATTCCCAAATTTTTCTTATCACCCAGTAATCCATTAGGATCATATAATTTAAATGCTAAACCTAAAATAGTAGCTATGGGCGCTAATGTAATATAGCGTTTATCCCAATTCAGTGAAATTCCTATCACTTCTTTACCTTCATGCATTCCTTTACAAATGATTCCTGTATCAGGAATAGCACTTGCATCACTGCCTGCTTCAGGGCTTGTTAAAGCAAAACAGGGAATTTCTTCTCCACGCGCAAGACGAGGTAAATAATAATTTTTTTGCTCTTGGGTTCCATAATGAAATAAAAGTTCACCAGGCCCTAACGAATTCGGTACCATAGTATTGACAGCGGCACTTACGCTGCGTGAAGCAATTTTTGCAATAATGGTTGAATGTGCGAAAGCTGAAAATCCTAAGCCATTATAAACTTTAGGTATAGTCATACCAAAAAAGCATTCTTGTTTTAAATAATTCCACACAGTTTGGGGTAGATCATGTTCATAGTAGTTAATTGTCCAATCATCTAACATGCTACACAATATATTCACTTGTTTATCAATAAAGACTTTTTCTTCTTGTGTTAATTTGGGTTGAGGTAAATCTCGCCATTTTTTCCAATCAGGATTTCCTTGAAATAAATCCGCTTCCCAGCAAATATCCCCAGAATCTAATACTTCTTGTTCCGTCATACTTAAGGGAGGTAAATGCCGTTTAAAAAATGTTAATACGTGTTTGGAAAAATACTGACGCCGGATTTTATCCTGTGTTAAAAAGAGAGTAAGTGCAAGATAAAAAGTCCACAGTGAAATAAGCGATATAAAAGAGAATTGACCCAAAATTGTCATTAAAAAAAATAAACTACCTAGAGAAGGAATCCATACCGTTAATGAGCTACCGCGATAAGCTAATACTAACACTACGCTGACTATTAACAATAACCATAACATTGAAACTTCTCCTTATTTCATTATCACAATATGGCTGAACTTTAACATTTCTATTCTCAATTAAATAGTATAGCTTGAGTTCTAAATAACGTTAAGTAAAAATTAAAAACAAATATTTACTAGTAATAATCACTAAATATTTGTTTTTTATGAAAAAATCATAATCAGTTAATTAAGGAAGAATAGACCTCTTGCATAACCCAATTTAAAGCTCAAAATTATAAATTCCAGCAATCAAATTAAATCGCAATCCAAATCGTTTTCTTCTGTTTCTATAACGATCAGCAATAATTTTAATTAGTTAGGGGATTCTTTTTTGGCCGTGCTGAATTAGGGTGCAGCTTATGTATTCCTTGATAGCCCGTATCGGTAACGCTTTTAATCTGCGGATGAACGATAGTGTCGCCATTTTTGAGGCCCCTTTTGGGACATCCAAGTCCCCAAAAGGGACAAAAATTGTCGACAAGTA
>CBCSKA010000125.1:0-20369 GCA_965140885.1 Legionellaceae bacterium | reverse complement strand
TGCTGAATAGTAATGGAATCTATTGTTCTCTTTGGTTTCGATAAAATTAAAACGGCTTGAGTAGGAGCGCCTGGATGGCGCGAGCGAATGCCGCTGACAAATCGCGAATGCGATGCGTCAGTAGGGATATATTTGCCTATTGGCAATGCTTTTTTGTTATAACAACTATTTTTGAGGCAAATAGTTGACGGTAAACTAACAGCAAAAATTAATTATATTTCAAGACAGTTGCTACAATTAGTTGGTACTATTTTAAGGGATGGTTACACTAAGTGCGGTATAAAAATGTATATACAATATTAATTTACATTTAATAGAATTTTCCCGAAAAAGTAGTGCAAACACTTGTAAATAAGATAATACTATTTCCACTTTCAACTTTTAGTGTGTCTTATTAAATACAACGATAGAATAATATGCACAATTGTCATTCTTTCTTCAGATAACTTTCTAAGACACAAAATAAACACATTATTGTTCACCAATAATAAATGCCTTCGATTACAACTTGCATTAATCGAGTTGTGGTTACTATAATTAATTTTTACTTTGAATAAAAATTTTGAGGAAAATATGCGTCCAAGTGGCCGAACTCCTGAACAACTACGTCCTATACAATTCACACGCGCTTATACAAAACATGCAGAGGGTTCTGTATTAGTCGAATTTGGTGACACGAAAGTAATTTGCACAGCAAGTATTACCCCGGGAATCCCTCGGTTTTTGAAAGGAACAGGAAAAGGTTGGTTAACAGCAGAATATGGTATGTTACCTCGCTCAACGCATGAGCGTATAGAACGTGAAGCAGCAAAAGGCAAACAAGGTGGTAGAACACAAGAAATACAACGTTTAATTGGCCGCTCATTACGCTTAGGCCTTGATTTACGTTTATTAGGCGAAAATACTATTACTATTGACTGTGATGTCATACAAGCTGATGGTGGAACTCGTACTGCAGCGATTACAGGTTCTTGTATCGCATTAGCTGATGCGTGTAGCTTTTTAGTTAGTCAAAATAGTGTCAAAGTAAACCCTTTGCGTTTTTTAAGTGCATCAGTATCTGTTGGAATTTATAAAGGTGTCCCTGTTTTAGATTTAGATTATCAAGAAGATTCTAATGCAGAAACCGATATTAACTTAGTTATGACAGAGCAAGGACACTTTATTGAAATACAAGGTACGGGTGAAAAAAATACTTTTTCTTCTGAACAATTAAGCGCTATGATGGATTTAGGTAAAAAGGGAATACAAGAATTAATTGCTAAACAAAAACAAGCATTAAGCCGATAAATAATAGTTTTAAAAATAATGAGTGAGTAACTCATCAATTTTATTATAAAGCTTTAATTGGACTTATTACTTGAAACACAGACTAAATAATAGTTGTTAATGAATTCTTATTAAGAAATGTTATTTTAAGAAACAAATTTAGAAAAATGACACTTATAAACTCTGCCACATTGGCAGAGTTTATAAATTTTAACTTCACTGATTTAAGGAGTTGTAATTTCCGTCGATGAAGTGGGATTGGACGTATCCAAACCTTCTTGAGAAGATTCTGTGGAATCTTTTTTGTGAGAAGATTCTTTAACACGATTCGAAAAGCTAATACGAGTTAAAAATTTAGTTATCTCTTCATTTTGTAGCTTTCTTGCTAATAAATAATCAGGGTTATTAGAATCAGTATCTTTATTATTGCCTTCATTTATCACTTTTACATATTCTGACAAATATTCTTTTTCAAATTCTTTTAATTGAGATTTATGTTGCTCAGAAATAGTTTCCACTGCGGTTTTGATTACTTTATCACTTTCTTTTAATTGCTTCTTAAATTCACTGGGTATATTTATATTTTTCAATAATTGATCATGTTCTTGTCTCGCATGTTCAATATTAATATCAATTAAGCTACCGGTACTAATTAATGAACGAGCGGCTTCAACAATGAAAGGGCCGCAATTATATCCATCATTTTGGACACGTGTAGTTAAATTAACAAATTCATCCTCAGGGAAAATTGCGCCGATGGCATTTTTAACATCTTGTGCAAATTCATAGCCTAATGGATCAAAATAATAAATGGTAGACTTATTTTCTTCCCGTAAAATATATAATAAAACCCAATGATCTTGATGAATATTAACAGGAATGACTATATTTTTTTTAACTGATGTATTTTCTTGATAAGATTGAAGCATTTCTTTTAAATTATTTTGAATAATGCCATCTTCATTTGCCTGTAAATCCGTACCTAAAACAGGGGCTAATATATCTATATTTTCATTATTACCTAAATAATGCTTTAATAAATAATTAATATCATTATCTGTATACCATTCCGTATTGTTGTTCTTTGGCATAAGAACCTCTCTTCAGTTAAACATATTACATTTAGTTATCAGTATATATTATTTTACAATTAATTTCCCATAATTAATGATCAAAGGCGCATGATCAGAAAATCGTTGTTCCTTATAGATTTGAGCCGCTTGGACATATTCCTTTAAACCCGGGGTAATAATTTGATAATCAATTCTCCAACCTACATTTTTTTGCCAAGCTTGTCCCCGGTTAGACCACCATGTATATTCTTCTGGTGCGGAATTGATTAATCGAAATGCATCAATAAAACCTAAAGGACCTAAAACTTCATCCATCCAGGCTCGTTCTTCCGGTAAAAAACCTGAATTTTTTTGGTTACTACGCCAATTTTTTAAATCAATGGCTTTATGTGCAATATTCCAATCTCCCGCGATAATGATTTCCTTACCCTCATCACGTAACTTTTTTAAATAAAGTGTATAATTTTTCAAAAATTCAAATTTTTTAGCTTGCCTTTCTTCCCCACTTGAACCTGAAGGCATATAAAGAGAAGCAATACTAAAATTTTCATAATCTGCTTGTATATAACGCCCTTCTTGATCAGCGCAATCCCAACCTAAACCATAATGTAATTTATGGGGTACTTGTTTTAAAAAAAGAGCAACCCCACTATACCCTTTTTTTTGTGCATCAAAAAAATAAGGATGATACCCCTGAAGCTTATTAATGATTTCTCCTAATTGATGTTCTTGAGATTTAGTTTCTTGCACACAAACCATATCTGCCGATTCACTCACTAACCATTCAAATAAACCTTTAGAGGCGGCTGAACGAATACCATTAACATTAATCGTAATAATTTTCATAGGGGAATAACACTTAATAATTAAAAGGGTAATATCAAACGAGGTTCAATTTTGAGTAATTGTTCCCGGAAAATAGCTTGTATTTGTTTTAAACCTTTTACATTCTCAGCTTCAAAACGCAAAACAAGATAGGGTGTTGTATTCGATGGCCGAATTAAACCCCAACCATGCGGATAATCCACTCTCAAACCATCAATTGCATTTACAGTAGCACCGGTAAAAAACGCTTTTTCTTGTATTAATGCCATTAATTCAAATTTCTTTTCTTCTGCTACGGCTAATTTTAATTCTGGGGTATTAACACTATTAGGGATTTTATCAAAAATTTCACTGACTTTTTCTGTGCGACCCGCAATAATTTCTAATAATCGTGTCGCCGCATAGAGTGCATCATCAAAACCAAACCAACGATTTTTAAAAAAGATATGCCCACTCATTTCACCTGCTAATGCAGCCCCGGTTTCTTTCATTTTATTTTTAATTAATGAATGACCTGTTTTCCACATTAAAGCATTACCGTTTTTTTCTTCAATGGCTGCCTTTAAATATCGTGTACATTTCACATCATAAATAATAGTTGCGCCAGGTTCTCTTAATAACACATCTTGTGCAAGTAAAATTAATTGTCTATCAGGCCAAATAATTTGCCCTTTATCAGTAATCACGCCTATGCGATCACCATCTCCATCAAAAGCAATACCAATATCTGCTTTATTTTTCAAAACAGCATCGATTAAATCCGTTAAATTTTCTTGCTGGCTGGGATCTGGATGATGATTAGGGAAATGCCCATCTACCTCGCAATATAATTCAATGACTTCACACCCTAAGGCACGAAATAAATCAGGAGCAATATAACCTGCCGCACCATTTCCACAATCGACAACGACTTTTAACGGTTTTTCTAAATTTATTTCTTTAGTAACATAAGCAATATAATCATTGAAAATATCGTCGTATTCTTCTCGTATTCCCCGCTGCCTTTTTTCAAATGAAGGTTTTTGCAATGATTGATATAAGTTTTGTATATCACCTTCCGCTAGTGTTTCACCAGCAATCAGCATTTTCAAACCATTATATTCCGCAGGATTATGACTACCGGTTACCATAATACCTGAACGACTTGCTAATGTGTGCGTTGCAAAATATAAAATCGGTGTTGGGCATTCACCAATATCAATGACATTACACCCACTATCTAATAACCCTTCGCACAGTGCATCCATTAATAATGGGCTTGATATCCGCCCGTCACAACCGGCAATAATAGTGGTTTCTCCACGCGTAATAGCTTCATGACCAATGGCTAAAGCAATTGCATAAACACAATCAGGAGTTAATGTATCTCCTACAATACCACGTATATCATAAGCTCGAAAAAGAGAAGAAGGAATTACTGAAGGAATTTCTAAATAAGAAGACATTTTTTAACCTTAAAATAATGTTCACAAACAAAAATAATTTTTTATAGAAATTTAAGTACGTCCTGTACTTCCAAAACCCCCATTACCACGAGAGCTCACATTAAAGTCGGTGACTATTTCAAATTGTGCTTGTATAACAGGCACGATGACTAATTGCGCAATACGATCGGCCGGTTCAATAGTAAATGCTTTATCACTGCGATTCCAACAAGAAATCATGATTTCTCCTTGATAATCGGAATCAATTAATCCGAGTAAATTACCTAATACTATTCCATGTTTATGACCTAAACCAGAACGTGGCAGTATAATAGCAGCCAAACCTGGATCAGCAATATGTAATGCCATACCGGTAGGTAGTAACTTGGTTTCCCCGGGTTGCAATGTACAGGGTTCATCTAAGCATGCCCGTAAATCTAATCCCGCGGATCCTGGTGTTGCATAATTAGGTAAATCAATGGTGTTTCCAAGCATTGGATGTAAAACTTTTAATTGAATCTTTTGCATAATTATTCCTCGCATCCTTGATAAAAACAGAGCTTACAAAATTGCATACTATTTTAAGGTAAACTCTGTACATAAAGTAAAAGAGATTCTATTTTAAATACCTTCTTGATTAAAGGAAAATTTATATGGCAATTTCAGATTGGCCAGAATTAGAACGTCCTCGTGAAAAATTATTATTCCACGGACCTCAAACTTTATCAGATGCTGAATTATTAGCTATTTTTTTGCGGGTTGGTATAAAAGGAAAAAGCGCTGTTGATTTAGCCAGAGATTTATTAAATGAATTTGGTGGTTTACGATTATTACTCGAATCTAGTCAACAACAATTTTGTCAACATCGAGGTTTAGGTATTGCAAAATATGTACAAATACAAGCTGTTTTAGAAATGAGTCGACGCCATCTTCTTTCGCATTTAAAACGAGGCGATGTAATAAAAAACCCTCTTGATACGCAACGTTATTTAACGGCTTGCCTAAGACGTTATACCCATGAAGTTTTTGCCTGTTTATTTCTTGATACCCGTAATCGCATTATTTGTTTTGAAGAATTAGTGCATGGAACATTAACAAGTGCATTTGTACACCCACGTGAAATAGTAAAACGCGCTTTAGAAGTTAATGCAGCATCTGTCATTTTAGCGCATAATCATCCTTCTGGTTGTATTGAACCGAGTCATGCAGATAAAAATTTGACTAAGCAATTACAACGTGCATTAGAATTAGTCGAAATTCATGTGATTGATCATATTATTATTGGTGATGGAAAATGCACTTCTTTTGCCGAAAAAGGATTACTTTGAATATTTTATTGCTTACAAAAAAATAGCCAATTTTTCTTTTATCTTTTGACAGTATTATAATAATTTGATATATAATTTGATTCTTTTTCTTTTCAAAGTATTTTAAAACGAATTTATTGAAGGTATTTTATGTCTAGAGTTTGTCAGGTAACGGGTAAGAGACCAATGGTTGGCAATAATGTCTCTCATTCTAATAGAAAAACAAAACGCCGATTTTTGCCTAATTTGCATACTAAAACTTTTAAATACGTTGATGAAAATGGTAATAAACAATCTGTTACTTTACGGATTAGTCATCAAGGTTTAAAAATTATTGACAAAATGGGGATTAGTGAAACATTAAATTTAATCCGCCAACGTCAAGTAAAAATCTAAAGGAAGAAAATAATATATGGCAAAAAAAAATGTTGTTCGTGTAGATTTAGTATCTACTGAAAGTCCAAGTCGTCGTGCTGTTGTTAAATCATCTAAGCGGAAAGATCTTAAGCTTAGAAAGAGAATGTATGATCCCAATGTTAGAAAACATGTATGGTTTGAGGAAAAGAAACAAGCTCGTGCATCATAATTCTATCAAATTTATTTATAATTAAATCCCTTATCTTGTATTAAATACAGATAAGGGATTTTAATTTTCTATAGTTTTTGTTAAAGAAATTAATTCAGCTACTTCACTGACTTCTAATGCTTTTTCAACATAGGCACGAATCACCCTCGGATCTTCCATTTCTAATACATCCGCTAGTAATTGCCTTGCTTTACTCATACAAAAATTCCGAATGAGCCATTTAATTCGAGGTAAACTGGTTGCATTAAGGCTTAAAGTATCAAATCCCATTCCTAATAAAAGAATAACGCTAACAGGATCGCCTGTCATTTCTCCACAAATACTCACGGGTTTATTAATTTGATGTGCCGCATTAATAACTTGAAGTAATGCTCGTAATACAGCAGGATGCAAAGCATCATAAAGTTCTGCAACACGCGGATTATTACGATCAACCGCTAAAATATATTGGGTTAAATCATTACTACCAACGGAAAGAAAATCAACTCGGCTTGCCAATTCTCTTGCTAAATAAACGGCAGAAGGGACTTCAATCATAATCCCCACTTGAGGCATAACAATATTTGCACCTTCATCTCTTACTTCTTGATACGCTTGTTTTAATAACCGTAAAGCATCATCCACTTGGACAACACTACTAATCATGGGTAACATAATTCGTAGATTATTCAAACCTGTGCTAGCTCTTAACATAGCACGAGCTTGTACTAAAAATACTTCAGGATGGTCAAGAGTTACCCGTATTCCTCGCCATCCTAAGAAAGGATTATCTTCAGTAATATTAAAATAAGGCAATGCTTTATCGCCACCAATATCCAACGTGCGCATTGTGACTAATCGTGGTGCAAAAGCATTTAATACTTGTCGATAAATAATCCGTTGTTCTTCTTCAGCAGGAAAACGTTCTCTCGTCATAAAAGGAATTTCTGTTCGATATAAACCAACGCCTTCTGCTCCAGCACTAAATGCTGCCCCCGCATCTGCCGCTAAACCAATATTCACATGTAAACCGATTTGATAACCATCCGGTGTGATAGCGGGAAGTCCTCGCAAAGTTTCTAATTCTGCATCTAATGCTCTTTGTTGTGCTAATAATTGTACATATTGTTTATACAAAGTTTCCGAAGGGGAAAGATATATACGTCCTTGGTAACCATCAATAATGATTTCTCGACCTTCTAATTCATTAAAAGGTAAACCTTCCGCACCTAATACAGCAGGAACTCCCATAGCACGAGCCAAAATTGCAACATGCGAATTCACAGAACCTCGAACTGATACTATCCCCACTAAATTTCCAATAGGAACTTCTGCTAAGGCTGTCGCAGTTATTTCTTCCCCCACTAATATAGTTTGTGAAGAATAATTAATTTTGGCTTGATTAGGGGATTGAAGATAAGCAAGAACTCTAAGTCCTAAATCTTTAATATCGCTGGCTCGCTCACGCAAATAATCATCATCCATGACTTCAAAATGACGAATATGTTTTTTTATAACTCGTTTTAAAGCCCCTTGTGCCCAACAACCTTTACGAATTTCTTTAATGACTTCTGCACCTAAATTAGTATGGTCTAAGATGCGTAAATAAACATCAAATAAAGCTCTCTCTTCTTCGGGTAAATTTGGACCAAGTTGCTCTGCTAATATCCGCATACTCTCAGATGCTGCAGTTAACGCTGTTTCAAAAAAGCTAATTTCTGCTGGAATATCTTCTGTTTTACGCTCAGGAACTGCATGTAAATCAGCCAATGGATAAATAACAACTGCATTACCTATCCCAATACCAAATGCACTTGGAATACCTTCAATAATTGAATCTGTTTTAACACGAGCGGGATGTAATAAATCAGCAATGATACCTTTAGCTTCTGCGTGTGCAATTACTCCAGCTAATTGAGCTGACATAGTAATAAGGAAAGCTTCTTCAGCTTCATCAAACTTACGTTGTTCTTCTTGTTGTACGATCAAAACACCAAATAAATATCGTTGATGAATAATAGGAACACCTAAAAAAGCACGAAACCGCTCTTCTCCTACATCTGCAAAATATTTATAGTTTGGATGTGAGGGAGCATCTTCTAAATTAATGGGTTCTTCACGTTGTCCAACTAAGCCAACCAAGCCTTCTTGATAGCTTAAACGAACTTTTTCAACAACAATAGGGTTTAAGCCTTCTGTCGCCATTAATACATATTCTTTATTTTTTTCATCCACTAAAAAAACACTGCAAGCTTCTGTTGCAATTGCTTTGCGAATAGATTGCACTATGATTTGTAATGCTTCACTGAAATCATGAGCTGCATTAACTTTTTGTACTATTCGGCGGATAACATCCAACATTTATATTTAACCTTAATTATTGAGCATTATTATTTTAATTCTGGACACTATTTATTAATGTGGAAAATTTAAATACAAATTCACATTATTAATAATAAGTGATTGACTATTTTTACATATCCATTAACTAACTTTTTTTAATTTCAGAAAGTAGAGGAGTTTTTATCAATGGCGCCAATTCTCGAAGTGCTTTACGATACACATCTCGTTTAAATGCAATGACTTGTTTAATAGGATACCAATAATTTACCCAACGCCAACTATCAAATTCAGGGGAAGAACTCAAATTTAAACGAATTTTTTGTTCGCTACCAATTAAACGTAATAAAAACCATTTCTGTTTTTGTCCAACGCATACAGGATGTGAATAATAGCGAATTAAATGTTTAGGTAAACGGTAACGCAGCCAATCACTGGTACATCCTAATATCGCGACATCAGAAGGCTCTAAACCTAATTCTTCATATAATTCGCGATATAAACCCTCTTCGGGTGTTTCCAACGTTCGAATTCCTCCTTGTGGGAATTGCCACGCTTGTTGCCCTATGCGGCGCGCCCAAAAAACTAAATTTGTATGATTTATAAGAATAATTCCTACATTAGGGCGATACCCATCTGAATCAATCACAGTAAATACCCCTTGAAACACAACTTACCGATTCCTTTTTTTTGATATGCAATTGTTTCATAAACTCTACATTACAGCAAATCTAAATTATAAACTTTTTATCAAATTTGCTTATTTTAAAATGATTTTTATCAAGTTAAGATAAATTTAAGTTACAATATGATAAACTTATTAATGATTAAAACCCTTATATTATTGAGGTTAAATAAATGTTGTCTAATACTCGTGAAAAAACAAAAGACTTAAATAAAACAAATGATATTTTAAAAGAATTAGAAAAAATTTATGACCACTATAAGAAAAATCCTAATGGTGAAAAACTTCAAATAAAATTCAAAAAAATCATTAACAATTACCTTGGTACTGATTTAGGAAAACAATTCTTTGATTTCTTCACAGTGATTAAAAATTTGACATCAAAAAATGCAGCAAAACTATTTATTGAAAGTTATATAAATATTATTAGAAAAGAATATTCCGAATCAATTGAAAATATTATTAATAATTTTTCCAAAGAACAGAAAAAAGAAATTTTAAAATGTGTAAATAAGCAAAATTGCTCAAATAAAATTCCTGGAAATTTATACTATTTATTATTAAAAAATCTTGAAGTACAAGAAATTAAAAAATATGTTAAAGCTCATAACTTTGGTTATAAACAATTAGCAGGCTTTTTTATTGAAGCATTTGGAAATAAAGATAGTAAACGAAACGATTATTTAATCAAATTTTTATCTGATAATGAAACCAATGAGCAATGCATAAATATCTTTCCCTATTTATTTGAAAAAAATGAATGGGTTATCGGTACTATGTATTATATTGAATATCTTAGTTCATTTGGGACACAAGCAAATGCAGATACCATGAATGTTTTTTTCCAAAATAAGCTCGTTACTCATTTATTACAAGCAATAGATAAAATTTCATCTGAACAGGAATTTTCTTCACTCAATTTTAAAATAACGAAAGAAATAATTTCTGAAAAAAAAATCGATTTAAAGAAAGTTAAAAAAGAAACTATAGATAATTTGACACTTTACTGGACTATTTTTCTAGATAGTCAAAATGACAAAAATGAATTATTGTGTTTCAAAGTATTAGATTCACTAATTAATTATGATAAAAAATTAGCCTATTGTTTTTTTAATATGATTAAAAATGAAAAATTAAAAGAAAAATTCATTGATTACCTTGATCCACTTCGAAGAATGAAACTTTTGATAGATGAAACCTTTCCGAAAGAAGTCATTTCACAAAACAAACTACTCAACACTCTCGCAAATGATTATTTTGAAACAAAAGAAACTTTAAACCCACCTTGTATTATAATACCAAACTTTTTAAGTAAAAAAACGGCATTAATAGATAAAAATAAAATCTATATTCATTCAAACAATGAAAATAAATTATCTTATACGTATTTTGAAAATAAGGAATCATTCATTAATGAACAACCTATTACTCATACCATTGAAAGAAATGAAATTGATTTTTATGATGAACTCAATACTTATTTTTATGATCAAGTAAATAAGTATGATCAACAAGAAAATCTTGAAATCAACCAATGGGATATTGAATTACGTGAATTTTTTATAAAGAAAGGCATTATTAAAACATCCATTACTGAAGAATTAATACAAAAAATTTATCTTAATGTAAATAAAAATACTATTAATAAAAATTTAATAAATCAAACCTTAGCTAAGCTTATTAATAAGTTAAGACCAATATATGGCTTAGAAGAAAGCTATATATTTCTTCGTAAAAAACTTACAGAAAAAATATCAAAAAAATTTGAAAAAAAAGAAGATTTGTGGTCTTGGCTAATAAAAAACCATGAAAAGATTGAAACTCATTATACTTTGGAAAACGCTATTTTAGCAAAAGTAGAAACCATTACTACTACAGGTAATACTTATGCGACAACTAAATTTAATGATTTTGCATCAATATTTTGGGTTAATCGTTACGGATTAAATAATGATACTACTAGTTTATTAATAGATGCCATAACAACATTACATTATTTTGACAAGACATTAAAAATAAAACTCTTAACCCATCCAAATATAAGCATAAATAATTTAACAGATATTTTTATCTCCTTTTATAATGAAGAAAAATATAAAAATTTCGCTTTAGAATTATTTAAAGGACTTCCGAAAGATACGCAATCGAAAATTTTTTCAAGTATATGTTCAAAAGAAAATAAAATTGACGTTATCGCTTTTTTAATTGATTTAAAAAATATTGCTATTTCAGCAAAAGAAAATAAAGATATAGCATTACAAGAATTAACAAATCTATATTCTCAATTTACTAATGAGGTAAAAAAATCACTCAATCAATTAATTTCAGTTAATTTCAGTAACATTAATGAAACTGCAACTGTTGATAAACAAAAATATTTTATTCATGATATTTTAGATTTATTTTATATTTTACCTCCATCTGAACAAGTAATGATTTTTAATGAATTAAAAGATAAAATAAAAACTTTAACTCATATTTTTGAACACCCAAATACTATCATTATTGAACGGAAAGGTAATGGAAAAAAAGATTTATTAAAGTTATTATGGAGTAACAATAAAAGCTTACTTATTGAATGCTTTTTAAATGATAATGATGAATTTAAAAATGCATTAAAACCAGAAAATATTACAACTAATCATTTATTTTTATACTTTATTTCTCTTATTACTAATTCTTCTGAGAAAAAAGATTTAATTATTCAATTAACAAACAAATCATGCGATTGGGTAACAATTAAAAAATTACTATCAATTCAAGACAGTGAATTAGTTAAAATAATTATTAATTCAAATAAAATAAATAGTGAACTTAAACAAAAATTATTTCATTCTATACCCAATGAAAGCTTCCAAGATAAGCAATTTTCAGATATTGCAAAGACTTTATTTGTAGAACTTTCAGATGACCAGAAAATAATTTTACTGATACAATTAATCAATAACAATGACTCAGAATCAGTAAAGAAATTAATAAAAAAGATTGATGAAGATTTATTTATAAATCTTCTCTTGCAAATAGGAAAGACTCAAAAGGATGATATCCAAAAAAATATAGAGAATATTTTCTTCAGTAACACTGATTTAGCAAAAGAAATACTTTTAGCCATTATCAACTATATTAATACTATCGACGATGAGGATGATAAAATAATACTAGATATTTTTATTGGTCTTTTCTTTAACCAAAAAGTAGAAATTATTAGAAATACTTTACTTTCAATTAACGCTCCTGTAATACAAAACAATAGTAAAACCTTAACTTTTAATCTTAGTTTATTTAGCAACTCAAAATCTTCTGATTCTGAATCAACTCCTTTTATTGAAAAGACAGATTTTAGAAGTTCCTTGTTTTATCTATTAAATATTTACAAAGCAAACTCAGAATATAAAATAAACATAATCGCTAATCTATGGAAGGGTTATACACATCCTAATCGATTTAAATTTATTATTGATATTTTATTTGCAGAAATACAAAATCAAGAACAAATACAAAATCAAAAAGAATATATGGCTAAATTTCTAACGCTTTTAACTGCAATTGCTCCATTTTACCCAGAAATAATTGAAAGTATTGGTATTGATAATTGGCAAGATATAATCAAATTAATTACTAACCATGAAAATCATATTGAAAATAATTTTCAACTTTTACTGACTCCTTTATTTACAACTTGCTTTAAAATAAATAAAGAAAAAACCCTAAATTTATTACTTACATTAATCGATCAAAACGAAACAGATATTGAAACAAAATTTACAGAAATTTGTACATTATTTTTTAGTGAACCACAAATTTTCGCGGCATTACTATACGCTAGATTTAACTTAAACAAACTATCTTATTCTTCAATCGAGTATTTAACAAAGCCAATCATAGCCATAACAGATCAAACCATTTTCAATAACTTACTAACTTGCGTATATAAGCATAGACAGGATGATAAAAATTATACTGCAAGCAATGAATTATTGACTAAGATTGGAAATGCACTCATTCAAGATTCGACTGAAGATTTTTTAACCGTTTTCAAATTATTTTTAGATAAACCAAAAGCTTTTGTGGAAATTTTAGATAATTTTAAAACATCAGGAAAGACATCAACAAAGGAAGAATTAAAAGCTATATCTGAATTAATAATAACAGGGACAAACACAAAACTGATATTTGATATTATTTTAAATTTAATGACATATCAAAATTCAAATATAGAGTATACGTATGGTCGGATGCTAGCCACAATGAGTTTTATAGCATTAATAGACACTAAATTAGACTTTGCTTGTGAAGTTTTTGATAATTTAGATGAAACTATCACTAATAATCTTTTAAATTATTGTATTTTAGAATACAAGCATGCAGCTTATAGCTTAAATAGTTTTGTTAAGCATAATATAGAAAAAACAGAAAATATAAATTTACCAGAAAACTTTTATACTTTTTTTTACAAATTTGAAAAGTCTATTGATTTACAAGTTTTTATTTTACAAACTTGGATTAATAAACAGTTAAATTTAATCAATGACAGAAAAAAAAATGCGAACAAGGTTCACCAATATTTACTAACATTAGTAAATATTCTCAAAATAAAGGATCCTACAAAAATAAAGGAAATAACAGAAAATTGGCTAGAAGCTGACGAAAAAGAGGCACGACAATATTGGTTACGAGCAATACCTTCTAACGTTGAAATTTCAAATCCTCGTGCCAGTAGTCAATCGTTTATGAGTATGTCCGATTAAATTGTTAGACTATTAAGTAATAATGAATAATGATGCGAGGAAAGAATCATTTTATTCCCATCATTATTCATTTATATTAAAACCCTTTTTTGTCACTCTTACGTATAAATTATTTCTTTTAACGTTAAATGCTATTTTATTGTGTTATTCAATAGTTTTTTTGCTAATATCAAGATCTTATTTTTTCTTACAATGAGTTTATGAGTTTAATAACATGAAATTACGTATTACAACACCTAGCATAAAATTGATTAACTTAATTGGTTTCTGGCTTTGTTTTGCCGCGATAGGTTTTGCAATTTATTTGCAAAATTATCATGCATTGACCCCTTGTCCTCTTTGTATAGCGCAACGAATAATGATTGGTTTACTCATGATCATTTTCCTCTTAGGATGGTTACATGTATATCGGGGATTAGGACGTATTTTTCATGCTTTAACTATACTTCTCTTTTCATTAAGCGGTGGAACTTTTGCCGGACGACAAATTTGGTTAGAACATTTACCACGTGGTCAAGCAGTACTGTGCACACCTGATTTTACCTTGATACTTGAGCGAATGCCATTGAGTGAAACATTAAAAGCTTTATTTCAAGGGACTGGAGAATGCGCAGAAGTTAATTGGTTTCTCTTTGGCTTTTCATTACCCACGTGGACTTTAGGTTTCTTTTGCTTAACCACTATATTTGCTTTATGGCAATTATTTCGCAAAAAATAAAATTACGGCTTAGTTAAATTTATAAACGTTATTGATAAAAAGAATAGCATTATTTGCTATTCTTTTTATCGAAAAACTTAACTTAAAGTAACACGAGGCGATAATTCCCCTTTCGCATAACGTTCAAACATTTTTTCTAATGAAATAACTTTAATTTTCGATGCATTGCCAGCGGTACCAAAGGCTTCATAACGAGCTTTACAAATATCAGCCATTGCTTTAATGGTTTCACCTAAATATTTACGCGGATCAAATTCTTTAGGGTGATGCGCTAAATAATGCCGAATAGCGCCTGTTGATGCCATACGCAAATCCGTATCAATGTTAATTTTACGAACCCCATACTTTATCCCTTCTTGTATTTCTTCAACAGGAACACCATAAGTTTGTCCCATATCCCCACCATATTCATTAATCATTTGTAACCAATCTTGGGGCACTGAAGAAGAACCATGCATCACTAGATGTGTATCTGGAATACGCTCATGAATGGCTTTAATACGGTCAATTGCTAAAATATCGCCCGTTGGTGGACGAGTAAATTTATAGGCTCCATGACTTGTACCTATAGCTATCGCTAAGGCATCAACTTGTGTTAATTGCACAAAACGAGCGGCTTCTTCAGGATCAGTAAGTAATTGTTGATGAGATAATTTACCTTCTGCGCCCGAACCATCTTCTTTTCCAGCCAATCCTGATTCTAAAGAACCTAAGCAGCCTAATTCCCCTTCTACTGATACACCACAAGCATGCGCCATTTCTACGGTTCGACGAGTAACATCAACATTATAATCAAAACTAGCGGGAGTTTTCATATCGGCTAATAATGAACCATCCATCATGACAGAAGAAAACCCAAGTTGTATAGATCGTTGACAAACATCAGCAGATGCGCCATGGTCTTGATGCATACAAACAGGAATATGAGGAAACTCTTCTATTGCTGCTAAAATCAAATGCCGTAAAAATGAAGGTCCTGCATATTTTCTAGCGCCCGCAGAAGCTTGTACAATGACGGGACTATCTGTTGATTCTGCTGCCATCATGATGGCGCGCATTTGTTCTAAATTATTGACATTAAATGCGGGAACACCATATTGATGTTCTGCTGCATGATCTAATAATTGACGTAATGAAATTAATGCCATAATACTCCTTAATAAAAATTTGAGCTTGTTATAAAAAACAAAATTACTTTATCTACAAATAAAATAATTTCTCCATTAATCTATTGAATGAGGCACTTGTATTATTTTCATCGCATTCGTTCCTCCATGAACGCCCATATGTTTACCTCGTGTAATAATAATCCAATCACCTTGTCTAACAATGCACTGCTTTAATAAAGTTGCAATCGCATTTTGTTCTATCTCAGTATCTTGTAAATTTTCAAAATCAAAGTAAACAGGAAATACACCTCGATATAAAGACATTAAACGTAACGTGGGAATATGTCGGCTTAAACCATAAATAGGAATACCACTACGAATACGTGACATCCACAATGGTGTTACACCTGATTCTGTTAAAGCGATAATAGCTTTAATATTCATATGGTTAGCTGTATACATTGTTGCCATAGCAATAGCTTCATCAACACGTTGGAAATAACATTCTACACGATGGCGCGAAGTATAAGAACTGGGATGCTTTTCTGCACTTAAACAAATTCTCGATACAGCTTCAATTACTTTATCAGGATAAAGCCCTGTCGCAGTTTCAGCTGAAAGCATGACAGCATCTGTTCCATCGAGCACCGCATTAGCCACATCAAAGACTTCTGCTCGAGTTGGAATAGTATTATGTATCATTGATTCCATCATTTGTGTTGCTGTTATCACGGCTTTATTTAAAGTACGGGCTTGATGAATAATATGTTTTTGTACGGCAGGTAATTCAGCATCTCCTATTTCAACCCCTAAATCACCCCTAGCGACCATAACAGCATCGGCTGCTTCAATAATTTCATCAATCGCTTTAATCGCTTCCGCACGCTCAATTTTTGCAATAATTCTCGCTGTACTACCTAATTCTTCTAATAAATGCCTTGCTTCATGTATATCTGCAGCACTTCGCGGAAATGAAATAGCGATATAATCAATACCTAATGCTACAGCTGTTTTCATATCTTCTTTATCTTTTTCGGTTAATGCCGCGGCTGATAAACCACCCCCTTGGCGATTTATCCCTTTATTATTGGATAGCTTCCCACCTACTTCTACAATACAATGTATACAAGAACCCTGTACTTCTTTCACTATTAAAATCAAACGTCCATCATCTAATAATAAGCGATCACCTTGATGTACATCATTAGGTAATTCTTTATAATCAATACCTACGTGTTTTTCATTACCCTTATCTGATGGTAAATTCGCATCTAAAATAAATTCTGCGCCTACCTCTAAAAATATATGTCCTTGCTGAAAACGAGCAATACGAATTTTAGGGCCTTGTAAATCCGCTAAAACACCAATTTCATGTCCTAGCTTTTCAGCACAATTTCGTGCACTTTGAATGCGTTTGGCATGATCGCTGGCCGTTCCATGAGAAAAATTAGCTCTTACCATATCGACGCCCGCTTGGAGAATTTTTTCCATCATACTTGGATCATCTAAAGAAGGACCTAAGGTAGCAATAATTTTTGTACGTCGCTGCTTACTTAAAATCATTTATAAAATCCTCTTACATTATACATTGGCGCATTCTTCTAACATTGCTATAGCAGGCAAAGTTTTCCCTTCTATAAATTCTAAAAATGCGCCTCCACCCGTAGAAATATATGAAATATTTTCAGTGATATGGAATTCATCAATAGCGGCTAAGGTATCTCCTCCTCCCACAACAGAAAAGGCTTGGCTTTTTCCGACAGCCAATGCAATCGCTTTTGTTCCTGCTTTAAACGGCGTTAATTCAAAAGCCCCAACTGGCCCATTCCACAAAATGGTATGTGCATTTTTAATCGCTTCTTCAAAGATATGAATCGTTTTTGGACCCACATCTAAAATTCGATCATTTTCCTTAACTTGGTTAACCATTTTAGTCTGTGCTTCAGCCATAGATGAAAATTCAAGTGCTGTAACTACATCTTGTGGTAATAAAATACTCACGCCTATTTCTTGCGCTCTTTGTAAAAGGACTTTTGCTTCAGGTATTAATTCTGCTTCATATAATGATTGACCAATAGGATAACCGGCAGCCGCTAAAAACGTATTTGCAATTCCTCCACCCACAATTAATTGATCTACTTTTTCTAATAAAGTATTCAATATAACTAATTTAGTTGAAACTTTTGCTCCCCCTACTATAGCTAATAAAGGTTTTGCCGGTTTCAACATGACTCGCTTTAATGCATTTACTTCTGCAGATAAGAGTAAACCTGCACAAGCTAGGGGAACAAATTTAGCAACACCACAAGTCGAAGCTTCGGCTCTATGGGCAGTTGCAAATGCATCCATAATAAAAACATCACATAATGCGGCTAATTTTTTCGCCAAAACAGGGTCATTCTTTTTTTCACCTATTTGGAAACGAATATTTTCTAATAAAACGATGCCTTGTTCTGGCATTTCAAAATGAGATAAATCATCTTTAAATAAATGAACAGGTTGTTGAAGTAATTCGCTTAAATGAGTAGCGATAGGCATTAAAGAAAATTCAAGATTGTTTTCACCTTCAGTCGGTCGACCTAAATGCGACATTAAAATAATTTTTGCCCCTTTTTGTAAAGCAAGTTGAATTGTGGGTAATGCCGCTTTTATACGTGCATCATTCACAATTTTTCCTTCTTTTAATGGTACATTAAAATCTTCACGAATTAATACACGCTTATTTGCTAAATCAACATCGTTGATTGTTAACATTAGCCAAAATCTCCCCTATCAATATATAAACTTGTTATAATTTATACCATAACAAAAAAAATACATTTATCTTGAAATGCATTTATTTAATTTATGCAAAAAACAATTATTAAATAAATTTAATTTGTTATAGTAAACTTATTAAGTGTATTAAACATTTATCATAATGCGCATATCTATCATACATTACAAAATTAAGGATCCTCTATGAGCGTACCCTCTCGTGTTCCTCATCCTTTATTAATCGTTAATTTTATCATTATTACCCTATTTTATAGTTATACCCTTTTATTACAAATGTTACCGAATTACTTAATGGAACAATGGATGTTGATTCTGCAAACCGATTATGTATCGATGAATCACATTTTAATTGCTTTTTTTTATAGTTATACCCCGACTCTTCTTATTATTGGGTTATATTATGATCGTGCAAATAATAATATTAAATTAATGTTGATAATGGGTATTCTATTAGCAGCAATTAGTGCTTCTTTATATGGATTAGCTCAAACATTTCTAGCCGCATTTATTAGCCGGATATTATCAGGCATTAGTGCTGCCATAGCGACTATTGGATTATTAATATATATTAGCCGATATTTACCGCATAACCGTTTTGCAACCTATGCAAGTATATTACCTCTTTTATATAGTTTATTCTTATTACCGACATTTTACCCACATCATTTAATCCTTAACATAGCACATTGTAAATTATTTTTTCTTTCTCTTAGTCTATTTGGTTTTTTACTTTTCTTATGCCTACAATTAGTATTCAAAAATAAAATATTAAAACAAAAACCATCTTTTACGGATGATACTTTAATTTCTTTTAACAATTATTGGAAAATACACTTAAAAGAAGTTTTTAAAAATAATGAAAATTGGTTAGCTATCATTTATTCTTTTGCAGTTTGGTTACCACTAACATTATTTGGTGGTTTATGGGGTATACCTTATTTACAAACGCGTTATCATTTAAACTATGAAATAAGTTTTCATTCTGTCAATTTAATATGGTTAGGCTTAATTTTCAGCGCCCCTATCATGGGTTATATTTCTGATGTACTCAAGCGTAGAGCAATCATACTAATAGGTTGTTCATTGATTGGTTTAATCAGTATTTTAATGATTCTTTTTATGAGTAAATTATCTTTAAAAGAATTTACGCTTTTATTACCTTTTTTAGGTATTGCTGCTTCGGGTCAAAATATTGCACTTGCGTTAATTAATGACAAAAATAAGCCATCGTTGCGAGGAACTGCTTTTGGATTTGTCAATCTGGTTGGATTAGCCCTGAGTGCTTTTTTTCAACCTTTATTAAATATGTTATTACAATGGGAAGAACAATTTCATCAACAAATAACGATTTATACGGCGTCTGTTTATGAGCGCGCACTTATTATTCTTATTCTTTGCTACAGTATTGCTTTATTAGTCAGTGGTTTATTAATTAATAAAAAATAATGCTATTTATAGTGTTTTGATTTCTAAATGATTGATTGAAAGCAATGGTCAATAGCTCCAGCAAGAGTAGTAAATTGGGATA
>CBCSKA010000124.1:0-1375 GCA_965140885.1 Legionellaceae bacterium | reverse complement strand
CAGGGGCTATAATAACCCCTGAAAATCAGACCAGTAGACAGAGGAGAGGTTTGAACCTAAATTAAGGAAAGGAACAAACCAAATGGGACATCAAATGAAGAAGAAGCCACACAGCAGTGAATTCAAGTTTAAAGTAGCGATCGAAGCGATACGCGGGATAAAAACAACGGCAGAACTATGTGAGGAATATGGGGTGGTGAGCAGCCAGATCTTCAAATGGAAAAAGGCATTAATGGATCAAGGAGCCGAAGTCTTTAAAAATGGAAGCAGTGGTAAAACGGATGATCAAGAGGGCATCGACAAGCTTCATGCAACGATTGGGAGGCTAACGGTGGAGAATCATTTTTTAGAGAAATGTCTCGGGAGATCCCGATGAAAGAGCGCAAGACATGGGTAAATAGACGCCCAGCGAATATGAGTCTGCGGAAGGCTTGTTCGGTTTTAGGAGTGAATCGAAGTCAGCAGTATTATCAACGCACTCGTTCTGCTGAAAAGGATCAATGTGACGTCACATTGATGAATGAGATTCAGGATATTTATGCCAAACGTCCGTTTCAAGGGTATAAACGAATCACACAGGATCTGAAGGATATGGGATATGGGGTGAATCACAAGCGAGTCTATCGATTGATGCAACAGATGGGATTGCAGGCCGTGTATCCAAAGAAGAATCTAAGCAAACGTCGTTTGGAAGATGCCGTACATCCGTATCTTCTAAAACAACATCCTCCTGAAAAGGTACACGATTGCTGGTGCGTGGATATAACGTATATTAAAACCAGCAGAGGGTATGTGTATTTAACGGCATTGATCGATGTTGTATCCAGGTATGTGGTTGGGTGGAGTTTGCACACGTGTTTGGATACATCTGGATGTTTGGATGCATTAGAAATGGCGTATCAAACAGGTGTTACCCCTAAGATCATCAATTCAGATCAAGGGTGTCAGTTTACGAGCCAAGACTGGGCGTATGCGATGTCGTTATTAGGGATACGGATCAGCATGGATGGTAAGGGGCGGTGTTTGGATAATATCCCCATCGAACGATTCTGGCGAACGTTAAAGGTGGAAGAAGTGTACCTGAACACATATGAAACTGTGCAAGAAGCCAGAGACGCTATTGGTCAGTATATTGAGTGGTATAACCATGAACGTCGTCATAGAGGGATCGATAACCATCGACCCATTGAGGTAATGCTTGGATTAAAACATCCCACATATTGGTCATTTAAACAAACAACCCAGATTAAGCAGCAACAGGTTAAAACAACTCAAACTCTCTCCTCATCTTTAGCTGCTTAATGGTCTGGACATCAGGGGTCGGTATCACTCGCCTGAAAAACATTCATGATTAGCGAAAACTGTTATCGATATG
>CBCSKA010000123.1:0-1383 GCA_965140885.1 Legionellaceae bacterium | reverse complement strand
GATAATTTTCCTTATATTGATAGTGATACACAAAAAGATATTAATCAATTTAAAATATCGCAAAAAGATTTTCGCTGCTTACTTGAAAAAACACAATTTTCAATGGCACAACAAGATGTCCGGTATTATTTAAATGGTTTATTATTGGAAGCTAGTAAAACTTATATTAAAGCGATTGCTACGGATGGTCATCGATTAGCTATTAATTCATTAAAACATTCCCAAAATGTTAATCCTTTTCAAATTATTATTCCTCGAAAAGCAGTTATTGAACTTTTACGTTTATTAGATAGTGAAAGTGAAGAAGAAATAACGTTAATTATTGGAACAAATTTTTTACGAGTATTTATAAAACACTATATTTTTACTACACGTTTGATCGATGGTCGATTTCCTTCCTATGAAAAAGTCATTCCTCAAGCCAATGATAAAAAATTAATGCTTGATAAAGATAGTTTTAAACAATCTTTAAGTCGTGTTGCTATTTTAGCTAATGCAAAATCAAAAGGGGTATGTTTACAATTAAGGAATAATTTATTACGAATTACTTCACATAATAATGAACAAGATAAAGCAGAAGAAGAAATAATAACAGAATAAATGTTACTTATTTATTAGAAGTTATTAATGTTATGTCTAATAAAGAATTAATAATAAAGTTTTCTTCTCCTTCTACTGCGATATTAATTGAAGAACAATCAGAAATTAATAATTTTAATGTTATTTATGTCATTATGCCTATGCGTGTATGAGTTTAGAAAATATTAAAATAATAAATTTTCGTCATTTCAATGAAATTGAGGTCACATTAGAACCAGGATACAATTTAATCATTGGTAATAATGGTAGTGGAAAAACCAGTTTTTTAGAAGCAATTTATTTTTTAACCCATGGGCGTTCCTTTCAATCGACATCCATTAATCGAATTATCAATACAGGGCAACATTCTTTTACTTTATTTGGTTCCTTTTCTGATCAAGAAAATTTATCGATACAAGCGGGTATAACCCGTTATAGAAATGGAGAATGTAAAATAAAAATCAATAGTATGGAAAATTCCACTATTGTTGATTTGGTTAATATACAACCCTTATTATTACTCAATCCATTTACTTTTCAGTTACTTAATTCAGGACCACAATTTAGAAGGCAATTTATCGATTGGGGATTGTTCCACGTAGAACATCAATTTATTTTTATCTGGCGACGGATGCAAAGAGCTTTAAAACAAAGAAATGTTGCCTTAAAAGATAAAACGGGGTATTCATATGCAAAAGTATGGGATTTAGAATTTGTTACCTGCGCAAAAAAAATAAATGAATTAAGAAAATCCTATATTGAACAATTTATTCCAGTTTTTTTGGAAATTTTAGAAGAAATTTC
>CBCSKA010000122.1:0-1404 GCA_965140885.1 Legionellaceae bacterium | reverse complement strand
TTGGACTACGATTTAATTTGATTGCCAGCATCTACAATTTTGAGCTCTATTTGTGAGTTTCGAAAGAACTCTAATGTCTTAAGCCTAACTGGCCATATTCATTATAGCCACACACAAATAATTTATCTGAGCTAGCAATAAGAGAATGCAAATAACATCGTTAATATTATACAACTCAATGTATTTCTTTTATAAAATACTGGTATTAGTTGGAGCAAAAATAAAACCAATAAATACTAAAAATGCTATAGATAAGCATTACTTTGATAAAACTGAATCTCTTCTTGACATGTTTTCTCAGGTTTAATACTTATTTTATCAGTATTTTTTTGTAAAGTTTTTGATAATGTTATAGGCAAGGTTTTTTTATCAACGTTAGGCTGAAGGAATAGACTAAATTTATTTAATCCCACCGTATCCATTTTCATTTTCTTAAATACATTTGACATAAGATTTTTTAATAAACTCTGACAATCGGTTTTGCGTGCAATTATTTTATTTTCAAGACCAATAGATTTTAATAAAACCAACCCTAAAAATATAAATAACCCTGCTAATGCTAAAGGTCCACCTATTAAGGTTAAAGGTAAGGAATGAATTGTGATAAGTGTTATCAATATTCCTATTCCACCCCCAATCAATAAACAAGCTGCAAAACTTGATGCAATAAAATAGGTATCATAAATAGTACTTCGTTTTATAAATGCTGAATTTAATGTTAGACCTAATCCTAATTGCCCCTTTAAGTTACTTCCACAAGCCAATAATCCTTCATCAGTAGAGATAATACTATGGTTAAAACCCGCACCAATTTCAAAAATATTTTTGTATAAAAAATGCTTATTTAGCGTAAATTTATACATATTATTATAATGTCCTAAGCCTAATTGACCATATTCATTATAACCACACACAAATAATTTATCTGAGGTAGCGATAAGTGAATGTGCAGCTCCCGTAGATATATGGGTAATTTTAGGAATATCTTCCGCAGGAAAATTAATTTTCATAGGGGTTAGTGCGCTTTTAATTTCACGACCTAATCCTAACTGTCCATAACTATTATCTCCACAACCAAATAACCCATTTTCAGTCAGAAATAATGTATGTGCTTCTCCTGCCACCACGGTTGTTACAGTTCCAGAATCTTTAGGGAAAGAAATTTTCTTAAACGTATAAACTGCTTCTTTTTTTCCTAAGCCTAATTGAAATAAATGATTGCTACCACAAGCATAAATACCCTTTGTCGTACGTAAAATAGTATAATTATAGCCTAATACTAACCCAACGATTTCGCCAACGATAGAGTCGCTATTTTTTACGAAAACTGACGGGACATCCAAGTCCCCCTCAGGAGCAAAAAATTAGCGACTAGTGTGCCTTCGGCGGCTCGCACCAGTCCTG
>CBCSKA010000121.1:0-1468 GCA_965140885.1 Legionellaceae bacterium | reverse complement strand
ATATATCGCTAGAAGAAAAAGATTGGACTAGATTATTATCTAATTTTATTAATAGATGTCCATTTTGATTAATGCCAACACAAACTCCTTCCTTGGTTTCATCACCTATTTTTAGAAAAATTCTTTTATTTAATAACGAATCTCTTTTTACCCATTCTTCATGAAAAGCAGATAATTTACTTTCAATGAATTTATTTAAATATTTTGAAAGCTGATTAATTAGAGCTGCACATATAATGTTTCTATCGTGGTATATATGAGTTTCTTTATATAAAGAAGTCCATTTTTGCCCTATTTCTTTTTTCGATGCATTTTTCATATTAACGTTAATTCCAATTCCAATAATAATTTCGGAATCATTGTTTTTTCTTGTTTTTGATTCAATAAGAATTCCGCCTAATTTAGCATTATTGAGAATAATATCATTAGGCCATTTAACTTGAAGGAAACTATCTTTAAAATTTATTACCGACTCGATAGCATGGCATATTCCTAACCCAACTACTAAGCTTAATCCTGATAATTCGTTAATATTTTTGTTAAAACCATATTTCATTGATAAATAAATATTTTGTCCAAATGGTGAGTGCTATTTTCTGTTTAATTTTCCTTTCCCATTTTTTTGGGTCTCTGCTATACAAACCTGAATATTATTCTTTTTATTAATGGTTTTATTTAAAAAAACATTTGTAGAATCTATTTGTTCAAGGATAAATAAATCTATGTTTAATACGTCTAAGTTGTTTTTTATTATATCTACGTTTAATAAATCTATATGAGATTCCAATTAATAACCCTTATTTGTATTGGTATATCTTAATTTTAAGTTTTGATAGTATCGCTAAGTTTTACACGTAATTGGGATTTAGAATTTTCCACATATTTTGTAAAAAATAGCGATTTTACCAAGTAATTTTTACTATAGCTCAATTAATAATTCTTCAATTTTCTTTTGTAAACTTAAAATTATTTTTTCATTATATTCTGGTGTTTGAGCTGCTTTCGTGATTTTTTTTATTTGTTTATATGCTATTTCTTTTCTATTATTTTCACCAAAAAGTCTATAATGACATGTGCTATAAGGTCCGTTATTAACCATATTATATAAACTATTGTTATTTTCTTTTAAATATTCTAAATCCGGTAAAACATGTATCTCTTCGGCAATGCTATCGGCTAATCCCACATAATCACCATGCGGAAATTGTGGCCTTGGGGTTTGTTTTCTTATTTTTTGTTCGTCTAGTAAACCTGATTTTAGGGTTTCTTCTGAAGGGAGAGTTATTTTTTCTGCAAATACCATTGTTGCCCATCTCGCTTGCAGTTCCATAACCGCAAAATATGGTCCACGATACATACCAACAAATGCAATATTTGGAAGTGATGGATGAAAAGTACATTTATATAATACTAATGGTTGAAGCTGATCTGTTTCATCAAATTCAAGTGTATCGAGTGTATCTTTATC
>CBCSKA010000120.1:0-21137 GCA_965140885.1 Legionellaceae bacterium | reverse complement strand
ATATCTGTTGAATGACTCATAATAAATTTTATGAGTATATCACAATATGTAAGTCATTTTAAAATCAAATTACTATATACGTACCATGCTGCGGTAAAAAGCTATCGCCTAGCCGTTGAGGTTTTGGATCAGTTCGGTGTTCTGCGTGTATTTCAGTATTATCAACTTTATATTTTTCAATAGGACCATACTTGTTTGAACCATTATAATTACTCCATTGTTGCTCCCTCATAATAGGGATACATGACATCCTATGGTTAGGCAGTAAATCAATAACCGCTTCTTGAAAAACACGCTCTGCGGTAATCACTAACCGCGAACTTTTTCCTTGTAAGTTGACAGGTTCAATTGACTCAAGCAGTTGATTAAATCGTTGTTCAATAATATTTCCAGTAAGTTTCTTTAAGTTTTCTGGCTTTTTTGAACGAATAGGATTAAAAAAATGTCGCTCTGCGGCATGACGACGGTATTTTTTTCGATAGCTGCAAGATAATTTCTGGTTTTTGGTAGATAAATTTTCTTTAGCTTCTTGAAATTGGGTTAATGCAGTTTCAGTTTCTATGAGTTTTTCATTTGTGCCAATTTCTTTTATAACCTCTTTTTCTATCTTCTTTGCGCTTATTAGCTTATCTAACTGCTCATCTCGTTTTTTGAATTCATTGTTAATTTTATTTTCATTTACTGAATAAAACCATTCGGCTTCTTTCTTCCAATGTTTTTCTAATTGTGAGGGTAATATAATATTATTAGGCAATACTAAATTACCTTCTTGATTAAACTCACCAAATAAAGATTGGTTTATACTTTCTTGTTCAGTTTTTATTGGCGTATTTGCAGGTTTCAGTATTTTATCTAAGTGATTTTTAATCAAGTTTTTTCGTGCAATCACCGCTTCAGAAAAATAACGCTGTTTTTTATCTTGGAAGTGCAAATAAAAAGACATAGCAGAAGAACCATCACCTAATAATTCATGGCATTTTGCTATCAAATAATAAATTTTATTTTTTGACTTTTCCATGTCTTTTTGTGTAATTAATTGATTATTGTTATTCAATATAGATAATGATTTATGCAATCAGTGAGAAATTCATTCTCATATTCAGTTAAAGTGTTTATGAGTTTATCTTTAAAAAAATTAATCATTGTTTTAGAAAAAGAAATAACATTTTCTAAATCATTTTTTATTTCTTTTTTCTTACCCACCTCTTTCTGTTTTATGTATAAATTATTTTTATAGTTAAAATATTCCATCAAATGTTTAGCTGATTCTTCATAAGAATCATTAGCAAATAATACTTTTGAATAAGTTAATTTATATTCTTCAGGCCGTTGAGTTAATTCAATTATTTTTTTAGCATAATGTAATGCTTTTTCTGCATCAGGTTTTTTATCTTCAAATTCATTAATATAATAAAGTGCACAATTTTGATTAGCTGATATTGAGTTACGTTCTGCAGCGATTTCACATAAATTAATCCATAAATCCCTTTGGCTATTCTCATTAAGTTCACTAACGTAAACCCCTAACTCATTAATTATTCGTGCATCGGAAAGAAAGTATTGTTTGTTTTTTGCATAATTTACCACTTCTTGAACAGTTATATTTCCATTACTAATATTATCTTTAAAAAAAACCACTAAATCATCATTTTTCCCATTAACGTTAACTTTATTTATTTTTTCACTTATATTGAACTTTTTTCCCATAATTGCCTCTAATTTAAAATTTTCCTTCTAAAGATAGATTTGCGCTAAAAATAAATCATAAAGAATTAACTATTCCACAAACCATTACGCCTTCAAAAAAGTTATCCCAGGGAATAGGGACTCAAAATAAATAATTTCCACTATTACAAAACAAAATTTGCTTATATTGCTTGTTTATGAAAAGAGAGAATGCTTGCGTATTCTCCTTTAATTAAATTGCCGTATAAATAATTAATTTAATCATTCAATATCAATAAAAGCGTCAAGCAATTCCTGCTTGTAATAAATCATGTAAATGAATAATACCTACTGGCGTTAAATCATCATTAATCACAATCAATACTGTAATTTTATATAATTCCATTAACTGTAATGCTTCCGCTGCCAACATTTTAGGCGGGACTGTTTTAAAGTTAATAGACATAACTTCTTGGATAAGTGTTGTATGAATATCGATTCCTTTAGTCAACGTTCGTCTAATATCACCATCTGTATAAATTCCTTTTAATGCATGCTTTTCATCGACGATGCAGGTCATTCCTAAACCTTTTTCACACATGACCAGTATTGCATCGATTAAACATGTCGTTGGCGAAACGATGGGTATGGCTTGTTCTGTACGCATAATATCTTGTACATGTAATAACAATTTACGACCTAAACTACCACCAGGATGAGATAAGGCAAAATCTTCCGCTGAAAAGCCCTTAGTTTCTAACAAAGCAACGGCTAATGCATCACCCATTACGAGAGAAACCGTTGTGCTTGTTGTTGGAGCAAGGCCCAATGGGCAAGCTTCCATTTCAACACTGACATTTAAATGAACAATGGCTTCTCTGGCAAGGGTTGAAGTAGGCTTTCCTGTCATAGCAATAAGAGGGATACCTAAGCGCTTAATAAAGGGTAAAATAGATATAATTTCTGAACTTTCACCCGAATAAGATAATGCTAAAATGACATCCTCTCGCGTAATCATACCTAAATCACCATGACTTGCTTCTGCTGGATGTACAAAATAAGCAGGACTCCCGGTACTTGCAAAAGTTGAAGCGATTTTACTGCCTATATGTCCTGATTTCCCCATTCCCAAAACAATAATACGACCTTTGCAATTCATTAAAATTTTACAAGCCATTATAAAATCTTCATTAATACGCTCCTTTAATGTAGCAACTGCTTTTGCTTCTGTTTCGATAACGGCTAAACCTAATTCACGGATTTTTTTTGATTCCAGCATTACTAGCGTCTCTAAATAATTAATTTAATTAATTGAATATTAAAAAAGATTGATTTTTAATTGTATTGAATTGTAAACCATCATTTTTTAGTTTGAGTTTTGGAAATTTTTAATTCATGATTATTATTAATACAAAAATAACTTGCAACTATTTAACGCATGTAACATAGTTTGTACTTTTATATTTTGATACAAAATCCTAACGATGCCACTAGATAATTTAGTCACAATAAGAAATTTACATTTTAAACGCGGAAATCACATTATTTTTAATGGGATTAATCTCGATATTCCTCGTGGTAAAATTACGGCTATTTTAGGACCCAGTGGTACTGGAAAAACGACATTACTTCGTTTAATCGGTGCTCAATTAATTCCGCAACAAGGATTTATCAATGTTGAGGGTGAAAATATACATCAATTAAATCGCTCTGCTTTATTAAAAGCAAGACAGCAAATGGGATTATTATTTCAAAGTGGTGCTCTTTTCACTAATCTATCCGTATTTGAAAATGTGGCTTTTCCACTAAGAGAACATACCACTTTATCAGAATCCATGATTACAACATTAACGCTGATGAAACTCCATATTGTTGGTTTAAGAGGAGCAAAGGATTTATACACTAATGAACTTTCAGGGGGTATGGCTCGCCGCGTCGCTTTAGCTAGAGCTATAGCATTGGATCCCAAATTAATTATGTATGACGAACCCTTTACCGGTTTAGACCCCATTTCTTTAGCCGTGATACTTCAATTAATCAAACGTTTAAATGATGCATTAAAAATGACTACTATTTTAGTATCGCATGATGTGGCTGAAACAATCCGTATTGCGGATAAAATATATGTTATTTCGGATGGAAAAATTCTGGGACAAGGTTCGCCCATGGAAATACAAGCGAATCAATCTCCAGAAATACGCCAATTTATCCATGGATTATCCGATGGCACCATTCCTTTTCATTATCCTGCACCTGCTTATATTGAGGAATTATTAAAATGAATTTAGGGATACGCCAAATAGGACACTTTACGTTAAATTGGGTCACTGCATTTGGAAAAGCAGGAATTTTTATCATTCAAACCATATTCCAAAAACCTGATTTCAGAAAAAATTTTCCCCTCATTTTAGAACAATTATATTTCGTGGGTTTTTTATCATTATTGATTACATTAGTTGCCGGTTTATTTATTGGGATGGTTGTGGGTTTACAAGGATATCATACACTTGAAAAATTTGGAGCAACCGCACAATTAGGGCAATTAATTGCGCTCAGTATAGCAAGAGAATTAGGGCCTGTAGTCACAGCTTTATTATTCGCAGGCCGAGCAGGTTCTGCAATAACAGCAGAAATAGGCTTAATGAAAACAACAGAACAATTAAGTAGTATGGAAATGATGGGTGTAGAACCTTTATCACGCATTATTGCTCCGCGATTTTGGGCAGGTTTAATTTCTATGCCTCTTTTGTCAATTTTATTTTGCGCTATTTCAATTATCGGCGGCTATATTGTCAGTGTTATTTGGCTAGGATTAGATGATGGAACTTTTTGGAATAATATGCAATATTCAGTAGATTTTTATAATGATATTTTAAGCGGTATTATCAAAAGCCTCGTGTTTGGTTTTGTGGCAACATGGATAGCTGTTTATCAAGGCTTTGAAACCATACCTACAGCGGAAGGAATTGGCCGAGCAACTACTCGCGGTGTGGTATACAGTTCATTAGCAATTTTGGGACTTGATTTTATTTTAACGGCAATGATGTTAAAAGGATGGTAAGCGTGCAACAAAAAACACTGGAATTATGGGTAGGGATTTTTATAATAACAGGCCTTGCTGCTTTATTTATGTTAGCATTTAAAGTGAGTGGGTTAAGTTATAAAAGATATCAAAATACTTATCAAGTAAAAGCAACTTTTGATAATATCGGTAGTTTGAAACCACGAGCACCTGTCACTATTGCAGGTGTAAAGATAGGACAAGTTACTCATATTGAACTCAATCAAACGACTTTTAAAGCCACAGTGACATTAGAAATTGATTCTTCACAAAATGCTTTACCTAAAGATACGTCGGCCAGCATATTAACAGAAGGATTACTGGGCGCTAATTATATTAGTTTAAATCCAGGTTATGATGATACTTTTTTAAAAAATGGCGATAGTATTCAACGCACACAACCTGCTTTAGTATTAGAGAATTTAATTGGACAACTCATTTTTAAATTAAGCGAGAGTAAAAAATGAAAAAAAATTCCTTGAAAAATAAATTTACCTGCAGCTTTTCTATATTGCTTTTACTATTTTCTTTAAGTGCGCATAGTATTGATTCCCCACTCCCTATGTTGCAAACAGTTTCTGAACAAATGCTACAGAAATTAAAAAGCAATAAACAATCAACGCCACTTCCTACTTTTATTGAAAAAATTGTACGAGAAAATTTAGTTCCTCATTTTGATTTAAATTATATGTCTCGAATGGTTATTGGACGTGACACCTGGAAGATAGCCTCTCCTACTCAACAAAATGAATTTATTGAAAAATTTACTGTTTTATTAATTCGAACTTATTCTACTGCTTTATCCTCATATACGGATCAAACTATTACCTTTTATCCCATTAGAGGACAGTTAACTGAAGAAACACAAGTAGAAAGTAAAATATTTCGACAAGATGGTCCACCTATTCCTGTCAGTTATCGCTTAAAATTAGAAGATAAAAATTGGAAAATTTATGATTTCAGTGTTGATGGCGTTAGTTTAATAGAAAGTTTTCGTAACCAATTTTCGCATGAAATAGCAGAAGGTGGTATAAAACAATTACTGGAAAAACTCGCTCAACATAATCAACAAAAAAATTAATGATGATGCAAACTTCACCTTTTGAAAAGGTAACAGATAACCATTTTAAAATTCATGGAGAAATGACATTACATTCTGTTACCCCCTTACTCGCACAAAGCGTAAGCTTTTTTAATAATACCAATAAAATTATTTTTGATTTGAATTTTGTTAAAAAAACAGATAATGCGGGTTTAGCATTATTAATTGAATGGCTGCGATTGGGACGAAAAAAGAATGTAATGATTGAATTTTTAAATTTACCCGCACAATTAGTAAGTCTTGCTACTGTTTGTGAATTATTAACTTTATTTACACAAAATAACCATGATGAATCCAAGTAAAATACAACAATTAATTGAAACTCAAATTCCTAATTCAAGAGCGATTGTCCAAAGTCCTGATGGAATACATTTTGAAGCTATTGTTATTAGTTCTGAATTTGAAAATAAAACAAAAGTTCAACAGCAACAATTAGTTTATAAAGCTGTCTATAGTTATATACAAGAGGGTAGTTTACACGCGCTTTCTTTAAAAACGTACACCCCTGAATTATGGGAAAAAAATAAATAATTGCTTTTTATAGTTAGCTGTATAAAATCAGTAAAATAAAAAATTATTAATACAATAAATAAACAAAATTTATTGTATTACCGTAAATACCATCAAATAAATGTATCTTCTTTTATAAAATACAATGATTAATTATCTTCTTATTAAGAGAAAATTATGGATAAATTATTAATTAAAGGCGGAATCCCCTTACAAGGAGAAGTCCGTATCTCTGGAGCCAAAAATGCTGCACTACCGATACTTGCAGGTATTTTACTCACTAATCAATCCATTACTCTATCGAATATTCCGCATCTCTATGATGTAACAACCACCATGGAATTATTAAGTGGAATGGGTGTGAAATTTATGCTAGATGATCAGGGTAATATTCAAACAGATACAAGCCATATACATTCTTTTACTGCACCTTACGAATTAGTTCGTAGCATGAGAGCATCCATCTTAGTTTTAGGACCTTTACTCGCTCGTTATGGACAGGCACTTGTTTCTTTACCCGGTGGTTGCGCTATTGGGTCGCGTCCTGTAAATCTTCACATTGAAGGGATGCAAGCCATGGGTGCTGATATTACGGTAGAAAATGGTTTTATCAAAGCAAAAGTCAAAGGCCGGTTACAAGGTGCACATATCGTTCTTGATACTGTAACAGTAACAGGAACAGAAAATTTAATGATGGCTGCGGTATTAGCTAAAGGTACCACTGTCATTAAAAATGCCGCTCGTGAACCTGAAGTAGAAGATTTAGCCCATTTTTTAATTTCATTAGGTGCTCGTATTGAAGGCGCAGGCACAGATACATTAACGATTGAAGGCGTTGAAGCTTTACAGGGTGGACACTATACTGTCATGCCTGATCGTATTGAAGCAGGAACTTATTTAACTGCAGCTGCTTGCACTCGGGGTAAAATACGCATTAAAAATATTAAAGCAGATATTATCGAAGCCGTATTATTAAAATTAGAAGAAGCTGGCGCGCATATAAATATTGCAGAAAACTCCATAGAATTAGATATGTTAGGAAATCGTCCTAAAGCTGTTAATATTCGTACAGCACCCTATCCCGCTTTTCCTACTGATATGCAAGCTCAATTTATTGCCTTAAATGCCGTAGCAGAAGGGACAGGAATGGTAACTGAAACCATATTTGAGAATCGTTTTATGCATGTGCCTGAAATTCAACGGATGGGAGCAGATATTAAAGTAGAAGGAAACACGGCTATTTGCACTGGCGTAGAACAATTAACAGGCGCTCCTGTCATGGCAACGGATTTACGCGCATCAGCCAGTTTAGTTTTAGCAGGCTTAGTGGCTAAAGGTGAAACCATTGTAGATAAAATTTATCATATTGACAGAGGTTACGAATGTATAGAAGAAAAATTATCCCAATTAGGGGCTAAAATAGAGCGTATTCCCGAAGCTTAATTTTTTAATGGAGATCATAATGGATACAATTTCAAAAATAAAAGAACAAATTGCACACAACCCTATTTTGCTTTATATGAAAGGTTCTTCTGAAAATCCAATGTGTGGTTTTTCTGCAAGTGCCGTTGCAGCATTAAAAGCATGTGGCGCTGATTTTGCTAGTATTGATGTATTAGAAAACTCTGATATACGACAAGTATTACCTACCTATGCAAATTGGCCTACTTTCCCTCAATTATATATTCAAGGGGAATTAATTGGTGGTTGTGATATAATGATGGAACTTTTTGAAAGTGGTGAGTTACAACAATTAGTTAAAGTAAAAAATGCACAGTAAATGTTTTTTTCATAAATAATCATTATTAATGACTGCAAAACTAATCGAATTTAACGACGAAATGGATGCATAAACAAAATCAATGTGATTTATTTTGTTATAAAAAAAGCGATAGTGTCGCCATTTTTGAGGCCCCTTTTGGGACATCCAAGTCCCCAAAAGGGACAAAAATTGTCGACAAGTATGCCTGCGGCAGCCCTGGCCGTCCTGCGTACGCTCGTTATGACACGACTAGGTGTCATAACTTCACTTCCACAAATGACTTGTCGACCGTGTTGTGGACCTTATATTTTGCCTTCGGCAAAACATCCGGTACTACGGTCTACCAGGGACTATCGGCCTCGCTCCTTCGTCGCTTCCTTGGCCGACAGCGCTAGAAAAATAATAATTTACCTAAAATAAACTGATTTTGAGTTGACAGATTACCGGATTATTGTATATAAATTATATAATTTTTGTTATAAATTGAGTTATTAATAAAATAATTATTACGTAAATTTTATTTTACTAAAGAATATAATTAGCTTTAACAAAAGCTAATTATTTAACAACACAAGGTTATTAAATGCTCTTTGGATATGTAAAAAGGCTATTAGCCTTTGAGCATGAACACAGGGGTTGCATTAGTGGGAAACGGTGCATGTTCCTGGTTGTATCAGTTACCTTGTGTCTTAAGATGGTTTCTACCAATACTTGATTGATAGAAACTATTCGGTGTAATCTACCCTTGATCTTAATTTTTTTGATTGAGGATAAACCGTTTCCCTTTTTTTTAATGTATCAGGAGATTTAATAGCATGACTTTAAAACCTATAGTTGCTTCACTATTTCTTTTAGGATTAGCGAGCAGTCCTGCTTTTGCTGCTACACAAAGCAATGCGGGCGCGCAAGCTCAACTAGATGCAATGAAAGATAAAATTGCTAAGATGGAAGCTGTTTTACAGCAAAATCAAAGCGGTGGCTTTCAACAATCAAATGACTGGTTTAATCGCATTACATTAAGTGGTGAATTAAATGCAGATGGTTTGTTATCTAATGGTTCCATGATCACAGATTCTGGACATTATTCTAACGATTTAAATATCAACAATGCTAACTTATATGTTGATTTTGTTGCTAGCAATTGGACTAAAGGCCATGTTGCTTTAGCTTATCAACACCGTGCACCTGCATTTAGTCGTGTTGGCTATAATGGTGCAGACAAATTTGGTATTGATGAAGGTTATGTAACCATTGGCAATTTTGCTAAAACACCTTTCTTTTTAATGGCTGGTAAACAATACATTAACTTTGGTAACTACAACCGTTTCCCAATGGTCGCTAGCTTACCTCAATTACTTGAAGAAACCAGTGGAATTGCTGCACGTGTTGGCTTTGTTGATGCAAGTGGCTTTAATGCATCTGCTTCTATATTCCGTGGAAATGTAAATGATTACAACCCAACAGAATATACTGGTCTAACACAACATACACGTACTAACAATTTTGCAGTTAATGTTGGTTTTGCTAACCAAACTGACAATATGGGCTACCGTGTTGGCGCAAGCTACTTACGTAATATGGCTGATGTTAATTATGTAAGCCAAACATTAACATTAGATACGATGGGTAACACTGATAAAGTTGGTGCAGTTAATGCGTACGCTAGCTTAAACAGTGGACCTTTTGATGCATCAGTTAACTATGTTACTGCATTACAAAAATTTAATGTTACTGATATTCCTTATGTTGAAAATGATCAAATAACTGGCGCTAAACCTTCTGCCTGGAGTGTTGAAGCTGGCTATTCTTTCATGACTTTAGGTCATCAATCACGCATTGGTGCTGGTTATGAAGGCAGCAAACAAGCTTCTTTCATTGGAAGAGGTTTTACCAATAACTTCGTAGGTGGTATGCCTAAATCACGTTATGAAGCTAATTACACAGTTAATATTTCTAAATATACTGATTTTGGCTTCCAAGTTAATTATGACCGTGATTACAAAGAAGCAAATATTGGCACAGCTAGAAATACCCTTACTGGTATTGCTCGCTTAGCTGTTAAATTTGCATAATTAACAGTTAATTGCTACACAGAAAACCCGCTTTATGCGGGTTTTCTTTTATGAAATATAAAATTAATGATTATTTGCATCACGATTGTGTTTTATCTTTATCGGGATCATAAATTTTCCCATTCATGATTTTTTTACATAATCCAGTCGGCACGAAAACCCATTCATCGGGCAATCCATCCGTTTGCCCTACTCCACCACAAGCATGTCGGTGATTAGCACAATCATTCATCCCTTTTTTAACTATCCCTGTACATTTTTCAAATCCTGGCTTTTCATAATGCAGCATATCGATTGCATGAACTTGATTACTTGCTAAAGCGACAATACTCATTAATACCACTTTATTAATTTTCTTACGCATCAATCAATCCCCCATGTTATAACTCTATTTCAATTAAAAAAATAATATTTCTTAAATCATAAGTAAAGACAGGAATAATAATAAATATTACATATCGCCGAGTAAATTGAAATTCTATAGACTATACTTAAAGTTATTAAAATCACAGGAGAATTTAAATATGTTTGGCTTTGATATTTTTGTCTTTATTTCAGTCGTTGTGGCTATTATCATTTTTTTTATGAGTGTCAAGCAAATACCGCAAGGTTACGCATGGACTGTAGAACGATTTGGTCGTTATACACACACCTTACAACCTGGATTACAAATGATTATTCCTTTTGTGGATCGCATTGGTCGACGCTTAAATATGATGGAAAATGTATTGGATATTCCACCGCAAGAAATTATTAGCCGTGATAATGCCATGGTTCGTGTTGATGCTGTCGTATTTTTTCAAGTCATTGATGCGGCTAAAGCGGCTTACGAAGTTAATCGTTTAGAACTCGCTATGCGTAATTTAACAATGACAAATATTCGAACAGTATTAGGCGCATTGGATCTTGATTCTATGTTATCACAACGTGATAACATCAATAATCAATTACTTCGCGTGATTGATGAAGCCACCACACCTTGGGGTGTAAAAGTAACACGCATTGAAATCCGAGAAATTGCCCCCCCTAAAGATTTAGTGGATAGTATGGCTCGCCAAATGAAAGCAGAACGAGATAAAAGAGCCTCCATTTTAGAAGCAGAAGGCCAACGACAATCCGCTATTTTAAAAGCAGAAGGTGAAAAACAAGCTCTTATATTAGAAGCAGAGGGTACGAAGGAAGCCGCTTTTCGTGAAGCAGAAGCCCGTGAACGATTAGCTTTAGCTGAAGCAAAAGCAACTGAAGTTGTATCACAAGCCATTAGTGAGGGTAATGTTCAAGCCATTAATTATTTTATTGCACAAAAATATATTGAAGCTTTATCTAAATTAGCATCTGCTGATAATCAAAAAGTATTATTAATGCCTGTTGAAGCCAGTAATGTTATCGGTTCTATTGCGGGAATCGCTGAAATTGCAAAACAAGCATTTAAATAAGTTAGCTAATTTATCAACCCTGTAATCTTTACATTAAATATAGGTTAAACATGTTACATACTTTTATTGATAATTTAACACCCTGGCAATGGCTAGCTATAAGCTTAGTCTTTATTCTGGTTGAATTACTTTTAACCAGTGGTTTTTTACTAGGCATTGCTTTATCCGCAATGTTAGTGGGACTATTAAAATTCATTTTTCCTGAATTAACAGGGTTACTGCAATTATTCATTTTTGGTATGACAGCATGTTTAACTAGTTTTATCGGTTATTTCTACTTTCGCAAACCTTTCATTCACAATAAGCAAACGTTTATTTTAAATCGACGTAATGAACAATATATAGGGCGTGAATTTATACTTAGCGAACCTATTATAAATGGAATAGGCCGCATAAAAGTTGATGATGGTATGTGGCGAATTAAAGGTCCTGAATTAAAAGCAGGAACAACAGTACGCGTTACGGGGACTGATGGGATGTTTTTAATTGTAACTGCTGAACCAATAATTCAATAGGATGCGATATTGGAATAGATTTTAATGCCCTTGCAATATGTAACTGACAACCGATGTTAGAAGTAAGAAAATAATCTGGTTTTTCTTTTTCAGCATAATCAATAATGGGTTGTAATAATTTACTTGCTGTATCCGGGTATTCTAAAAAATATTTACCAGATGCCCCACAACAAAATTGTTGAATCGGCATATTAATAATAGTTAATTCAGGAATTAAACTGAGGAATCGATGCATCAAGCCTATTTCCTTTAATCCATTTTTTAAAGTACATGATTGATGTATCAAAACCTTTTTTTGTAACGGGGTAAAAAAAATATTTTCAGGCCAATTAATTATTGAAAGAAAATGATCAATATGGATGACTTTTTTAGCAAATGTTTGAAGATGTGGCTCATTTACTAAGTATTGATATTCTTTTAATGTTAAAGCACAAGCGCTCGTAAAAGAAATAATATTTTCCACTTTATACTCAGAAAAAGCTTGTTCATTTTCTTTTAAAAATTGATAAGC
The DNA here is from genome assembly GCA_965140885.1 of Legionellaceae bacterium. Classification (GTDB taxonomy): domain Bacteria; phylum Pseudomonadota; class Gammaproteobacteria; order CBCSKA01; family CBCSKA01; genus CBCSKA01. The sequence goes on along the minus strand of CBCSKA010000120.1, from coordinate 8,503 downwards.
TGTATTTTCATCTCCCTGTTCTAAAGCAAGAGCACCACAACACGTTTGTGCAGAAGGAATGTAAACGCCGTAACCTATTTTGGTTAATAATTCAATCACTGCATGTATTGTTTTGGTTTCAAACAGGGGATTAATGCAATTAATAAATAAAGCAATATTACCTTGAGGAATATTTTGTGGATAATAAAAATTTTCAAATTGCTTAGGCTTTGAAAGTGTGGGAATAATTGCATCATAATGATAAAGAGCGCTTGCTTTTAATAATCCACTCTTGCGCACTAAAGCTTGTATCCCTAGCCTTTGATAAATAAATAATAAATAAGATAACCATCTTATTCGTTTGTTTTTTTTTAGTATGTTTAAAATAAATAATGGCTTAGATTGTTTTTTTTCTTGATATAGTAAAGACTTGCTTGCTTGTATTAATGTACTGTAAGAAACTTCTGCTGGGCAAATGATTTCACAAGCCCGACAATTTAAGCAATGATTTAAATAAGAAACTAACTTTGGCGTAGCAGATAATTTTTCAAGAGCAAGACCTTCCATTAACGCTATTCTACCTCGAGGATTTTCCCCTTCTTCTTTAGTCAATTGATACGTAGGGCAAACCGTTGTGCATAAACCACATTTAACACATTTATTGGTTTCATTTTTAATTTGTATTTTTAAAGATACTGAATTCTTTTCTTTCATTGATAACCTTGATGCGTATTTAATTCGTTGAAAAGAAAATTTCATTAAAATGAAAAATTTTATTTTAGAGTTGAAAATAAAAGTATAGAATAACACAGATTTAATAAAAAATTATTTAACAAAAATTTAAACTCATTAGAAAATAGTTTTGCAAAAAAGCAATGTAAACCATCCTTCATGAAAGGAAATACCCCCTATGAGAGCGAGTTTAAAATATATTAGGATTAAAAAAGCCATCACAGTATTAAAGACTGGTGGTATTATTGCTTATCCCACAGAGGGAGTATATGGTTTAGGTTGTGACCCCTTTGACCCTGCAACAGTACATCGATTATTACAAATCAAGCAACGCAATATTTATAAAGGTTTAATTTTAATTGCTGCGGATTGGGAATCGATAAAAAAATTAGTTAAAGATAATATTCCTATCGAAAAATTAAAAGTGGCTCAAGCAAGTTGGCCAGGCCCTTATACGTGGATTTTCCCTGCCAGTGATGTAGTTCCACCTTGGATTAAAGGACAATTTGATACGGTTGCACTTCGAATTACAGCCCATCCTATTGCACATGCATTATGTAAAGCATTTGAAGGGCCTATCGTTTCAACCAGTGCCAATATTAGCGCGCATTCTTCCTTAAAATTACTAGAAGATGTAAGGAAAGAATTTATTAATAAAGTTGATTTTATTCTTCCTGGTCGTGTAGGTGATTTAAACGGGCCTACTCTGATAAGGGATGTTTTAACTGGTGAAACAATACGTAAGGTACCTTATGAGTAATATTGATATTGAAAAAGTAAAAACCTATCTTTTAAACCTTCAATCCACTATTTGTGAAACACTTGAGAAAGAAGATGGAAAAGCTTTTTTTGGAAAGGACAATTGGCAACATAAAGAAGGTGGTGGTGGTTTAACAAGAGCCATTGAAGGCGGCTATATTTTTGAAAAAGGGGGTGTTAATTTTTCACATGTTTGGGGGAAAAAATTACCCAGCACAATATTAGCTAATAAACCTGAATTAACAGATTACACATTCCAAGCGATGGGAGTTTCACTGGTACTACATCCACAAAACCCTTATATACCAACTACTCATATGAATGTACGTTTCTTCTGTGCGGAAAAACCCAATAGTACCCCAGTATGGTGGGTAGCAGGTGGTTTTGACTTAACACCCTATTATGGATTTGTTGAAGATTGTAAACATTGGCATGAAATGGCCCAAAATGCTTGCTTACCCTTTGGTGACAACATTTATCCTGATTTTAAAAAACAATGCGATGATTATTTTTATTTAAAACACCGTGAAGAAATGCGTGGAATCGGCGGCTTATTTTTTGATTATTTTAATAAAGAAAATTTTGAATATAGCTTTAATTTGATGAAAAGCATAGGTGACCATTTTTTAAAAGCGTATGTACCCATTGTTCAAAAAAGAAAAAATATGAAATACACTGAAAATGAACGCGCTTTTCAATTATATCGACGAGGCCGTTATGTAGAATTTAATTTAATCTATGATAAAGGTACTCTTTTTGGATTGCAATTTGGCGGCAGAACTGAATCTATTTTAATGTCTCTCCCACCTATCGTTCATTGGTCATATAATTGGAAGCCGGAAGTAAATACCCCAGAAGAACAGTTATATACTCTATTTTTAAAACCTCAAGATTGGTTAAATCTTAATTAATTATTTCAAAAATATTAAAAAAATATATAATGCTTTTTTATATTTATATTTAACAAGGAATTAACATGCGTAAAGCTAACAGTAAAGCCAATAAGGCACACACTAAACTCAGTGAGCGTTTAAAAAAAGAAAATAAAATGTTACAAGTAAAATTAGCGGCAAAATCAAAAGAATTTTCAGAAAAATTAAAAAAAGTTGAAGAAACTACTTATGCAAAAGCTATTGCTGAAGTATTACAAGAACAAATTAAAAAAGAAAAAGCAAAAACTAAATTAATTGATAGTATTGAACGCGAATTTGAAAAAAAATACACGAAAATTTTAGCTAAAATAGGGAAAGCAAAAAGCAAAGTTAGTAAAACAGCCAGCAAAAAGAAAACAAAAACAAAAACAGAAACTAATGTTAAAAAAGCAAAAGGTGCAAATAGTCGACGAGGGCGCCCTGCTAAACAACAAGGCTCCATTACATCGATTGAAACAATGGAATAAAAAAAAACTTATAACTTTAGATAATCAATTTTTTAATTAAAAGGCTGGAATAAATTTTCAGCCTTTTTTATTCTTTAATCATTCCGACTAATTGCCCTAATTGAATGACTGAATCTGCCTGTAAGTCATTTTTCCAAGCAATCGCATTGGGTCCAAATAAAACTAAAACAGTGGATCCTAATTTAAAATGCCCTATTTCATCCCCGCGTTCATAAATTTTATCATCCGTATATTCCCAAGCTATTATTTGATTCTTTCTATCGGCATTGATATCACCATGCCAAACGGTATTAATACTCGCAACGATCATTGCCCCTACCATAATAATAGCCATGGGTCCCACTTCGGTATCAAATAAAGCGATAACACGTTCATTACGTGCAAATAAGCGGGGTATAGTATTAACACTGGAAGAATTTACTGAAAATAGTTTTCCCGGAATGTAAACCATTTCTTTTAATTTTCCACGTATAGGCATGTGAATGCGATGATAATCTTTTGGCGAAAGATAAAGTGTAATAAATTTACCACCCATAAAAGGTTGCGCACGTTCAGGCTTACCCCCTAATAATTCATTAATAGTAAAATCAAAGCCTTTCGCTTGAAATATACGGCCTGCTTGGCTATCACCCATTTGGCTAATCGCACCATCAACCGGTGATGTAATAGCGTTGACATCTTGTACTACTGTTCGAACATGAGGTTTTAACTCTCGAGTAAAAAAATCATTAAAATTACGATACGCTAATGCATTATCATGTATGGCTTCATTCATATTCACATGATAACGCTTGATAAATTGATTAATAAAAAAATTCTTAATCCAAGATTGTTCAAGCTCTGCGAAAAAACCCATCAATCGCGACAATAAATGTTGTGGAAGAATATATTGTAAAAATGATATCACTGATTACCTCGTGGATTTTTTTTCTTTAATACTTTCATTGATTGAATACCTATTTCTTTTTCAATATGTTGTGTAGCCATTTTTTCATCCATTGTTTTTAACCATGAATTAATCATTTTTAAATCCATAGGATTTAATGTCCCTGCAATTTGTTTTAACACCAATGTATTCATTATATAAGTGTATTGATCCGTTGAATATTTGCGCTGTGCATCAAATAAATCTTTTTGAGCCGATAAAACATCAATATTGGTTTTTGTTCCCACTTGATAAGCGGCTAAATTACTTTCATAGGCACTACGTGCAGATTTTACAAATACGCGATCGGCTTTCAAACGTTGAATATCAGCTAATACATTAGCATAATATTGGCGAGTATTTGATAAAACACTTTGATGGGTAATTTCCATATCAGAAACTGCTGCTTGATAATCATATTGTGCTTGTCTCGTTTGTGCATTAACAGCGCCGCCTTGATATAAAGGCACTTTTAATGTTAAGCCTAAACTTGTCCCTTCAACTACACCGGGAATATATGTTGCAGAAGAACCCCCGTTAGAGCGAGCATAAGTTCCTGAAGCATCTACGGTTGGTAAATGTCCTGCTGCTTTTACTTTAATGGCTTCACGCATTGCTTCTTGACTAAATTTAGCAGCTATCAATTGCAAGTTTTGGGCTTCTGCTGCCTTTACCCATTGATCAATATTGGCGGGATTAGGCGAAATTAAGGGGATTTTTTTATTTAATAAAGCTAATTCACTATAACGCTTTCCAGTAATCATACGTAAAGCTTCATATTGATTATTCACATCATTTTGATCATTGATTTCTTGCGCCACAACTTTGTCATAACTGGCTTGTGCATTATAAACGTCGGTAATAGTATTAAAACCCACTTCAAAACGCTGCTTTGCTTCATTCGATTGCCGCGCTAATAATTTCTTTTGGGCTTGCGTAATACGCAATACATCTTCTGATTGTAGTACTGAAAAATAAGCTTTTGCTGTCCTTAAAATTAATTCTTGTAATGCAACCCCATAGCTTGCATCCGCTTGTTTAAGACGGGCATCCACTTGGCGCAAATTCATCCAACTGGCAAAATTAAAGAGTGGTTGGCTAATCGATAAGGAATACGTTGTAACACCATAAGTATAATTTTTTACAGGATTATTTTCTGAAATAGGTAAACTATTATGGCTATGATATTCCGCTGTACTGGCTTGTGCGCCAATACTCGGCAAAAGTGCCGATTCACTTAATGGTTTATTTTCACGAATTGACATTCGTGTTGCCACTGCTTTTTGCAATTGGGGATCAAAACTTTGCGCTTGTTCATAAACTGCCATTAAATCAATGGCATAACTACTCATGCTAAATCCTAATCCCATTAAAAAAATACTTAATTGAGTGAATCTCATATAACTCCTACAAATAAATACATATAAATATACACATACATTTGAAAAGAAAATCAGTTAAAGCAAAAATGCTTTAATCATTAAAAATGATGTAATGGCGGTGTAAAAGTTTCAAATAGTGTTTCTGTATGCCAAGCTTCTTTCTGCTGACGGATAATTAATTGTGCTGACATAATAGGGTCTGTTCCAATAATCGCGAATAAACGACCATGGATACTTAATTGTTGGTGCATTTCCATCGATAAACGAGGCATGGATGCCGTCATCACAATGACGTCATAGGGTGCAAATTCAGGCCAACCGTGTGATCCATCACCACAATGTAAGGTCACATTTTGAATATTTAACTGAGCTAATTTCAATTGAGCATGGCTAATAAATTCAGGAAATATATCAATACTGTATACTTGTTTAGCCATTGTAGCTAATAAAGCGGTAAAATAACCAGTCCCTGTTCCAATTTCTAATACCTTATCCGTCGGTTTAATCGCAAGAGATTGCAATATTCGCCCTTCCTCTTTCGGTGATAACATAACTTGTCCATGAGCGATGGGTAAAGGAATGTCTGCAAAAGGAACCTTTTGATATTCTTCTGGAACAAAAATTTCACGAGGCACTTTACTCAGTAATGCTAAAATATCCTCATTTAAAACACCCCAAGAACGAACTTGCCGCGTAATCATATTACGTCGGCTTTCTTCTATATCCATCATACATAACCTTATTTTCATAAAAAAACTTATCGTTAAGATTAAGAGGTTTCACTGTCTGAGGCAAGAAATTTTCAATTTAAACAATAACTTTTCTTGATAAACTATAGATGAATTAATAAATTATGTTTGAATTAACTATCGATAAATTATTTTTCAATAAATCCATGGCTTTATTTTCAAAAAGAAGGAAAATTAAGACAGTATTCAAACCAATATTGTAGGTTGCATTGCAAAAATTCTACTGTAAAAATCCCATTTTTAGTGCCACGGATAAGTAGAGTTATCTCCTGATTTACTATTCATTATTTTATATTCTATGGGTGAAAGATTGCCCAATGATTCATGGGGTCTTTCGTGATTATATTCATTTATCCAAACTTCCGTAATTTCTCGAACCTCCTTTAAATTATTAAAAAGATAATAATCTAAAACGCTTTCTCGAAAGGTACGGTTAAAACGTTCTATAAATGCATTTTGCGTGGGTTTGCCAGGCTGAATAAATTCAAGTTCAATATTATGCTCAAATGCCTAATCTGCCAAAGCCAGTGAAATAAATTCAGGGCCATTATCTAAACGAATTTTATGGGGATACCCTCTAACAGCAACAATGTTATCCAATACCTGGATAACCCGTTGTGCAGGAAAACTCAAATCAATTTCAATGGCTAAAATTTCCCGATTATAATCATCAATGACATTAAAGGTTCTAAACCGCCGTCCACAGACTAAGCTATCACTCATAAAATCCGCTGACCACGTTGTATTTACCGTTTCTGGCTTTACTAATACCTTGGCTTCCCTTGAAGGTAACCGTTTTTTACCTTTACGTTTTATATTCAATTTTAATAAACAATATACACGGTGTACCCTTTTATGATTCCAGGTAAACCCCTTCTTTCGAAGCTGTATAAACAACTTCTTAAAACCGTATCTTGGATACTGTTCTGAAACCGCCAATAAGGCTTGGATAACCAAGGCATCTTTTTGAGTATTCGGTTGATAAGCATAACTGCTTCGGCTCATCTTTAATGCACCACACGCTTTTCGTGTACTTAACCCATGACACGATACCAAATAGTCAATGGCTTCGCGCTTATCGGACGGTTTTAAAACTTTTTTGCAATTAAATCCTTTAAGGCGGTATTTTCCAATGCCAAATCAGCGTACATACGTTTTAAACGTCGATTTTCTTCTTCTATTTCTTTGAGCTTCTTAATATCGGATACTTGCATTCCACTATACTTTGTTTTCCACTTAAAATAGGTCGATTCCGCTATGCCATATTCACGGCAAATTTCTCTTATCGGTCTACCGGATTCCGCCGTTTTTAATATATTAATAATTTGTACTTCACTAAATTTCGTTTTCATCATTTCATTTCTCCTTGCTCAAGTATAATCAATCAAGAAGTAACTCTATAATTAGTTGGTACTATTTTAAGGGATGGTTACACTACGATTGTTTCAGTTAATCGTTTTGAGAGATAAATTACCCTAGGTAATAAGAAATGGATATTCAAAAGCACAATATATAACTTAAAATTATGGTGAGATTATTTTCCTTATTTGCTGCGCTTAAACAAGATTCCGTGTATTCAAAAACAAAAAAAGTGTTAGCGACTAAAAAGCAAGGGCAAACCTTTAGGAAAGCCAAAAAGCCTATTGCAGAAAAATAAATTTGACCAGGCATTGAAACAATTAAAGAATTTTTAAGATAGAGATTCTTGTTGAGGAAAATTATTCATGCTTTAAGTTACTGAAATCATTTTCACTTAATAGCTATATTGAAGTGTCAAATAAAATTAGTATGTGTTTAATTAAATAATATTAATGAGATAGGTCATTAAATATGGCTGCTGCTGTAATTCATCAATTGAGTTTTTGGGTTAAGAAACAACAATTTTTCTAATTCCTAAAATCAAAAAAGATTATAGTAACTTTTGGACTTGATGGATTATATTTAAACAATTTCACTGAAAAAAAGTGATCAATAAAGTAATAGCTTATATAAAGCTACTTAATTGGAAAAATAAAAGTGTTTTGCTACTTTCGATTTTTATCATAGGGAGATAAGTATGCAAGTTGTACAGCAAGCCGACGTTCAGTCAAAGCTCATCGACATTCGCAATCAAAAAGTGCTTATTGATGCCGACGTGGCAGAATTATATGGCATAGAAACTAAGCGAATTAATGAAGCTGTTAAAAATAACCCTGAAAAATTCCCTGAGGGCTATTTATTTGAGCTAAATAAAAAAGAATGGGAAGCATTGAAGACGAAATTTTCGACTTCAATAAAAGGTGGCAAAGTTAAGTTATAGCTAATTCCTTATAAATTGATTACAGGCAATGATATTTAAATAGATCATAAATAGAACAGTGTTGTTTTTTCGAATTGCTTTAGCTTGTGCCCATTTATGTTCAATAGAATTAAGAACAGGGGAATAAGGAGGCAGAAACATTAAGGGATGTCCTGCTTTGTCGAGTAGTGTTTGAGTTGCTGCTCTTTTATGAAAAGCTGCATTATCCATAATCACCACACTGCGTTCTGGCAATTTCGGGATCAAATCTTGTTCTAGCCAGCCTTCAAAAATATCTCC
>CBCSKA010000119.1:0-21276 GCA_965140885.1 Legionellaceae bacterium | reverse complement strand
AGCTAAAAGTTAACCAGGATAAGTTATTTATTACATTTTTCAGAAATAATATTCATACCACTTTTTCAACAGGCCCGACCGTTTTCTTTACTATTAAACTGGAATGAATGGATCACAATTAGTCATTTTTTTAATTGCTGTTAAAAAGCCACGTAGAACCATTCAAACTTAATAACTATTTTTTTTAGAAATATCTAAATTTTCTTGTTCCACAGGGGATGTATTTTTATCCCTAGTATTTTTTGAATTAGAAAAAAAGGAAATATTTGAATTGAAAATAGAGTTATTAACTTTATTATTAACAATCGTGTTAATAAACTCAGAATTACCATGGTTCGTTGATAACAATCGAACTATATCCTCTACTTTATAACCTAACTCAATCAAGGAAGGGTAATTTGTTATAACAGCATCAATATTCTTAGAGCCCCCACCATTACCGGCGATTTTAACAATAGCCTCGGCAGCAAAACCGAGTTCGTTGAGTTTTTCATGATGCATAATTACCGCGTCGAGGTTTTTAGAGCCCCCACCATTACCGGCGATTTTAACAATAGCCTCGGCAGCAAAACCGAGTTCGTTAAGTTTGTCATGATGCATAATTACCGTGTCCAGCGTTTTAGAGCCCCCACCATTAGCGGCGATTTTAACAATAGCCTCGGCAGCAAAACCGAGTTCGTTGAGTTTTTCATGATGGGTAATTATCGCATCCAGCGTTTTAGAGCCCCCACCATTACCGGCGATTTTAACAATAGCCTCGGCATTAAAACCGAGTTCGTTGAGTTTTTCATGATGGGTAATTATCGCATCCAGCGTTTTAGAGCCCCCATCATTAGCGGCGATTTTAACAATAGCCTCGGCATTAAAACTGAGCTCTTTGAGCTTAACATGATGGGTAATCAATTTTCCCAGGGTTTTAGAAGCACCATTATTACCGGCGATTTTAACAATATCAGACATATCATACTCCAGCTTTAATAAAGCTTCAGTATAAGTAACCATGCCTTTTATGTTATTCGCTGCGCTTCTTCTGGCCGCAGTTTTAACAATATCGCTTAGTTGATAACCCATTCTTTTAAGATTTTCTGTATTATCAATTAATTCTTTTATCGTTTTATCGCTTCCTTGTTTGTTGCTTATTTTTTCTATATCTTCATTAGAATAACCAAGCACACTTAATTGTAAGTCTGTGTTTTCAGTTCCTTCTGTGTCACCCTTCTTTTTCTTTTTATTATTGTCTACGTCCAACGTCTCTTTTTTCCTCTTTTTGATGTTATTATTTTCACTATTATTTTTTTCTATCATAATTAACCCTTACTTGTTTTATAAAAAAATCGTTACCTTAAATTTGCTCTTATTTTAATCGCTACAGTAAATGAATTCGCCCCTATTTTCAAATGCCATAAAACATCTGTTTACCTTAGTTAAAAGGGATATGGAATCTTTTCAGACACAGGCAACCAGTAACCACAAAATTTATCTTAAATTTACGGTCACACAAATAATCTAGAAAATAGTGAGAGTGAAAAATATTGTTTCTGAAAAAGTGTCATTTATTATTATGTGTTACTAACATAATCAATAATTTTTTCAAAAATTCGCAAAGAGTTTAAATTCTAAAAATTTTTTATAGGATTGACAATTTACCCTTAAATCTTATTTAATTAACATTAAATATTAGTAAAGCGTTTTTTATCAGATTTTTTTTTATTGCTATCAAGGAGTGATTATGCTGTTTGAAGCGTATAAAGCATTAAAACGCTCAGAATATTTATTAAAAAACCATTGTATTTTTTGTATAACAACTCATTTTGAAGAAAGATTAAATCATTGTGAAATGATTGCAGAACATGGTGAGTATGATGATAAAAAAGCCTTTATCGATCTTATCTATGAAAAAAAAGAAAAAACTGCCATGTTCCCCGCTTTAAAAACACTCACCGAAAATCTTACCAAAATAGAAAATTACTTTAGAAAGCTTTGTAGCCCCACGTTTGATTATTATCCTATGGAGCAAGAGCAAATAGATAGTTTATATTCTGCTCCCGCTGCTTGATAATACCTCGGATATGTGACTAGCTTTAGGATCATTACTATTGTCATTAATAAGTTTAGGTCTATCATCTTTCTTTAAAAAACTGCTATTTTTTTGCATATCCGTTTTTTTTGAGGGGTTATTATAAGTATTCATTAAGTTTTCATATAATTTTAGCTCTTCTTTCATTGAATCAGCCTGACAAGAAAGTTCTTTTTCACTTTCTCTTGTTATTCCTTTACCGTCTAAATCCATCTGGTTATTTTCCGTAGTTGTATCTTCATCATTTAATAAATAGCGATAATAATTCAATTTGCTTTCTGTCGCTGTTACTTCTATTGCCTTTCCTTGATGTTCAAGATACAGAAATCTAAATAACCCTTTTTGGCCTGTTTGTTGAATTTTTTCTATCAGTTTTTTTTCTGAATCGGATAAGGTTTCAATGAAAGTAGAGACGCTGTCTTTACCGAACTTAATTTGAAAATCATTTAGTTTTTCTTGTAATGAAGCAATGTTGAGATATTCATTTTTGGGTTTACTATTTTTTTCTATTTTTTCTTGTAAATCAGCATTAGCAAGCACTAAATTTTCACGGATTAAATGAATAGCAGCGGCTTTTTCTAACTCATTGAACTCTTTTTGCTCAAATAAGTTAGGAATTGATTTGGCTAAATCTAAAAGTACTTCATTAGATAACTTTTCTTTGATTTCATTTGTTTTATTGCTATTAGCGATAGCATTTATTTTTTTAGATAAATCCACAACCTTTTCCAGTATAGGGGCACGCTCTAATAATTGCTTTGTAACTTCTGCATGAGTATTTTTATAGTTTTGGCGAAACATTTTTATTTTTTGAATATGGGATAATTTTTTTCCCCACTTTTTTTAATAGAAGCGGCTAAGCGAGGGATTATATTGATTAATCCTTTTATTATTTTACCTGCTATCGAATTTTTATCGCGAGTCATTAATTTTTCAAAATAAGATAGCTTAATTTTCGCTAAAGTAACCGCTGATGAATTATACGTATTGAAATCCTGAGTAATCTGATGTTTCTTAGGCGCAATGTTACTGTTAATGCTTGATAGTACCTTTTCTGCTTCTTCTTTTTCCTTTTCGAGCTTTTCTTTTCCGTCAACTGATAAATTCGCTTTTTGAAGTGAAAAAAATAAAAAGTCTATTTTATATTTTGCAAATCTTATGCGTGTCAGTAAATCTATGCTATCAACCTTCTCTAAATCAGATGATTTATTTGTCGATGGACTACTATTACTTAATTCAGTAACATTTTTTGCTAATTTTATTTTCTCGTCTATTTCCTTTATTTCTTTTTCTACGTGCTCGCTTAAACCCTTTGCTTGTTTTTCCGTTAACGGTAACGGTCTTTGCATTAGGGTTGATTCATTATTTTGGTTACTCTCTATTTTAAAATTTTCTACTATTTCTGGTTTTGCTTCAAATAGTCTGCGTTGTATGAGTATTTGTTCTAATTCACTCAAATAATCATAGATATTTCTTGTGGTTTCAATGGCTGTTGGTAAAGAGGTCATTTCATTTTCGAAATCTATCTTATTTTTTTTAAAATTTAATTTTTCTATGATATCGTTGGCATTGTCCTTTTCTTTACTTTTGGCATATTCAATGACTTCTGCGTAAATAGGCTCCATAATTTTAACTTCGTTTTCTACTAGTTTTTTTATATTCTCAAAATCACTTGAATTTAGCATATCACCACTCCATGTGGACTCTTAATTTGTTTAACTACAGCATACGTTGATACGATTAAGAATAGATTAAAATTAGTTTTTTTGGTAATAAAGCCGCCATCTTTGCGCAATGTAAGCACGAAATAACACTGACCAAACGCTGAAACAAAAGTCTTGAATTGCTAAAAATAGCGCTCTTTTTGCATTTAATTTTAACAAATACTCTTTCTATTTACCGGTTTAAGTAAATCAAATATTCTAAAGTACACAGAGAAATACAGTAACACTATACATAGGATATTTGTTTCCCCATAAAACGTGAGTCTTTCTGTACATTAGTGATATTTTTTTAACAGAGCATCTAAATTTTCTCTATTTACTGGCTTTTCAAAATAATCGTCCATACCGGCTTCTAAAGATGATTTTTTATATATTTCATCGAATGCCGTAACTGCAATAATGATAGCCCTGGACTTCATTGAACGTTCTTTTTCACGAATACGTTTCGTAATTTCTAATCCGTTTATATCGTTTTGCATTAACTCAACGAATACAAATTTATAGCTCTCATCAAATTTTTGAAGTGCTTCTTCGCCATTTTCCGCAATTTCTACGTGATAACCTAATTTCTCTAATTAAGTATTTTATTTACTTCTTGATGAAGTTTATGAGGCTCTACAAGTAAGACTTTTTGTGCGTGTTTCATCATAACGCCTTTTGATATTTAGCCTGATTAATTTAGCGAGTTAACTATAATTATAGTTTACGTATTAAAAAGTAGCAGAAGATAAAAATAAAATTTCGGAATTATTTTTTAGAGAGTTAGTTTTGAATTACCGTTAATACCCAGGGCACACGCATCTAAATTAATTTGCCAAACGATATAATAATTGATCTATTACTGTTTTTTACAGGAGTAATAGCTAATGAGCAGTATCCATACTTATTTTAGAGAGTTAAAAGATCCATGTATAGAGGACACCAAGAAACATCCTCTCATTAATATTTTAGTTATCGCCTTATGTGCAGTAATCTGCGGAGCAGAGGATTTTGTGGCTATTGAGCGATTTGGAGAGTATAAAAAGGACTGGTTTGGTAGCTTTCTTGATTTAACGTATGGCATCCCTTCGCATGACACAATAAGCCGGGTATTTAGTTTGTTGGACAATCAACATTTTGTGGAATGCTTTGTAGCTTGGGTTCAAACGCTAGCGACCAAGGTAAAAGGTGTCATCGCTATTGATGGTAAGACCTTGTGTGGCGCCTAAACCGCTGATAACTCTTTGCATATAGTTAATGCCTGGTGTGTAGAAAATCAGATGGCTTTAGGCCAGTTACAAGTAGCGGGTAAGACCAATGAAATTAGCTCTATTCCCTTATTATTGCAACTGCTGGATATTAAAGGTGCAACAATTACGCTAGATGCGCTCGGTTGCCAGAAATCTATCACCAAATTGATCCGTGAGCGGCAAGCCGATTATGTGCTGTCACTCAAAGGTAACCATCGCTATTTACATCGCGAGGCTAAGCTTTATTTGGCATTACTTGAAAACCAACAGCTACCTATTCCTTATGCGGATGTCTCACGTGTAGAAAAAGACCATGGCCGTATTGAAACAAGGGAATATTGGGCCTTAGACGAAGTGAAGTCGTTGGGTAAATCAGGTTGGGCTGATATCTCCAGTATTATCATGGTAAAAGCAACTAGAGAAATAGCGGGCAAGGTTTCGGTGGAGAAGCGATTTTATAATCTCAAGCTTGTCAGCTAACGCGATAAGTTCTATAGCTGATGCAATACGGGCTCATTGGCAAGTGGAAAATAACTTACACTGGCAATTAGATGTGAGTTTTCATGAAGATGCCTGGAGGGCTAAAGCAGGACACATGCTGCAGCAAACATGGCTTTGCTTAATAAAACGGCTTTAAACTTGTTAAAGCAAGAGACTACGGCTAACGTGGATATTAAAAATAAACGACTTATAGCTGGTTGGAATAATGAATACCTCGCTAAACTCCTTAAAGGGAAATTAATTTAGATGCGTTTGCCCTGTTACTTCCTATATTTATATCTATTTTTACTTACATTTATTAACGCTATAATTTTTTTATTTATGGATTAATTCAGTTTGAATTATGACAAAGAAAGGTAAATCAGCTTTAAATTACCGAATCGCTTTAAGTGGTTAATGTTAACTTATCCTTGACAAAAGTGTAATGTCAGCAGAAAGACGCGCTATTTTAATTGATATGTTTAAAAAACAAAAAGGCATGAAAATAGAGGAAACGATAGAAAATTACCAAAATTAAAGGCAATTTATCGATAGTGTCGCCATTTTTGAGACCCCTTTTGGGACATCCAAGTCCCCAAAAGGGACAAAAATTGGCGACAAGTATGCCTGCGGCGGCCCTGGCCGTCCTGCGTACGCTCGTTATGACACGACTAGGTGTCATAACTTTACTTCCACAAATGACTTGTCGACCGTTTCGTGGGCCTTATATTTTGCCTGTGGCAAAACATCCGGCACTACGGGTCTACCAGGGACTATCGGCCTTGCTTCTTCGTCGCTTCCTTGGCCGACAGCGGATGAAAACTGTTGCAATGACTGTTTGAATCTGAAATTTATTATGAATTATGATTAAAAAAAATATTTGATATTATTGAATTAGTCATGCTTAAGAAGCTTGTAAAAATGGTGCGCCCGGAGAGATTCGAACTCCCGACCAACTGGTTCGAAGCCAGTTACTCTATCCAACTGAGCTACGGGCGCTTCAAGCATTGGCATTTTATAAGTTAGTTAGAAAATAAGCAATAACTAACATGCAAAGATTACCCGATTATTAAGCAATTATACTTATTATTTATCTCATTTTCTTTATAATTTATGAAAGCTTTTAAAGTAATCAATGTTTCTCCTATTTAAAATATTTATTTTATTCTTTAATAAGCTATTTCTTGTATCATATAAAAATAAGCAAACATTCATGTAAAAATCTTTAAAACACTTAAAGCTTCAAAAAAATATAAAGTAAAACTTTATAAAACATAAAGATTTTCTTTAAATTCATTTTATACTAAAATTCATCTTTTTATTGCTCTAAAGGAAAAACAATGTCTCCCTTGAAAAACGGTATGTTAAATATTTTATTCGTGTTGGGTTTTTTAGCTTTTCCTTTTACACATACGGATAGCAAAGCGACGACAGTAACCACCATGAATACCCTCGGCTTAAATCAAAAAGACCAAATCGAAAAAATTGTACATGATTATTTAATTAATCACCCCGAAGTATTAGTCGAAGCATCTCAAGCATTACAAAAAAAAGAAGATCTGTCCTTACAAAAACAAATTGAAAATATTATAAGAAAAAACCGCCAAGCTATTTTTTATAAGAACCATAGCCCTATCATTGGAAAAACACAAAGTACGGCGACTATTATTGAATTTTTTGATTACCAATGCGGCTATTGTAAACGCATAGCACCAACCATCGCTGCAGTCATAAACAAAGATCCCAAAACGCAGCTTATATTAAAACAATTGCCTATTTTTGGTTCCATTTCTGAATATGCTGCAAAAGCCGTATTAGCTGCTCAAAAACAACAAAAAGCTTGGAATTTACATCAAGCATTAATGCTTTACACTCACCCATTATCAAAAGAAATCATTTTATCGATTGCACAAAAACAAAATATTGATACTAATAAATTAAAGCAGGAAATGGAAAATCCTATATATAATGAAGAAGTTAAGCAGAATATAGAATTAGCCGATCAATTAGGGGTGAGAGGAAGCCCTGCTTTTATTATCGCTAGTGGCATTAATGATATTACGGGTCAATCTTTATCAACTATTTATATTGCAGGGAGTGTTGAGCAAGTCGAATTTGAAAAAGCACTCACACACGTTAGAAAAAATTCACAGAGTAAATAATGACGACACTGAATAATGATGCAAAAACCTTTCAAGGTATGCTTTTTACCCTACAAAATTATTGGGCTAAACAAGGCTGCCTTATTGTTCAACCTTTAGATTTGGAAATGGGTGCTGCAACTTTTCACCCTATGACTTTTTTAAAGGCTATTGGACCTGAACCTTGGCATGTCGCCCATATTCAATCTTGCCGCAGACCCGGTGATGGACGTTATGGTGAAAATCCTAATCGAATGCAGCATTTTTATCAATTTCAAGTCATGCTAAAACCTTCTCCTGATAATATTCAAGACTTGTATTTAAATTCCTTACGGACTTTAGGCATTGATCCTTTAATTCATGATATACGATTTGTTGAAGATAATTGGGAATCGCCTACTTTAGGTGCTTGGGGTTTAGGATGGGAAGTTTGGCTCAATGGGATGGAAATTACTCAATTCACTTACTTTCAACAAGTAGGGGGATTAGAATGTCGCCCTGTTACGGGTGAAATTGCTTATGGTATTGAACGTATAGCCATGTATTTACAGGGGGTAGAAAATGTCTATGATTTAGTATGGTCGCATACTCCCTCAGGCACTATTACCTATGGTGATGTTTTTCATCAAAATGAAGTAGAAATGTCTACCTATAATTTTGAATATGCTGATATTCCACAATTATTTTCACAATTCGATGGTTATGAAGCAGAAAGTCAAAAGTTAATTGCCGCAAAATTACCTTTACCTGCCTATGAAATGGTTTTAAAAGCTTCTCATACTTTTAATTTATTAGATGCGCGTAATGCAATTTCAGTCACAGAACGTCAACGCTATATTTTGCGCGTTCGTGCTCTCGCTAGAGCTGTTGCGCAAACATATTACACAACCCGTGAAGAATTAAATTTTCCACTTGTTAAGGCTCAATCCCATGCTTGAAAAACAAGATCTCTTAATCGAAATTGGTACTGAAGAATTACCACCCAAAGAATTAAATTCCTTAATAAAAGCATTTGAAGATAATATTCTTAAGCAATTCACTGAAGCAGAATTATCTTTTGAAGGGAGTAAAGCATTTGCAACGCCTCGTCGTTTAGCAATACAAATTAACAATTTAATTTCTCAGCAAGCAAATCGATTTATTGAACGCAAAGGCCCTTCATTACAAGCAGCTTTTGATCCTCAGGGGAATCCCACAAAAGCAGGCGAAGGTTTTGCTCGTTCTTGTGGTATCCCTATTACCGCATTAGAAAAACAAGAAACACCCGATGGTAGTTGGTTAATCTATCGCTATGAAGAAAGTGGAAAATCTCTTTCACAACTTCTTCCTTCAATTATTGAAAAGGCCCTGATTCAACTACCTTCAAAAAAAACAATGCGTTGGGGAAATAAAACGACTAGTTTTATTCGACCTTTACATTGGATAGTCTTGCTTTATGGATCAGAAATTATTAATACAGAAATTTTTGGAATTAAAACAAGCAATATAACCTATGGACATCGTTTTCACTGCCCTACCCCCTTAACTTTACAATATTCAAAGGATTATGAAGAAATATTAGAAAAAAAAGGAAAAGTCATTGCCGATAGTGATAAACGTCAAGCCATGATTTTACAAGGTATAGAAAATTTAGCGCAAAGTAAAAATGCAATACCACATACTGATCCTGGTTTACTCACTGAAATTAATGCGTTAGTTGAATGGCCTATTCCTTTAATTGCAGAATTTGATGAAAATTTTTTAAATGTTCCTAAAGAAGCCTTGATTTCAGCTATACAAAATCATCAAAAATGCATTCCATTAAGTGATACGCAGGGAAAATTATTACCTTATTTCATTACTATTTCAAATATTGATAGTCAAAAACCACAAGAAGTTATTATCGGTAATGAAAGAGTAATGCGTGCACGATTATCGGATGCTGCTTTTTTTTACCAAATGGATTTAAAAACATCTTTAGCTGAAAGAAATCAAGGTTTAGAAAAAGTATTATTTCAAGAAAAATTAGGTACTGTTTTTCAAAAAACATTACGGATTGCTAAGTTAAGTCAAGCGATTTCACCCTTTATACCCAATAGCGATACACAAAAAGCTTATGAAGCAGGATTATTATGTAAAGCTGATTTACTTTCTGGAATGGTAGGTGAATTCCCAGAATTACAAGGCATTATGGGTAGTTATTATGCACAGGCCGAAGGAAAAAGTGAAAACATTGCCCTTGCTATACGTGAACATTATTTACCTCGCAATGCTTATGATGATATTCCTCATAGCCCAGAAGGAAAAGTATTAGCATTAGCTGATCGCTTAGATAGTTTAATAGGATTATTTGGTATACAACAACCACCAACAGGTGATAAAGATCCCTTTGGTTTACGACGTGCAGCTATTGCTATCATTAATATTTTACGTCATACACCTAATTTAAGCTTAACTCAATTATTGACACTTGCTTATCAAGGTTTTCAAGAACAATGTATTGAATTAGTAAACAAAAATGTCATTAATGAAGTTAAAATTTTTATTCTTGATCGTTTGCCTCATTTAGGCTTATATCCAACGTCCTTTGTTAAAGCTGTTCTTGCCGTTGAAAATGATAATTTAAATGATATTGAAACTCGTATTAAAGCGATTAAAATATTTTGTGAACAACAAAATACAAATGCTTTAGTTGAAGTTAATAAACGAATTCATAATCTTTTAAGTAAAACCGCATTTATTTCACCTGAAATTAAACAAGAATTATTTGAATTTAAACAAGAAAAAGAACTTTATGATGTGATTCAACAATTTCAAGAAAAAAAGGTAAATACCACCGACAATCACCACTTTTACCAAGATTATTTAGAAAGCTTAGCCGCTTTACAAAAACCTCTTGATGCTTTTTTTGAACATGTACTGGTGATGGTTGATAATCTTGCATTACAACAAAATCGTTTAGCACTTTTAAATGCAATTCGAAATTTATTCTTACGTATTGCTGATATTTCACTTTTACAATTATAAAATGATGAAATTAATTATTCTTGACCGTGATGGTGTAATTAATATGGATTCTGAAAACTATATTAAAT
This sequence comes from Legionellaceae bacterium, assembly GCA_965140885.1. GTDB lineage: Bacteria > Pseudomonadota > Gammaproteobacteria > CBCSKA01 > CBCSKA01 > CBCSKA01. The sequence continues at coordinate 10,551 of CBCSKA010000119.1, read as the reverse complement.
CACCTGATGAATGGCTACCTATTCCAGGAAGTTTAGAAGCCATTGCAAAATTAACAGAAGCGGCTTACACCATTGCAGTCGCAACAAATCAATCAGGAATTGCGAGAGGTTATTATGATCAGGTTATCCTCGAAAAAATTCACCAAAAAATGAAAAAAATGACAAATGAAATGGGAGGAATAATAGACCATATTTTTTTCTGTCCTCATGGACCTAATGATAACTGCCTTTGTCGAAAACCTAAACCGGGTTTATTTTTTCAAATTGCTGAATATTATCAAATTTCTTTAAAAGATATTCCTGCTATTGGTGATTCTTTAAGAGATATAATGGCTGCAACAGAAGCAGGATGTAAACCCTATTTAGTCCTAACAGGAAATGGAGAATTAACAAAAGAAAAATTACCACAATTTAATTCCAAACAAATTTTCAAAACATTAGCTCATGCCGTCGATTATTTACTCGCAAATTAATATTTTTTTTCATATCAATCATCCATTAAAAACGAATAAAGAAAAAACGTGTGTAAAAAGATGAATTAATTTTTCTTTTGGTTTTTTAACTTTGGCTTTATGTTTAAACAACAATTAATAACAGCAAATAATTTAAATGGGTAACCAATGAATTTCTACCGTTACACGCTTCTCACTAATCTTGGCATTAGTGAGAAGCGTGTATAAAAAAATCAATCGATAGTGTCGCCATTTTTGAGCCCCCTTTTGGGACATCCAAGTCCCCAAAAGGGACAAAAATTGGCGACAAGTATGCCTGCGGCGGCCCTGGCCGTCCTGCGTACGCTCGTTATGACACGACTAGGTGTCATAACTTTACTTCCACAAATGACTTGTCGACCGTTTCGTGGGCCTTATATTTTGCCTGTGGCAAAACATCCGGCACTACGGGTCTACCAGGGACTCTCGGCCTTGCTCCTTCGTCGCTTCCTTGGCCGACAGCGAAGGTTGAGATATCATACAATTAGTAATCGTTTTTATGTTTTCTAACTTATCACGCAGATTATTTAACATTTGCTGATCTTTTTGTTTCTTATCTTCCGAGTATGAAATATTGGATAAGCCAATTTCACTCACTGTCTCTATTTTATTTGCTTGTTTAAAAAAACGAGCATTATTAGTTGAAGAATAATTCTTTTCACCCAATAAAAATTCACGAATTTTACTTAAAAGAGTTTTAATTTTAGTAATGGCTTCACTGAATTTTGTTGAGTGTAATTCACGTGTTTTTTGTTGCGGATTTAATTCTTTTTCAAAAATTGAGTGTAATTCAAGTGTTTTTTGTTGTGCATTTAATTTTTCTTCAAAAGAAAATATTAACTCTTTAAGTGCTCCAATTACGTGGCTATCATCACTCCAGCTTTCATTAAATTGAGTTTTAAATTGATTTAATTCACGTATTAATTCCTTAGAAGTATATTCAAAACCTGGAATATCTTCTAAGCGTTGAATAGCTATTTGAAGTTCATTTACAAATATGAAATCCTTATTTTTAATTAAAATTTGAGTGCTATCTATAAATCCCGGAAAAGCTTCTATAGGCAGATTAACATTCTTAGTGTTTACTTTGTTAAGAATACTGGGGATATTTTTATTCGGGTCAAGATATCCATTAAAGGATATGGGATTAACATAGATAAATTTATGGTTAAAATCATTATCATTATTATAAGCATAACTATCAACTAATCGAAAACTCTGTATTTCAACTTTTTTATTATTTTTATCATATTCATAGTCTATTAAGACACGTAATGGTTTTTTTATACGACTCATTCTGGCATTTAGCGAATATTTAATAACTTCTTTTTCACTTGCATCTACATTAAAATTCACACTTTCCTTAAATTGACCGGTAGCAATTTTATGAGCTATATATTGTAATTTTTCATTAATAGTTTCTGGAATTGCTCGTATGGATTCTTCATGAATGATTAATTCTTTATAATAAGGCATAACAGCTATCCTCATGTTTGATATAATGTATGTTGAGAAGTTTAAGTAATACTTTTTCAGTATAGACTCTAAAAATCATTTTTACCAATCATCTTATAAAAGATATTTTCATTTATCAACTTTTTCTATTATTAACATAATGAATACCCCTTACTCTATAACTTAAAGTTAGCAAATACTCTTTTCTCTTGTAAAGGAGACTAGACACTCTCCATAAATATGCGCATAATTCACTTCTTGGCTTTTTAGCAAAGGTATACGACAAGAATGAATGAAAATCTGATTGAAATCCGAGGTGTGTCTAAACATTTTCATGACCATACGGTATTACAAAATATTAATTTAGAAATAAAAAATGGTGAATTCTTAACTTTGCTAGGCCCCTCAGGTTGCGGTAAAACAACCCTTTTACGATTAATTTCAGGGTTTGACGAACCCAGTAGTGGTTCTATTACTTTAGATGGAAAAGATGTATCAGGAACTGCTCCCCATCAACGTCATATTAATACTGTTTTTCAAAGTTATGCTTTATTTCCTCATATGAATGTATATGATAATGTTGCCTTTGGATTGCGCTGTAAAGGTATTCAAAAAGAGGAAATTGAACAACGAGTTTATGAAGCTTTACGGATGGTTAAACTTGATGCATTTGCTCACCGTAAACCAAGTCAATTAAGTGGTGGACAACAACAACGGGTCGCTATTGCTAGAGCGGTTATTAACCAACCATTAGTCCTTTTATTAGACGAACCTTTAAGTTCCTTAGATTATCGCTTACGTAAAACCATGCAACTTGAATTAAAACAATTACAAAAACAATTAGGTATTACTTTTATTTTTGTCACACATGATCAAGAAGAAGCCTTATCTATGTCTGATCGTGTTGTTGTGATGAATGAAGGCATTATTGAACAAATTGGCACCCCTCGTGAAGTTTATGAAGAACCTCGAACCCTGCATGTTGCAAAATTCATTGGCGAAGTCAATATTTTTGATACAAAAATCATTTCTGCTGATTCAAAAATATTGCAAGTAGAAATTGAAGGAAAAGAATTTAAATTAAAAAATCGCGGAAAATACACTGCTGAAGAAGAATTGTATGCCTTAGTTAGACCCGAAGATTTACAAGTTTGGAGCCCTTTTGAAGTAGAAGATACGAGCAATATGTTTTCTGCTATGGTAGAAGAAGTCATATATAAAGGATGCACCGTTGATTTAATGATCCGTCTCGTCAGCGGAAAACGTTTAGCAGCCACCCAATTCTTTAATGAAGATGATGAAAAGTTAGACTTTGCACCCGGCGAAAATGTTTGGGTACATTGGATACCAGGTTGGGAGGTTATTTTACCCCATGAACAAGGATAATTATTTCCCATTGCGAGTGAAACCGAAAGGAGATTATTTTCGCCTAATTGCACTTAGCCTTATTTGGATTTGGCTTATAGTTTTTGCGGTTATTCCTACTGGGCTTGTACTTTTTACGAGTTTATTACAGCAAGGTGATCATGAATTAGTTCGATTACAATTAACGCTAGATAATTATTCAGCCTTATTTAATACTATTTATTTTAAAATTTTCATCCAATCCTTGTTATTAGCGGGAAGCTGCTCATTAATTTGTCTTATAATTGGTTATCCTTTTGCTTATATTTTAGCTAGAGCGAAACCTCGCTATAAAGGAATTTTATTACTTTTTGTCATTATTCCCTTTTGGACTAGTTCATTAGTACGGACTTATGCCATTGTCGCTATTCTTAAAACTAAGGGTATTTTAAATACTTTATTATTAAATATAGGGTTAATACATAAACCATTACATTTATTATACAGTTCATCTGCTGTCATGATAGGATTAGTCTATAGCTTACTTCCTTTTATGATATTACCGCTATATGCTAATATTGAAAAATTAGATACTCGATTAATTGATGCTGCACGTGATTTAGGCGCTAATAAATACCGTGTTTTTGTTAAAATTATTATCCCATTAACCCTACCTGGTATTATAGCGGGTTGCATGCTTGTTTTCTTACCTGCCATGAGTATGTTTTATATTCCCGATATTTTAGGTGGCGCTAAATCCATATTAATTGGTAATTTAATTCAAAATCAATTTTTAACCGCGCGAAATTGGCCATTAGGTTCAGCCGTTAGTATTGGATTAACATTAATGATGGGCTTACTTTTATTGCTTTATTGGCGCTCAACCAAGCAAAATAAAAATGGGCAAAATTTATTATGAATACCATCACTCGTTGGTTTTACCTGACTCTTATTTATTTATTTTTTTATGTTCCCATTGTAGTATTAATTATTTATTCATTTAATGATGCTTCTTACTCCTTATTGTGGCATGGATTTACGTTAAATTGGTATAAAGAATTATTAGCAGATAGTGATTTACAAAATGTAGCCTGGCATTCAATAACAATAGGAATATTATCTGCTACCATAGGGACAATTCAAGGAACACTAGCTGCAGTGTGTCTTTATCGATACCAATTTAAAGGTAAAAAATTATTACATGCTATGTTTTTTGTCATGATTGTATCACCAGATATTGTCATGGCAATTTCATTATTGATTTTATTTTCCACCCTAAAATCACCCTTGGGCTTTTGGACATTATTATTAGCGCATATTACCTTTTGTATGCCTTTTGTTGCTGTAACAGTGTACAGTCGGATTACCGGTTTGGATAAAAATATTTTTGAAGCAGCCAAAGATTTAGGGGCAAATGATTTATCTATTTTCACACGCATTATTGTTCCTTTATTATGGCCAGCCATATTTGCAGGCTGGCTCTTAAGCTTTACTTTATCTCTTGATGATGTGATTATTAGTTTCTTTGTAACAGGACCTGATTTTAATATTTTACCGTTGAAAATTTTTTCTATGGTTAAACTAGGTGTAAAACCTGAATTAAATGCCCTTTGTTCCGTTATGTTTGTTTTTACTTTAGTCAGTGTTTTAATTTCACAGTTAGCATTACGTAAAAAACAATAATTTAATATTTTTATAGCAATAATTATTTATTCTAGTTGAGCTACCAAATTAACGATGAAAAATTTAACTCTTATTTATTCACTCTTATTCATTTCTTTACTTTCTTTTTTCTCGCCAACTTCCGCATTGGCTAGTGAAAACAGTGTCAATATATTTAATTGGTCAGGCTATATGCCTGATGCTATCCTTCGTCAATTTGAACAAGAAACAGGAATAAAAGTAAATTATTCTACCTATGATAATAATGAAACCTTATATGCGAAATTGAAAGCAAATCCTAACTCAGGTTATGATTTAGTGGTTCCTTCAACGTATTTTATTGATAGAATGCGCAAACAAAAAATGTTGCATTTAATTGATAAATCGAAATTAACAAATTTTCAAAATATTAATCCTGGATTATTAAATAAAAAATTTGATCCCCATAATAATTACAGTATCCCTTTTTTATGGAGTACAACAGGGATAGTAATAAATACAAAATTTTGGCAAAAAAATAGTATTAAATCATGGAAAGATTTATGGAAAAATCAATATTATGATCAATTATTTATTTTAGATGATGTTAGAGAAGTTTTTTCCATGGCATTAATTGCACTCGGTTATTCAGCTAATGATACAAAGCCACAACATATAAAAGCCGCTTTTCAACAATTAAAGAAACTCATGCCCAATATAAAAATTTTTAATGCTGAAGCAGGAAAAGCTATTTATATAGATGAAGATGTTACTATTGGTATGGGTTGGAATGGTGATATTAATTTAGCGAATAAAGAAAATTCGAATTTGGAATTTATCTATCCTGAAGAAGGTTATGTTATTTCTCTCGATAGTATGGGTATTCCTATTAATGCTCCTCATTTAGAAAATGCTTATAAATTTATTAATTTTATTTTACGCCCAGATATTGCAAAAAAAATCAGTATTGAAACAGGTTATGCAACAGCAAATGGTGAAGCCTTAAAATTATTACCTAAAGCATTACGTGAAAACCCTATCACTTATCCTAATAATGAAATACTTGCCCGTGGTCATTTTCAAACTGATGCAGGCTCTTCTTCTACTCTTTTTGAACAATATTTTCAACAATTAAAAATTGGGGGTTAGCTAATATAAATCTCTATGATTTATATTGTAATTGAAAGCTTATAATAAAAATAAAACAGACTATGTTAAATAGGTAAATTTATAGTAACAGATACGCCTCCCTCCTTGGGTAACTCAATATCAATAGTTCCACCATGGGCTTCTATTATCGTTCTAGATATGGAAAGGCCTATCCCTGTACTATGTTGTTTAGTCGTAAAATAAGGTTCAAATACACGTTCTAATAATTCAGCAGAAAACCCCGGCCCATTATCTTTAACAAGAATGCTTAATTTTTCACCATCAGAAAAATTGGTTGCTATCGTAATGAGTGGGAACTCAATTTTCACTAATTGAAATGCTTCGATTGAATTGGCTATTAAGCTAGTTAATACTTGTTGTATTTGAATTTTATCCAATTTAACTAAGGGTAAAAAGGAATTTAATTTAAATTCAATGGCTGGTTTAGCTGTTTGATTGTCATAATAAATAAGACTACATACATTTTCGATAATACTATTGATATTAACTGTCTCATAAATTAATAAACCCTGATGAGAAAACTTTTCAACTCTTTCAATAATTTTACCGGCCCGTTCAATTTGCAGTGTTGCTGCATACAAAGCATTCAATATTTCTTCTTTATTAAATTCCTGTAACTGCATTCGGTTGATACAACCTTTGATAAAACTACTGATCGCAGCTAAAGGTTGATTAATTTCATGGGCTAAAGTTGTTGCTACTTCCCCCATAGATTTAATTCGCGCAATATTGGCTAATTCAAATTGATGGTGATGAAACCATTGTTCTGCTTTTTTACGTTCCGTAATATCCCAACAAACACCAGTTAAATAAATAGGATTCCCCCTAACATCACATTGCACCTCACCTCGATTGGCGACAATGCGCACAGTTCCATCAGGCCAAATAATACGATGTTCTGTATCATAGCGTTTCTTTTCTTCGATGGTTTGCTTCACTTCCTGAGAAACGCTTTCTCTATCGTCAGGATGTATTAATAATAAAGCATCTTCTAATTGCCCTGAAAACGTCCCTATTTCTACACCGTATAATCCATACAAAAAATCATCCCAAAAAACTTTATTCACTAATAAATCAATGCGCCATATACCCACTTTGGCCGCAGAGAGGGCTAAATGTAAATTTGCAGAAACATCTTTTAAAGTTTCTTCAATTTGTTTTCGCTCTATTGCATAATTAATGACTCTTAATAAATTATTTTTTGTTATGTCTGCTTTGTATAAATAATCTTGCGCACCCGCTTTTACAGCAGCAATAGCTAATTGTTGATCATGATTATTCGTTAAGATAATGGTTGGCGTACTAGGAGAAAGTGCATTTATGGTATGAAAGGTTTCCAATCCCTTACTATCAGCGATATTTAAATCCAGCAATATCACATCAAAATGATGAGAGAATAAAACAATAGCCGCGCCCTGCACACTATCTGTTTCTGTTAACTGTATAGAATGACTATTGTCTAGCCATTCTTTAATAATCAATACATCATTTGGTTCATCTTCAATGAGTAAAATATGCATAATTTCTTCTTTGAGTAGTCCAGTGAATAAATTCCCTGATACAGGTGCCTATGCTCGTTTATTCTGAATTTTTTTTCATTATGCTCATAAAAATAGAATGTTAAGAGAAAGTTATCTATTCATGAAATCTACTTAACTTTCTAAATTAGCACTCTATCATGAAATGATTATTCAAAATGTGATGGTGCTTCAGAATCATTCAAATATTATGTCTTGTGATTTATCTATCCTATAACAAAAATAACCAGTTTAAAAGTTTAGTCGTAAATAAATACCATTAGCTAAATTTATCATAATCGTTTCGAATACATTAAACCCACTGTACACCATGAATAAGATAGCCTAAAAAGGAAATACCCTAGATAGAATTTTCTAAAAAAACAGTTACACTACAACCACATTAAGCTTCTGAGATTGACAATTACCAATGAAAAATTTTAGCCAATTAAAGCAATGTTCTTATACAACTATTAATAAAGGAAAATAATATAGTTTATAAAGCAGTGGGTATCCTGACTATTATCAAAAAATCAGTCAAAGCAACAATCTATCTTTGATAATTATTTAATTTACCTAGATGAATTAGAGAAAAAAATTTACTTAACTTAACTAAAGAATATACGATTGTGTCGCCATTTTTGAGAACCCTTTTGGGACATCCAAGTCCCCAAAAGGACAAAAATTGGCGACAAGTATGCCTGCGGCGGCCCTGGCCGTCCTGCGTTCGCTCATTGTGACACAACAAGGTGTCATAACATCACTTCCACAAATGACTTGTCGATCCTTTCGTGGGCCTTATATTTTTCCTTTGGCAAAACATCCGGCACTACGATCTACCAGGGACTATCGGCCTTCGCTCCTTCGTCGCTTCCTTGGCCGACAGCGTTCGATTATTTAAAAATAATGCTGAAATTATAGTATTTTAAATTGGGGAAATTTCGGAAGATGCATATTTTGGGTTAAGATTAAGAAAATAATCAAGTTAGATACACTGCCCTTTTATACTTATACAAATAATGGCTATATAGAAAAATAAGTGTTAATGAAGTCGATAAAGTAGCAAATAATACAATACAGGAGATAGTAATGTCCTAACTTAGATTAGCAGTAATCCTGTAACATTACCTTTCTTTCGATCAGCACCCCAAAATTACACGCAACAAGGAAATAACATTATCAAGAATAAGCTATATAAACCTTGCTTAATACAGTTAATAATAAATTTTAATTTCTTAAAGATTTGAAAGTTATATCTATTGTATTGTATTCATTATTGTTTTTTTGGCGATTAAAGTTACCCTCTATCTCCTTGAGATAATAATTAATAAACGACACACTTAATTCTTGTATTCAAAAAAAAAATATATATTGAATTAGTAAATCGAACAGATATTCAATGAAGTAGACATTTCTTATATGAAATATGTATAATCAACATAACTTTAAATTTTGGCTTATACTATAATTATCCATATGATAATTAAGGAAAGTTTTTATGGTTTCAAATACAAATACTGATTTAGCAAAAACAGCGAAAAGGCTAAGTTATTATTGTGATTTTACTATCAAAAATATAGAACGTTTGAAAATTCTTATTCAACGTTACGAAATAAGCAATAATATTAGTGAGATTAAAAATGTAAGTGATAAAACAAATACTTCTAATGATGATAACTCTGATAATAATCAGCATTTAAATGAATCAGAATCAAATCCAGAACAATTGCAAGATTCGAATGCTATAAATAATCGTCTCAATAATTTATTAGAAATTTTTGATAAACTTAATCCTAAACCATATTACACGCTTAGTAATTTGACTCCTGAAGAAATCAATCAACTTAAGGACCAGGTAAGAGGTAATTCTCCTAAAGTAGAATCATTAAAAATCGAAAATAATTTATATAAAACTGTATTTTTTACTTACACTGAATTAAAACAATTGGAGAGAAAACTCACAGAGTCAATCGAATTAACAAAAAAAGAGCAAGCTAATCCTTCATTAGAAGACGAAATAAAAAATAATCAGCTAGTAGCACTTGAAGCAATATTAGCGAAACTGAAAAGTTCTATTAAAAGTAATTCAAAACAAATTTTATCCGAATATTCATTAAATAGATCAGAGGAAATAGTACAAGAAATTAATAAAATTGATAAGAAAATATCTGTTAAACCACCTTCGGTACAAAATTTAGCGTTAAATTCAACTTCTTATAAAACTATACATCTTAATTCCTATAAACACTCCATAGATGATTTTGATTTGTTTTTAACTACCCTTTCTAGCTTAATAGAACGTATAAAAAATGCAAGTGAAAATTCTGGTAATACATTTGATTTCATTAATTCAGAATTACGAGAACTAAAAGGACTTGCTCAAGATAAATTTAAAAATAATAACTTCTTTCAGATACTTCAATTATCTACCCATCAGAATAATGAAAATAAGCGTTTATTTTTCAAATTGTTCCTTGGGATCAGTGCTATTTTAACTTTAGGTGCCAGCTTAGTTATTAAAGGTCTCTATACAAGAGCTAAAACAGGTCAGTTCTCTATTTTTGAAGATAAAACTAATCGACAATTATTAGCTAAAAGTATTCATGAGTCTACTGATAAGGTAATGGAAACATGGCAATCGTATCTAATTAATATAAAAATATAGTTACATGGGATAGAAAACCTGATCTATTTCTTCTTTTTAGAAGCAAAAAAAGATGAAGGAAACGACGATCCATAAACATTTTGGCGATTTAAAAGATCCACAAGTTAATAGAACCAGAAAACATGGGGTCTGTCCAATTAAGTGTGTAAATTTCTCGTAGGTTATATAGAATTATTATATAAACTTAAGAGGAAAAGAGATGAGTAAAGTTAGCTTTAACGAAAAAGACAGAGATGCCATAACAGCGGCGATAGAATTGCTAGTAGAA
>CBCSKA010000118.1:0-1518 GCA_965140885.1 Legionellaceae bacterium | reverse complement strand
AGGAGGAGCTTATGGAGTAGCATTTGGAAAACAGTTTGGTAGAGACTTAGAAAAGGCACCTCAAGCTATTGCAAATGCAGCCGAAGCTGTGGCGGATTGCGCTAGTAATGCCGTCGATTCTGTCGAACAATATTTCGATGGTGATTAATTCGTAATCAACACATTAGACCTGTTGCAAAATTTCAAAATTAGAGATTAAATTCCCTGAAAAGTAGTGGATTTTTTCGTTCGAAATTGACTTTAGCAATAGGTCTATTCTAGACACTTTTATAAAAATTCTTTTAACAAAAACTGTAATATGATAGAATTAGTAAAGAGTTGGCTCTACAAATAAAATTCTTTTTTTTTCTTTGGAGATAAATCTATGAAATGCTTTAATTGTAAAAACGAAGCAGTTGGTGTGTGTTCACATTGTTTTCGTGGTGTATGTAACGATTGTTCTACTTCAGGTTACATGAATAGAATATATTGTTTACAAAAGCAATGTCAAGGTTTTTATAAAATATTATATAAACTACCTCTTCTTGTTTTATTAATATCGAGTGCAAATTTTTTATTTAAAGGTTTTTATGGATTATATTTTACAGAATACAATCGTACGTATCCTCTAATGTTATTTATGGGGACTTTATTTTTTGTTTTCAGTTATTTTGTATACAAAAAAAGCAAAAAATGAAAAAAAGGAATTTTAGAAAAAATATTTTTACTTTCACTCATCGCTGAACTATGTTTTGCAAACACACGTAATATCCTTGAAATGCCAAAAGAATTTGCTCAAATGGGATTATCAAATTTATCAGAAAAGTCACTGGACTATCCGATTGTTCATTTCCCGGATTTACCCATATTAACACAAGAAAATTGTTAGGGTGCATTGAACAAAAGAGACGATGATTTTTTTAAATAGGGTATTTAACCGTGCTATAACTTCTAAAAATGGCCGCCCCCTCATCAATGATCAATCCATCTTTTTGTACCTCTACTTTGCGATTTTGGCTTGGCATAGAATAACGCAAAGGCAAAAGCGGATCATAATGCCCTGGTTTAGAGCAATACCCATCATCTGACAATCTTGATATTAAAACCTTATCATAAAATTCTATCAAATCATCAACATCTAAAGGCCGCATCGATAACCCAATTTGTTTTAGCGTTTCAAAAATTTGTGATTTAAGTTCTTTTAATTTTTCAATCTGGGAGCTAAAATCTTGATTTTCTATGAGCGGCAATGTTACCGATAAATAAAGCTTAAAAAGGCGAATCGTTTTCCCTGATGACTGCTGATAATCCGCTTTTTCTTTAAATTTTTTCACCCGGTAATAGGTCAATTTTTTCATAATATCAGGATCCTTTAACGATTCCTCCCCAATCTTTGACTGAAATCGTTCCAATAAATCGCCAACATAAGGATCCGCAAACAACAAATATTGAATGTTCGCCCCTTCCGGCAGCATGTACTGAAAAATCCCCGTTAATTGACGATGTGCATTTTCATCAAAACCCATAATCGGCAACCCC
>CBCSKA010000117.1:0-1531 GCA_965140885.1 Legionellaceae bacterium | reverse complement strand
ATTTGTACTTCACTAAATTTCGTTTTCATCATTTCATTTCTCCTTGCTCAAGTATAATCAATCAAGAAGTAACTCTACAATTAGTTGGTACTATTTTAAGGGATGGTTACACAATGTATCTAAAGGCGGCGGTTCTCGTTACCTATTAGCTATCGATTTAGAAAAAACCAATATTAATATTGAAAATATAAAAACTAATATAAAGAATGACAGAGAAAATGATAAAATATACGATAGGCAGAATAATGCTTGTGGACATCATGTAGAAAAGGTTTTTGCTGGAGAAAATATAGGTGGTAAAAGTTTAGAAACACAAAAGTCATTCATGAACACTGTTGAGAAAATAACAAAAGATGTCGATTCTACTTTTTTTGAAAACTTTTTAGATATTGCAGTGCAGTCTGGAGTAACACAAAAAGGTCGATAGTGTCGCCATTTTTGAGACCCCTTTTGGGACATCCAAGTCCCCAAAAGGGACAAAAATTGTCGACAAGTATGCCTGCGGCAGCCCTGGCCGTCCTGCGTACGCTCGTTATGACACGACTAGGTGTCATAACTTCACTTCCACAAATGACTTGTCGACCGTTTTGTGGGCCTTATATTTTGCCTTCGGCAAAACATCCGGCACTACGGTCTACCACGGACTATCGGCCTCGCTCCTTCGTCGCTTCCTTGGCCGACAGCGTATGATATTGCAAAAAAAATAAAAATATAACATTTGAAGATAAGGATGAAAAAGTTCTCTATAATGATTCTGTAAAAAATAATTAAATTGTCAACCTAAATCCAGTTTTTTATAAAGAGGGATAGTATGAAAAAAATTATTACTAATACGAGCAAAAATATTTTTAATTTGACTAAAAACAAAGCGTTAATTGGAATAAATCAAAAGTCTTTGGTGAAAGATAGTCATACCTATGTAGACAATTATTTAAGTTTTGATATATATGGCGCTCTGGATGAATTTATAAAAAGAAATCAAACCGCCCATTTTAATTCTTCTAAAAAAGAAAAAAATACAGTCACTCAAAATATAAGTAAAAATTGCATAGAAATAGGGTTTGCCAATAATATTAAAAGCTATAACAATGACCTAGAAGAAACTAAATGTATTTTAGATAAAGGTGATTTTAGAAAAACAAGAGAAAAAATGCCCTGTGTTATTTTAGAATTAGAAAAACATATTTCGACAATGGAAAGTTTGGAAGCTAATGATACATTAATAAGCGCATATAAAGAATTATTAGCCAAAGCCTACACTTATGAAGGATTATCGTACTCTATGATTGGTACAACAAAAAGCGAAGATATTGCTTTAACTAAATTTGATAAGGCTATACAGCTAGCACCTCATTATGAATTACCACAAGAAGGGAAAAAATCGATATTGATTAGTCGAGGCATTTTACCAACGGGTGAAACCTTGGTTTTTGAAGATGGTTTTGAAATAAAATCAATAGAGTTCTTTCGAAACTAGCAATTACGAAAAAAAGAGGGTAAAAAGATACTTTTGTAAGGAAGTATTTTGAAA
>CBCSKA010000116.1:0-1547 GCA_965140885.1 Legionellaceae bacterium | reverse complement strand
ATACTTGTCGACAATTTTTGTCCCTTTTGGGGACTTGGATGTCCCAAAAGGGGTCTCAAAAATGGCGACACTATCGAGTCAGAATAGTGGTGAAAAACCTACAGTCATCGATCTTTATCACTCATTTTTATGGGAAGAACGTTTGCTGGGGTATTGGGTAATCAATAAAAATACTTATGTTTTTATTGAAGGAGAATTCGTAAAAGCTTTACAAAACGGATATGCTATTGAAATAAAAAATGCGCCCCAAGAAGATGAACGATTTAGGGCCTTTTGGGATCAGATGCATATCCTCAGTTACATTGACGATTTATCTGGTAGACGAATAAATATTCCTTCTACAGTCAAATTTTCACAAAGTGAGGGTTATTCATGGGATACGCTGAGTGCTAATATAAGTTGGGAAGAAAATTATGATCCAAAGGCTATTGTTCTTAACCCTGGAAATCTACAAAATTTCTTTATTCGCTATACCTGTGACAATACAGAACATACTTTACTAACGCATCCAGGATATATAGCAACTCATACACAACAAAACTTATTGAACGTCAATTTGACTCGCAATCTTCAATTGAATGAATGGGTAGAGTTACTCACGGCATGTCAACAGGCAAGCATTCAGTTAAAAGTCCATTATCTACCTGAAATGAATCTTCCTACAGAACTTATATCTCCATCATTAAAAATATCGCTGCCTAATCATCAAAGAAAAGCTTGGGAAGGAACGGTTGATACGACAACGATGAGTATTGTGAGTACCGATAGTGATACAACCGTGAGTCAAATTGTTTCAACCCAGGAAGCCTGGAAAATAATTAATGTAAGTGAATTGAATGCTGAAGATTTATTAGTGAGAACTATAAGTGATTTTGATGCAAAAAACTATCATATAAGCTTTACTGAAAACCCCTGTGTACTTTTACAAGCCTTGAATAATAAAGAAAATATTATTCTTCAAGGATATTTTTCGCAAACACTTATCGATGCATTAGCGCCATTACTATTAAAAAGACAATATTCTTCACAAACAGATGGCCAACTTGTATTAATTACAGAGGACGAAACCTTTCATTACTTACCTATTTATTATCATGAAGTCAGTATAGTAGAAAAACAAAATAGTTTAGCAGAGCAATTTTCAGATAAAGAAATTGATTATTTGGATGAAAATATATTGATTAAAGAATCACGAAGTCAACTACAAGCCCGTTTAACTTATTTAAGAATAAATCCACATGCAGAATTAAGTGACGCTGCTTGGCAGGGTATATACAGTTTAGAAAATCAGAGACAAAGTAATAATGAAGCTAAATCGCTTATGGAAAAAGTAAATGAAATATTTTTTAAACCCCTGGAAATAGAAAATAAATCACTTGAAAACATAAATAGCTTTCAGGAAAAAGTCATTGAACTCCAGATAGAAAAAGCGAGTAATTTTATTACAAAACGCCTTGTGGCTGTCAATCGAGTATAGCTAATTCCTTGTAAATTGGATATAATTATTAATTTATGACCTATTCAATCGATTTTAGAAAACATGTGTT
>CBCSKA010000115.1:0-1571 GCA_965140885.1 Legionellaceae bacterium | reverse complement strand
ATAATTTATTTTTATGTCTATACTAAAAGTATCATGGTACTAATTAAAATCGATTTTTGTATCCAGGATAACTTGTATATAAAACGGAAAACATTAAATGAAAAATTCAATACAAAACAAGAATAATGAAATTTTTGAAATTATAGAAAAGATGGACAAACAACATAAAGAGTTTAAAGAAGCTGAAATAGAAATGGTAGAAGAATATTAAAAATTAAAAAGACAAGGAAAAATGTTATCAGAAAACAGCGAATTGTTTGTTAAAACATTAATTAAAGCTTTTTCTGACTTCAGAATAGATCTTTTAGAAAAAGATCATGAAATATTAATTAATGCTATAACTTTGTTATCAGGTCATTCGAAAGTACAGAATTAGAAAAATATATTGTTGATGTAATCTGAATTATCAATTTATTATTTAAAGCATTAGGTGTATTAATTTTAATTGCATGTTTACGCTAATTATAAAAAAAGAGGGAGATATGTTTGGTGAAATTAATAAAAAAGATAATGAATTTACTATTCCAAAAATTATTCACTTTATTTGGGCTGGTGGTAATAAATTATTACCGTTTGATCACATAGAAAATATCATTAACTGGGGAGAAAAAAATAAAGGTTGGAAAATATTGCTATGGATAGATAAAAATAGTTATCAAGGGCAGATCGATATCTTTTTGGCTTATAAAGATTTATTTAAAAAGGTTTCTACAGTAGGAATTACTTTTCATCAAACGTTGGAAGAGACACCAAGCAATAATATATCAATATATATATTGGATATTACAGAACAAGAAGTTGTGGATGAAAATATCAGATATGAGATTGATAAATTTTCCCCAAATTATGGAGCATCAAGTGATTTATTACGTTATAAAATTTTGTACGAATATGTTGGTGCTTATTTTGACGGAGATATTATTCCTGGGGAAACAAGCTTAAATGAAATTGATCTAGTACCCAAAAAAACATACTCTTTATGTTGAGCATTTTACACAGCAAGAAGATGTTAAAAAAGAACTACTAGCAAAATTTTCTATTGAAAATAGTCATATTGGAAATGATACATTTATTTGTACTATAAAAAATCCATTAATGGAAAAAATAAATACAGCAGTATCAAAAAATTACCATATCGATGAAAACAAAAAAGATATCATAATCTATTTACTTATAAGATCGCATGAATCTATGAGAGATTCAACGATAAGATTTACAGGTCCAGTATTTATAAGGGAAGTATTAAAAGAAAATAAAAACATTAGCTGGTTAAATCTTCCTAGGATAACAGCCTTTGATTTTTTTAGTAAAAACAGCGATATAGAAATACCGATAACTAATAATGCCGTTATAAAGTGCATTCGTGATGGAAGAAAAACGATAGCTGTTCCTATGAGGAACACAACATATTGGCTGCAAAGTAAAGAACAAAAAAAATGGAAGAGAAAGAAGTAATAGAATTGATAAAAAAAACAATATTGTTTGAAGCAAAAAACTTTCGCTGTCGGCCAAGGAAGCGACGAAGGAGCGAGGCCGATAGTCCCTGGTAGACCGTAGTACCGGATGTTTTG
>CBCSKA010000114.1:0-21702 GCA_965140885.1 Legionellaceae bacterium | reverse complement strand
TTTGGACTACGATTTAATTTGATTGCCAGCATCTACAATTTTGAGCTCTATTTGTGAGTTTCGAAAGAACTCTAATGTTTCTTCACAGCTTATTGAAGTTAATATATTACGATTGCCTTTTAATTTAGTTAAAAGTGCAAAACAGTTGGAAATTTCTTGATTGCGTGTTAGGTAAGTATTTATTTCCGCTTTTATTTCTTTATCTATTTCTACTGGGCGTAAGCTTATTATAGATAAATTATTTGCTAATGCTTCAGCTTGGGCTGTTAACCAATCGGTATTCCAGCCATAAAACAATTGAATGACAGAAAAATTATTCTTAAAAGCTTTAGCTAATAATTCTACTCCCACTTCACCTATATTGTTACTTTGAAGATTAATTACCTGAATACTCTCATTTTTTTCTAATATTCTTGCAAGCAATGGTATCTCTAATGAACTAACACTATCCCGACCAAAAGAAAGTTTTTTAACAGAAGTATTATTTTCTAAAATTTGCTCAAGAAGCGGCATACCTGCTTTGCCGATTTTATTTATAAAAAAATTTATGTTTACGAAAGGATTTGTCGCATTTAATAGCTTTTCGATTGCATTTACATTTATTTCATTAATTTTATCCAATGAAACAGAAAACAAAGTCAGCGATCGATTGTATTTAAAAGCTTCAATAAATACTTTTATATTTTCAGTATTAATATTATCAATTAAAAGAGAAAATAAAGTGATAGACTTATTAAATTTTAATGCTTTACCAAATTCTTGTACTCCTTCATTTGCAATATCAAAATCAACACCAAGATAAAAGCTTTTCACTGAATTGTTAACATAAAAAGCTTTTGCAAGCATTTTTATGCCATTTTCATCAATGTCATTTTCTTGTAGTTCAAGTCGTGTTAATGTAGTATTTTTTTTTATAGCTTCGGCTAAAGTTTTTAATCCTTTATTAGTTATTCTATTATTATTAAGAATAAGCTTTTTTACTGACTGATTAATCGTTAAAGCTTCAGCAATTATTCCTGCATCATTATCATCCAAAACGTTAAAAGCCAGATTTAACTTAGTGATAGAATTATTGTTTACCAGCATTTTGCTAATATTTTTTATCCCTTCACTCTTACATTCCACACCATCGAGTATTAATTTTTTTATAGTTGTATTTTTTTCTAATCCTTTAGTGAGAATTTCTATACCCTCTTTTTTTAATGGATTCAAGGTAAAATCTATTTCTGTTAAGGAAGAATGAGTAGGTAAAGCGTCAGCAAAAAAGCTGATTCCTTCCTCACTAATTTTGTTTTCAGCGAAAGAAATTTTTGTTAATGATTTATTATCCTTTAGCGCAAGGCTAAAGTCTTTTATTCCTTCATCACCGATGTCGAGACCATTTAGTATAAGCGTTGTCAATGTGTAATTAACCGTTAAAACCGCAAATAATTTTTTTAATGCTTGATTAGAAATGCTGGTATTTGAAAGGTCAATTGATGTTATGGTAGTATTTTTTTCTAAATTCTCAATAAGAATATATACACCTGTATCGCTGATTTCATTATAAGCAAGATTAAGTTCTTTCAAAAAATGATTCTTTTCTAATAGCGTAGTAATAATAGTTATATCTTCATCTTCAATGTCACAATTTGCTAGACTAAGTTTTATGACTGTTTCATTACTTTCTAGCGCTTCAGCAAGTTCTTTTAAATTTTCAATGGTATTGTTTTTCTTTTCATTTTCATAATTAATTTCGGTTAGAGTCGGATCATTATTGCTAATGCGTAATAATAAATTATTACCTATTGTCATTTTATTCTCCTTTAAATATTTATATTAAGCTTAGCAGTAGTTTTGGTAAAAATGCCAGATGATATTTTTTTTGTCATTCCAACAACTTTATTGATGAAAATTAATTAAGCGTAAGCTGTAACCCTTCCAAACCGATGATGAGGCAAGTCTAAACATTGAAAGGCGGCTCTCTTTTTTTAAACAATCCAAAGAAAAAAAGTGAAACTTATTGAAGGGTAACTATTTCAGTAAAAAAACTATTAAGTCTTTGCTTATTAAATAAACGCTACAGCCAAACAAAATATAAATTGCGGACTCTATTCTGCTTTCGCAAGTTATCTAACAAATGAATGACCCTACTTTCTTTAAAGCGAAGAGAATTAAGCTAATCTAAATACCTTTAGTAATACCCAACTTTATTAAATGCACTGAATCTCTATATTTTAGCAACACAAATACTTAAATTAATTCATAGCTTATCTGACTATGACTAAACAATTCTGCATTATCTATACAAAAACCCATAAAAACAGTACTCATACTTTTACTGTTAATTTTTTTCTGTTAACTGAAAAACAATATAATTCCACTATTTATAATTTTTTTATTTTTCTAAATTCATATAAAAATACTCTCACAAAATATATGGATTTACCCTAGTTTTGTTGAAATATAACTTTTTTTATCTATACTCAAAAATAGAGTAATAATAAATTATGGAGCTTATGATGTTACGTTTTTTTTCTTCACCTACCCACAATGAAACTCAATTAATTTCTCATCAAGCACAAATTGTATTTGTTATTGTCGATAAATTAATTAAAAATCAAGAGTATGAACAGGCACATAAACAATTAGATGCTTTTATCAATAGTCCTAAAGGGACTAGTACTGATAAAGAATTAGCAAAAGAAAAAGTAAAAGAAATCACTTCCCTGATTAAAAGTGAAAATGATTCTTTTAAACCTTTATAAACGATAGTGTCGCCATTTTTGAGACCCCTTTTGGGACATCCAAGTCCCCAAAAGGGACAAAAATTGGCGACAAGTATGCCTGCGGCGGCCCTGGCCGTCCTGCGTACGCTCGTTATGACACGACTAGGTGTCATAACTTTACTTCCACAAATGACTTGTCGACCGTTTCGTGGGCCTTATATTTTGCCTGTGGCAAAACATCCGGCACTACGGGTCTACCAGGGACTATCGGCCTTGCTTCTTCGTCGCTTCCTTGGCCGACAGCGTTTGTTAGGGACATACTTATAAAAGTAATCTTTATTTATCGGGTATTTTAATTCTAAATACCCTTCTTCTTTTCAGAATCTTATTCTATGACTTTTAAAACTTTTTTATCGTCGCTATACCTATTCCAATCGACATAAAAAAAACCGTTAACTTCACTAATATAAAATATCCTACATATTTCATCATAAAATTTACTGGCAGTTTTTTTATACCCTCCCATAATTACATTATCAAACGTATTCATCTTGGATGATGAAAGTAAAAAAATACTTCTTATCGATCAAATGGAAATTGATCATGCGCCACTTACGCTTAAGAGGCATTTAGGGATAGAGTGCCTCTTATGAAAATGATACTTTTTTGTCACTTTTTCTCATTAAACTGAAAAACATTGAATCATTATAAATAACAAGCTTTAAACGCAGTTAAAAGTGAGTAATTTTACAATCCCATATCAAGCTTAGCTTAAGTAGGTCGGCTATAAGGATATACAGCGAAGGGAGGATATTATGTCAGCAAATCCTTTACTCATTATTCATGGATGGAGTGATCATTCCACATCTTTTATCAATTTATCTCAATTACTTCAAAAAGAATTAAAGCAAGAAATTCATTACTTTAATTTAGCCGATTATTTATCCATGGATGATGAAATTACTTTTGATGATATTATTACTGCCATGGAACATGCCTGGCATAAAAGCCAACTTCCTACCAAGCCTTATAGTGTTGATGTTATTGCGCATAGTACCGGTGGATTAATTATACGTGATTGGATATGCCGCAATTTTACTCCTGAAAATTGTCCAATAAAACATTTAGTCATGTTAGCTCCAGCAACGTTTGGTTCAGGTTTAGCCCATAAAGGACAAGCCTTTATTGGAAGAGTCGTTAAAGGATTTACTAATGAAAAAATGTTTCAAGTAGGCGAAAAAATTTTACAAGGCTTGGAATTAGGCAGTGATTATAGCTGGAATTTAGCGATGCAAGATCGCTTTGGTACGTTGGATTATTATGGCCCTGGAAAAATTCTTTGTACTGTATTAATAGGTGATACAGGTTATACGGGTATTTCTGCCGCAGCAAATGAAAAAGGTACTGATGGCGTTATTCGAATTGCTGCTGCTAATATGAATTGCTCTTTTTTAAAAGCGGATTTTAGCCAAAAACCGCAACAACCGACATATCAATTACAAACATCATTAGGATTAACCGCATTTGGAATATTAACACAAGAAAATCACTCTAGTATTGTTGCTGTTGAAGATACCACTAATAATCCATTAACTATTTCTTCCATCATAGGTGGATTAACCGTCAATGACTATCAATTTCACACATGGTGCCAACAATTAACAGAATTAACTCAAAATACTATTTGTAGTGATTCAGAAAACACGGAGACTTATTATAATCAGCACAGTGTATTTTTAGTACAAAACCAATTTAATGAATTTATTAAAGATTATTTTTTAGAATTTTATACACCCGATGATAATCAGCATTGGTTTTCGCAAATTTTTCATGAAAAAGCGATTATGAATGCCCATAATTTCAGTCAAAACCCAAGTTATCGTAGTCTTTATATTAATTATCATATTCTTCAACAACAATTTGACAAAGAATGGGATGGAATGTGTATCAGCTTGACAGCACAACCTCAATTTTCTATGAATAATAATGTGGGATATCGGACATTTACTGATAATGACATAGGGGGTATTCATTTTTCAAAAGAGCAAGTCACTCAATTATTTATACCTAACCAAACGTTACTCACTCGAATTATTATTCGACGAGAACAAGCTGAAAAAGTGTTTGAAATTCATGAATTAGCGAGCTAATGAATAAACCCATTGTGAATAAAGGAATCCTCTTTTTAATTGTTTGTATTATTTTTGACTACCTATTTTTAAATATCCTCATACGCGTATTTACTCCTTCTTTTAAATAAATACTTTATTGCATGAATTACGTATATTGTTTAAAAATGGCTAATGCTTTAGCGCGAGCACTGGTATGTGAAACGATAGGTTCTGGATAATTAAGTTGGGCACGTATTAAGGGAGAAAGTTTATCGGGATCATGGATAATCCCCCCCCTTAACTGACTTAATTCAGGGCAGAATTTTTTAATAAATTGACCATCGGGATCAAATTTTTCACTTTGTTTGATTGGATTCATAATCCGAAAATAAGGAACAGCATCCGTTCCTGTTGAAGCTGCCCATTGCCAACCTCCATTATTTGCGGCGAGATCCCCATCAATTAAATGTTGCATAAAATATTTTTCACCCCAGCGCCAATCAATCAGTAAATGCTTTACAAGAAACATCGCGGTTATCATGCGTAAACGATTATGCATCCAACCTATCGTATTCAATTGTCGCATAGCTGCATCGATAATAGGATATCCTGTCTTACCCTCACACCAGGCTAAAAATAAAGAATGATTATTTTCCCACGGAATATTTTCTGTCTTCATTTTAAAGGCTCGATGCATAGAAACTCGCGGATAAGCGCATAAAATATGTTTATAAAATTCACGCCAAATTAATTCATTAATCCAAGTTATTATGCCAGAATTACCCTCAAATAATTGCTGATTATTCGCCATAAATGCCGCATACAAACACTGTCTTGGTGAAAGAATACCACTGGCGAGATAGGGTGAAAGACAACTTGTTCCATCCCGTGCAGGAAAATCTCTTTCTTGATCATATACATTTATTTTTTGAGCAATAAAATGAGTTAATTTATTTTGCGCATAATTTTCACTCACAGGCCATTCTTCGGGATTAATTGAATTTTGATAACCAGAAATACTTGTTGGAATAGGGGTAGATGCTATATTTAAATCGGGTAATGACGTCGTTATTAATGGTAATGGTTTTATGGCAGCAGCATTAACATTTTTTAACCATACTTTTTTAAATGGGGTAAATACGGTATAAAAATTATTATTTTGAGTTAATAATTCACCCGGTGGAATAATCACTTGATCATGATAAGCAAAAATTTTAATTTGTTCTTTTTTAAGGCAAGTTTCAATTTTTAAATCCCGTCGAGCTTCATCAATTTCATATTGATAGTTAAAAAATACACCATCAATACTATAATTTTTAATGACATCGGCTAGCGTAGCTATAACTTCTTGCACATTAGAAACTTGAAAGAATAATAAGGGGATATTGTATTGGGCTAAATCCATAGATAAGATTTTCAATTGCCGTAAAATAAAATCCACCCGACAAGCTGCAATATCATGACGTTTCCAATCGTCTAATGAAATGATGTATATCGCGATCAAACCTTGTGTTGCCCGCTTTATTGCATGTAATAACGCTGTATTATCTGAAATGCGTAAATCTTCTCGAAACCACATTAAACATCGCATAATTATAAGTTTCCCTTTTAATGAATTTTCAAAAAGTTTTTGCCACTTAATTCATTCGTATTAATGACAAAAAGTTCTTTAAGGAAGCAATAAAAGTGCTTATAAATAAAATACTAAAACTTGTAAATGAACTTTTTCTTCTTATGCTTCTGTAAAACACCCTTCCTTTAGAAAAAAGGAGAAAGCCCAATCAGAATATTACTTTAATTGGACAATCTCAATTGATATTAAGTCACATCGATAATGAATCATTTTTGCCTTTAAAAATGTAATATTACAACTACAATTTATGTAAATATTTTCAATCAAATACAAAAAATTAATTATTTGAACGCAATTCAATTATAATTTCTTAATTATCGAATCCAGCGAATGACAATCAGCATATTCTCAAAAAAGGCTTTTCAGCCATGAAATAACGTTAAATTACAACTTCATTGCACCTAGCCGTTCTTATATCAAACTTTTTTAACCATAGACTAAGTCAACAAGACTTTGATATATCTAAGTGATTTGCCCTTTGAAAGAAAATAAGCGAATCACTCTTTCAATTAATTGCTAAAGGAAAAGCCATTATATTTACAGGATTAACACTATTTGAATTATTGCAAGGAAAGTTGGATCAGATTTTAATTCTCAAAACATCATAATGTGGTATTCTCTTATATCAATTACTCATTTGATTTTGACTCCAGTTAAAATTACAATTCAAGTTTTATGATTTAAGCAACTGAAGATTTTTTTATGTTAAATTACAAACGTTATAAAAAAGATGGTAAAGAATGGTTAGAAACATCTCTAACAGGTAAACCTTTATTAACAACCCCTCAAGTGAATAAAGGTACTGCATTTACTGAATATGAACGAGAAATATTTAACCTAACCGGTAAACTTCCCGCTTCAATTGAAAGCTTGGCAACCCAGGTAAAACGAGCTTATCTTCAATTTGCCAGTTATCATACGCCTATACAGAAAAATAATTTTTTACATCATTTACATGATCAAAATGAAACCTTATTTTATCGATTAGTCAAAGAATACTTGCCAGAAATGCTTCCTATTATATATACCCCTACGGTAGGCCAAGCAGTAAAAGCATTTAGTCATGATTTTTCTCAAACACGAGGCATTTATTTAGCTTATCCAGATAGACATCGTATACATGAAATTTTACGTAACCGTTCTAATCCTGAAGTTGATTTAATTGTGGTTACGGATGGAGAAGGTGTTTTAGGAATTGGTGATCAGGGTATTGGGGGTATGGCTATCCCTATCGCAAAATTAATGGTTTATACATTATGTGGTTGTATTGATCCAGCAAGAACCTTAGCAATACAGCTTGATGTAGGCACTAATAATTCAGAATTACTCAATGACCCTCTTTATTTAGGTTGGCGCCACCCTCGATTATCACAACAAGAATATGATGAATTTATTGATTTATTTATTAGTGCCGTTAAAGAAGAATTTCCGAATATCTTTTTGCATTGGGAAGATTTTGGACGTGATAATGCGAGACGTAATTTAGAACGTTTTCAAAATGAATTATGTACGTTTAATGATGATATTCAAGGAACTGGTGCAGTGACGCTGGCTGCATTATTAGCCGCCGTAGAAGCAACAAATACCTCGCTTTCCCATCATAAAATTGTTGTTTTTGGAGCGGGCACAGCGGGAACCGGTATCACTGATCAAATTTGCGCAGCTTTGGTGAGAGAAGGTTTAACACTTGAAGAAGCACGTCAACGTTTTTGGTTAATCGATCGACAAGGACTCTTGTTAGATGAAATGGAAACTTTGACACCTAGCCAAAAAATTTATGCTCGTCCAACCCAAGAATGTATTGCTTGGCCTCGCCTACACAGTGATTTTATCAGTTTACTTGACACAGTTAAAATGGTGAAACCCACTATTTTAATCGGTTGTTCTGCTCGCACTGGAGCCTTTACCCGAGAATTAATTCAAGAAATGGCTTATTATGTTGAACATCCCATTATCTTACCTTTATCGAATCCTAATGAATATTGTGAAGCAGAACCCGTTGATATTATGACGTGGACACAAGGAAAAGCGTTAATTGCAACAGGTAGTCCTTTTAATAATATTACCGTTAATGGTAATGAAACCCGAATTGCACAATGTAATAATGCTTTAGTTTTTCCAGGGATTGGCTTAGGAATATTAGCCGTTAAAGCAACACAGTTAACAGATAATATGATTTGGGTCGCTTGCCAAACATTAAGTGAGCATGCACCCGTACGTCATGACCTTAGTTTACCTTTATTACCCAGTATTGAAGAGGCACAAGCGATTTCTTACAAAATAGCCGTGGCTGTGGCAAAACAAGCTCAAAAAGAAAATGTCGCTCAAATAACCAATGAAAATATAGAAAAATTAATTAATGACATCAGTTGGGAAGCTAACTATATTCCTTATCAAAAAATAAGTGATTATTGATTAAATATAAAGAAATAAATTTTGAGTCCGAGCAATAAGCAAGAAAGATTTGTTACCTATAATATAAAACCTATAAATTCTAATTTTATGGCAAGGTTTAATTATTTATATGAAATAATCCTTCATAAATAAAACTTCATTACGGTTGCAATACATCTAAATAATGAACTACCGTTTTTGCAAACTCGGCATGATTTTAAAACTTTTACCGGTTTGTTTGCTTATTGCCATTAACCCCAAAAATCTATCAAATTTAACTAATTATGGCATATTTAGTCTGCCTTTTCCTCTTTTAGTCTTAAACAAAACTCAAGTTAAATAAACTAAGGGAACAATGTTAATTTATTCCCTTATCACTAAAAAGATTTAATAAATCATGGGTGGTAATCGTATTAAATGAATGATTAGTTGCATAAATTTCTTCTATTAATGCACGCTTTTTTTCTTGTAGTGCTAAAATTTTTTCTTCTACTGTATCAGCGGTTAATAATTTATAAACAAATACTGGCTTATCTTGTCCTATACGGTAAACCCTATCTGTCGCTTGGGCTTCTACAGCAGGATTCCACCAGGGGTCATAATGAATCACTGTATCTGCTGAAGTTAAATTTAAGCCTGTCCCGCCGGCTTTTAAACTAATTAAAAATAAAGGTACATGGCCTTGTTGGAATTTTTCAATAACACTTGTGCGGTCTTTTGTTTTTCCGGTTAATATTACATAAGGAATATTTTTTTCATGTAAAGCTTGTTCAATTAAACTTAGCATTTCAGTAAATTGTGAAAATAAAAGGATACGACGACCTTCTTCAATTAAATTCGGTAACATATCCATTAATAATTCGAGTTTAGCTGATCCCGCATTAAATCGTTTGGCAGAAGATAATTTTAATAATCGTGGATCACAACACGTTTGTCTCAGTTTTAATAAAGCATCTAAAATCACTATTTGGCTGCTGACTAAACCTTTACTTTCAATTGCTTGACTAATTTTAGTATGTAATGCCGCGCGGATACTATCATATAAATCGCGTTGAGCACTTTCTAATTCAACTATACGTATAATTTCAGATTTTGACGGTAATTCATTAATCACACCTTGCTTTGTTCTTCTTAATAAAAAGGGACCTATACGTTTAATTAATATATTTCTTCTTTCTGAATCCCCTTGTTTTTCAATAGGATTACGATAAACCTTTTTAAATTGTTCTTGTTTTCCTAAAAAACCCGGCATTAAAAAATGGAAAATAGACCATAATTCACCTAAATGATTTTCCATCGGAGTTCCAGTTAAACATAAACGATGATTTGCGCTAATCAATTGTACAATTTGTGCGGATTTTGCTTTAGGATTTTTAATGATTTGCGCTTCATCCAAAATTAATAAATGATATTCTTGCGCTAATAACATTGTCTTATCCCTAACTAACAAAGGATAAGTTGTTAAAATTAAATCATATTGATTTAATGTGTCAAAAAAAGGTTTTCGATTAATCCCATGTAATATTAAAACATTTAAATCTGGCGCAAAACGTTTCGCTTCCATAAACCAATTCATCATCAAACTGGTTGGCGCAATGACTAATGTTGGTAAAACCATACGTCCACTTTGTTTTTCAAGAAGAATATGCGCTAATGCTTGTACTGTTTTACCTAAACCCATATCATCCGCTAAAATACCGCATAATCCAAATTCACGTAAAAATTGCAGCCAATTTAATCCCTCTTGTTGATACGGTCGTAAATCTGCTTGAAAATTCATGGGTAATGAGACTGTTTTAATACCCGAAAAATCCTTCAAACGTTCACCTAACAAACGGGTTTGTTCACCCCCAAACCATTTAAAACGTCCATTTTCAATGGCTTGTTCCAATTCCGTTAATTGAGCAGCTCGAACTTTCGATAAACGTAAACGGTGAGTACCACTTAAACTTTCTGTATCATAAAGTTCTGTTAAAACTTGTAAGATGGTTCGAATCCGTGCAATAGGAACAGGTAGAAATCGCCCATCAGGTAAACGCGCTAAAAATTTAGTTTCTGGTGGTATTGTTTGAATGGCTTCGGGAGATAAATCCGTAAAATAATGTTCTATTAAATCAATTAATAAGGGTAAAATATTAATCCGTTCATTATTAATGATAATGCCTAATTCAAGATCAAACCAATTTTTATTTTGTTGTTCATCAATAACGGAATACCAATTGGTTTCATTTTCTTCTATGACGACATAAGGATAATTACCATCAATGATAATTTGCCAACCTTTTCGGCGTAATTCAGGGACTTGTAATAAACTAAATTGAACTATTTTTCGTTGCTCAAATTCTTCGTTAATGACCCAATAATGAGGGTATTTTTTCACTATTTTATATTGCGTAATATAATTTAAAGGAATTAAATTTCGATTTTTTAATTCTGTTAAAGCAGCATCTTCTGTTTTAAAATCCCTGGTATAATGAATTAATTCATCATTTTGTATAACATCAACCATAGAGGTATTATCATCAACATAAACTATTTTATTGCCATATAAAAAACCTAATTCTGCTACGGGTAATTGCATATCAAATAATGATTGAGCACTGCTATCATTAGAAATAACTTGTACATTTGCTAATTTTAATTTTAATTGGATAATGGGTTTAAGAGAGACTGTTTTTTCTTTATTAAATTGTAGCGATAAACCTTCTTCTAAGGTTTTTTCTTGTTTATCTTTACTTAAATAAGCGGTATACAATTGTTGAAGTTGCTCTGGCTTTAAATCCGGCGTTGTTAATACGGAATACACAATACTGGGATCAATATCTGTTTCAACAATTCCACATAAATGTTGAGAATGATCTAAATACCACAAAGGGTTTAATAAAAATAAAGAATTATTTTCTCCTGAAATAGGGCATTGTAAACGTCGTACATTATTCGCATCCATATACCATTCTAATTTTCCTTTACGTGGATTCCCCAATTTTAATGGACTGCTATTAGGTGTAATCCAGTGTGTACGTCCTGTTGATATTAATTGTTGTAGTAATGATGCACCAATAGTTCCTGTTAACGGGTAAATTTTAGCTCGTGCAGCGTGAAGATGTTGCGGATCTGAAAAAGATAACCATTTTAATAAATGATCATCAATGGATTGTAAACAAGTAGGTAATTGAGAATCCAATGGTAAGGATTTAGGCTTGCTATAAGAACCATTTTTCAAAAGCTTAACAACACAAGGCTCTACTTGTAAGTTAATAGACTGCTGTGTATTACGCGGGAATAATAAATAAACAATTTTTTCAAAACCAATTGGATTTTGTATCGTTGAATTACTTTTTACCGGTGAATTATAATGGGGTGAATCTGTATTCGTATATAAACTTTCATTAATTAAAACTTCCCATAAAACAGCTGTTACATGCTGACAATTAAATCCAATAGTGCATGAACAAGTCCCATCTATCCATAAACCTTCATCATAAGTAATAACAATTTCAACTTGATAAGTCTCGGTTGCAATAACTTCGGCAGTAATACGATTTAGTGATAACAATAATTGTAAATTCTTTACTAATCCTTGTTGTTGATATTCTTTACCTTGACTTAAAAAAGTGGGTGCAAAATTTTCTGTTAAATCTTTTTCTGTAAAAGGTATTTTAGTCACTCATTATCCTATGCTTTATAAAACCTGGAGTTTTGCATAACTGGCTACCAGCCATTTTACACCGGTTTGGTAAAAATTCACTTGAACACGGGTTTGTTCACCTTGTCCCTCAAATGCAAGTATAACCCCTTCGCCAAATATAGAATGGTTAACGCGTTGCCCTAACCGTAAACCAATATCAGAAACATTTTGTTTGGGTATAGACATTCGTAAATGTGATACGGGGCGTGTTATTTTTGCTTTAATTCGTACTTCATTCAATAGATTTTCTGGAATTTCTTTAATAAATCGAGAAGGACGATGTAATTTTTCTATGCCATGCAAACGACGACTTTCAGCATAAGTCAAAAATAATTTTTTCATTGCTCGCGTCATACCCACATAACATAAGCGCCTTTCTTCTTCTAATTCTTCTACTTTTTCAATGGAGCGTATATGGGGAAATAAACCTTCTTCCAACCCTGTCAAGAAAACTAAGGGGAATTCTAAGCCTTTTGCAGTATGTAATGTCATTAATTGAACACAATCCGTAAAGGCATCTGCTTGATTATCTCCCGATTCTAGCGCGGCATTCGAAAGAAAAGAAATTAAAGGTAATAAATCTTCTTCTGGAATATATTCACTCGCTGCTGTCACCAATTCTTCTAAATTTTCTACTTTTGCTCGTCCTTTTTCTCCCTTTTCCTTGGCATAATAATCAAATAATTGTGTTTTTTGTAAAACGCTATCGATTAAATCACTTAATTTCATTTCAGGAACTTGTAATTTCAAACCATTTATTAATTCTATAAAAGTTTCAAGTGCTTTAGTTGCTCGAGCAGATAATTGATTATGCTCAATAAGATAGTGAGCGGCTCGCCAAAGTGAAAAGGATTGCTCTAGCGCTAATTGGCGTAATACCATGAGCGTTTGTTCGCCAATACCTCGAGTCGGTGTATTAATGATGCGTTCAAAAGCAGCATCATCATCACTATTCACTAATAAACGTAAATAAGCTAATGCATCTTTAATTTCTGCTCTTTCAAAAAAACGTAAACCACCGTATATGCGGTAAGGTATACCATGTTGAATAAGCGCTTCTTCAATAACGCGAGATTGTGCATTTGAACGGTATAAAATAGCAACTTCAGAGAATGTTCCCCCTTTTTGTTGCCAATCTTTACTATATTCAGCAATAAAACGCGCTTCATCCAAATCATTAAAGGCAGCATAAATTGAAATTAATTCACCTTGAGCGCCTTCTGTCCAAAGATTTTTTCCTAATCGACTGTGATTATGTGCAATTAAGGCATTGGCTGCTGCTAAAATAATACCCGTCGATCGATAGTTTTGCTCTAATCGAATTAAATGGGTATCAGAAAAATCCTTCGTAAAACGCTGAATATTTTCAACTAAAGCCCCTCTCCAACCATAAATAGATTGGTCATCATCACCTACAGCCATTACATTAATAGAATTTCCAGCTAATAAGTGTATCCAAGCATATTGAATAGCATTTGTATCTTGAAATTCATCAATTAAAATATAACGAAAACGCTGCTGGTAATGATGTAATAATTCTGGACATTTCTGCCAAAGTTCATATGCCCGTAGCAATAATTCCGCAAAATCCAGTAATCCACCCCGTTCACAGGCTTCTTGATAAGTGTGATAAATTTGTATCCGTGTTTTCGTGTATAAATTACCTTTTGCGTCACACTGTTGAGGACGTAATCCTTGATCTTTTTGTTGATTGATAAACCATTGCGTTTCTCTGGGTGACCATTGACGTTCATCAAGGCCTAATTGGCCAATTAAACGTCGTATTAAACGGTATTGATCATCTGAATCCAGTATTTGAAAAGTTTGTGGTAAATTAGCTTCTTTCCAATGCAAGCGTAATAATTTATGAGCAAGTCCATGAAAAGTACCTACCCACATTCCTTGATGGGGTATTCCCATTAAACTTTCAATTCGACCACGCATTTCCGCTGCCGCTTTATTGGTAAAAGTAACCGCTAATATACTATGAGGTGAAAAATGCGCTTCTTGAATTAACCAAGCAATACGATGAACTAAAACACGCGTTTTACCACTTCCAGCACCGGCTAACACTAACATATTGGTTGGAGTAGCAGTAACAACTTCACCTTGAGCTTGATTTAATTCGGTTAGTAAACTTGAAAAATTCATCAGTATTTCCAAAAAAAATAATATTTAAATTCTCCCGCTTTACTTATGTTTTATTTAGTAATGCGTGCAAATTTAAACGTAGACTATTTCACGAGAGAAAATTATAAATTAAAAACAGCCATTACTGGAGTATGATCCGATGGGCGATCCCATGCTCTGGGTTCCTTGTCAATAAAACAATGTTGACAATGTGGTATTAAAGCTTGATTAATTAAAATATGGTCAATACGTAAACCAAGGTTACGCCTAAATCCTGCTGCACGATAATCCCACCAACTAAAATAACCGGCTTCTTTTTCAAATAATCGGAAACTATCATTTAACCCCAAATTACACCAAGCTTGTAAAGCAAATCGCTCAGGTTCTGTACATAAAACCTTTCCACGCCATATCTCTGGATCATGAATATCTTTATCTTCAGGTGCAATATTAAAATCACCTAAAACAATTAAGTATGGATATTTAATTAATTCCTGTTTTAAAAATTGCTGCATTTTTTCTAACCATTGCAGCTTATACTCAAATTTAGCAGATCCTACACTCTCACCATTGGGAATATAAAGATTAATAATACGAATATTGTTGATCGTTGCCGCTAACAAACGTCGTTGCACATCTGGGAAAAAGGGATTTTCAGTAATAATTTCTTCTGCTTTTTTCTTACTGATAATTGCCATTCCATTATAGGATTTTTGCCCTGAATAAATGATTTGATAATTTAAATCTTCAAATATTTTATAGGGAAAATCTTTATCTTCTACTTTTGTTTCTTGTAAAGCTAATATATCTGGCTGATTAACTGTTAACCATTCCACGATATGTGGTAATCGAGCTCGTAGGGAATTTACATTCCATGTTGCAATTTTAAACATAAATAAACAACTTTAATAAAGGATTATTACATATATATAAATTCTGTCATCAAATACATTGATTATAAATTTATACGTTGATCTCTTAATGCTCTTTCTGCCACTTTTAAAATTAAACCTGGCTCAATGGGTTTTAATAAAAAATCATACACACCACCTTTGATAGCTGCAATCACTTCTTTCTTTTCAGCAGCACTCGTTAACATAATAACAGGTAGATTACTAAATAAAGGATTGGCACGTATTAATTTCGTCAATGCTATACCATCCATTTTAGGCATCATTCTATCAGCAATGACTAATGAAAAGTTATGCTCTCCGCGATTTAACAATTGCCAGGCAGCTTCCCCATCTTCTGCAATTAGGACAAAATAATTCGCTTGCTCTAGTTGCTCTTTTAAGATTAAAGCACTAAAGGGATCATCTTCAACAACTAAAATTTTTATTTTAAAATTATCCATAATTTATCCTTAATAGCCATCTTGGATACAGAAAATATAGTGTGATTAATGTTTAATTATTATATAGTTAAGATTAGTCTAATTTACATTAAATAGTAAGTTATATTGCCATGATTTCAAAAAATCGCACACTAAAACAAGTAATAACTGAATTATCAACCTATCTTAATCAACAAGTGATAGGACAATCATCTTTAGTTTCTCACTTATTGATTGCCTTATTAGCTGATGGACACTTACTGGTTGAGGGTGCTCCTGGCTTAGCAAAAACGAGAGCAGTTAATGTTCTTGCTAAAGCTATTGAAGGAGATTTTCATCGTATTCAATTTACACCTGATTTATTACCCGCGGATATTACAGGAACAGAAATATTTCATCCACAAACGGGTGATTTTACTTTCCAACCAGGCCCATTATTTCATCATTTAATATTAGCGGATGAAATTAATCGTGCGCCAGCAAAAGTGCAATCTGCTTTACTTGAAGCCATGGGAGAACGACAAATTACCATTGGCAAAATTACATACCCTTTACCTAAACTTTTTTTAGTCATGGCGACACAAAATCCTATTGAGCATGAAGGTACTTATTCATTACCTGAAGCTCAATTAGATCGCTTTTTAATGTATGTCAAAATTAAACATCCCAATTCTAATGCTGAACGCTTAATTTTGCATTTAGCTCGCCATGAAGCTTTACATCCTTTTTCAGAGCAAACTTTTTATTCACCACTTATTACCCAAGAAGAAATATTTGCAGCACGTCGCGAAATACTCAACATTCATTTAAGTGAAGCACTCGAAAATTATATTATACACATCATTATGGCAACCCGTAATCCAGGGCCTTATAATCTTAATTTATTACCTTTAATTCATTTTGGGGTTAGTCCTCGTGGGACAATTAGTTTGGAAAGATGTGCACGAGCGCACGCATGGCTAAATGGAAGAGATTATGTATCACCACAAGATATACATACGGTAGTGCATGATGTGCTTCGTCATCGTATCCTTTTAACTTATGAAGCTCGCGCAGAAGGAATAACTACTGATAAAATTATTGATGATTTATTAACCGTTATTCCAGTACCGTAGAACCATGAGTCAAGGCACCAGTATCACTTTAACAGAACTCATCAAATTAGAATCTATTGCTCATGGTCTAAGCGTAACGAATACCTTAGTCACAAATTCTATTCAAGGCACAGGATACTTATCGCATTTTCGTGGACGTGGAATGGAATTTGACCAAGTCCGCCAATATCAAATAGGGGATGATATACATACGATAGATTGGCGTGTCACTGCACGTATGGGAAAATTACATACAAAAGTTTTTCAAGAAGAGCATCAAAACACTATTTTATTTTTAATTGATGACTCTCTTTCCATGCAATTTGGAACAAAAGTGGCTTATAAATCCGTTATTGCTGCTAAGATAGCGGCAATATTAGCTTGGATAGCGGCGAAAAAGGGTGATCGCTTAGGAAGTGTAATATTTTCTGAATTTATTAATGAAATAACTCCCTTTAAATCTAGCCAACCTGGATTATTTCAATTATTTCATGCACTAACAAAACCTAAAAAACTGGCTTTGCTAAAAAATGAAAATCCATTAAATCAGGCATTACAACAAATATTATTTAAAAATATTAAAACTAGCTTAATTTTTATTATTAGTGATTTTTATCAAATGAATGAAGAAACACAGAAAATGTTACGTTGTCTTCAGCAAAATAATGAATTAGCCGCTATTTGTATTTATGATCCTTTAGAAAAAACATTACCGACTATAAAAGGAAAATATTCTTTCATATCCCATGAGGGACAAGAATTTATTATTGATACAGCAAATTCAACTATTATAAAAAATTATCAAATTCAATTTGAAGAACAGCAAAATAAATTATTTCAATTTTTTTCCTCCCTTAAATCACCTTTATTAAAAATAGCAACTAATGATGATTTACGAATCGTTTTAAAAGCATGGCTGAAGGGATAATACGGATGGAATTATCAAATCCTTTATTAACACAATTAAAAGATATTCATTTACCACTTGAACCTTCTTGGTGGCCACTACCCATAGGTTGGTATTTTATCTTTATTTTTTTAATAAGCCTTGTATGCTTTCTTAGTTATTATGGCTTTAAATATTCACGACGAAATCATTATCGAAAATTAGCATTAATGGCTTTAACAAAACTCACTTATGAGCAAAATGGGGATCCCAATTTACAATTAGCACAATTGTCTATTTTATTAAAAAGAACGGCTTTAACTGCTTACCCTCATTTGCTCATAGCAAATTTATACGGAGAAGCATGGCTAAACTTTTTAGATAAAACCAGTAATACTGTCGATTTTAGTCAAGGAGTTGGTAGAATATTACTTGATGCCCCTTATCAAAAAAATACCCCCATACCTACAAAAGAAATTATAAATTTGAGCAAGAAATGGATAATGAAACACAAATTATAGTCTCTATATACTTATTAATTTATCACTGAATTCACAAAAGGAAATCTATGAATAAACCGAAAGCCATTATTTTAACATCTGGAGGACTTGATTCAGCAACTTGTTTAGCGATAGCCGCTAATGCGGGTTACGCTTGTTACGCTTTGAGTTTTGATTATGGACAAAAACATGCGGCGGAATTAGAAGCAGCGAAACGTTTAGCGAAACAATTTACGGTTGAAGAACATCAAATTATTTCTTTACATTTAGAAAAAATTAGTCATTCCGCTTTAACGAATTCATCTATAGAAATAAGTGAATATACTGGGAAACCCCTAATTCCAAATACGTATGTTCCCGCACGCAATACTGTATTTTTATCGATTGCATTGGGATGGGCAGAAACCTTAAAAGCACAAGATATTTTTATTGGGGTTTCATCAATTGATTACTCAGGTTATCCTGATTGCCGGCCTGAATTTATTAATGCCTTTCAAGCCCTTGCAAATTGCGCAACGAAAATGGCTATTGAAGAACAAACCATACGTATTAATACTCCCCTTTTATATTTAAGCAAAGCAGAAACGATTAAAAAAGGAATCCTGCTAGGTGTTGATTACAGTACAACCATTTCTTGTTATCGAGCCAATGAAAAAGGTTATGCTTGCGGCACGTGTGATAGTTGTACTCTACGTAAACAAGGCTTCATAGAAGCGGGAGTATCGGACCCAACACTTTATCTTGAAAACGTAATGGTAAAATAATTTATGTTAGAATTAGCGAATCCTGGGATGTTATGTGTTTTTCCTTTACCTTGGATTATTCATCATTTCTTATCGCCTATTCATTTGCATAGGCAACATTCTTTACGGATCCCTTTTTCACATCGGTTGTATCCCTTATTAGAAACACAAAAAAAACTGTCACCCCCTTCTCTTATAAAATGGAAAACGGGGTTAAGTTATTTCATTTGGTTTTTATTGGTTATTGCTGCTTCTCGCCCTGAATGGATAGGTAAACCTATTAATCAACCTCGTTCGGGTAGAGCGCTGATGCTTGCCATAGATTTATCAAGTAGTATGCAAACACAGGATATGGTTTTATCAGGAAAATCAGTAGATAGATTAACAGCGGTTAAAGAAGTTGCGCATAAATTTATAGAACAACGTAAAGGAGATAGATTAGGGTTAATTTTATTTGGTAGCCACGCTTATTTACAAACACCACTCACATTTGATTACAAAACCTTACATTACATGCTAGATGATGCCAGTATTGGTTTAGCAGGAACAGAAACAGCGATTGGTGATGCTATTGGTTTAGCCATTAAACAATTAAAAAAGTATCCTCATGAAAGCCGAGTTCTTTTATTATTAACGGATGGTGTCAGTAATAGTGGCACTATTACACCACAACAAGCTGCCCAAATTGCCACTGATGAAAAACTTAAAATTTATACGATAGGTGTAGGTTCGGATCGCGAAAGTCTTTCTTATGGTTTTAAATCTCCTATTCTTAATGCAATGACAGAATTAGATGAACATACTTTACAAGAAATTGCACTACAAACAGGAGGAATGTATTTTCGAGTAAAAAATACAGGGGATTTAATAAAAACTTATCAATTTATTGAAGAATTGGAACCCATACCTTTTGATTATATATCGTCTACCCTTAAAAAACCGCTTTATCCCTGGCCGTTAGGATTTGCTTTATTGTTAAGTCTTCTTTTAATTCTACCTCCATTAAAGAGAGTAAAATAAATGGCATTCATTCATGACTTTCACTTATTACGTCCCTGGTGGTTACTGGCTTTCATCCCTTTAACCATTCTATTTTTATATACCTATCATCACTCTATTAAAAATAACCCATGGAACGCTATTTGTGATCCCCATTTATTACCCCATTTATTAATTAAAAATAAAACTAAATTTTTCTTTAATCCCTTATTACTTTTAGGATTTTGCTGGTTATTAGCCATTTTTGCATTAAGTGGGCCTAGCTGGAAACGTCAAGCGCTTCCTCTTTATCACACAGAAGAAGCACAAATCATTATCCTTGATTTAAGTGAAAATATGGATGTTGCTGATATTAAACCTAATCGCTTAACACGTGCTAAATATAAAGTGCTGGATTTATTACATCAAAATAAGGAAAACCAAATTGGGTTGCTTGTTTTTTCACAATATCCTTTTATTGTTAGTCCTTTAACTGAAGATGCTGAAACCATTGCAACATTGGCAGAAAGCATCACATCCAATACTATTCCAGTCAAAGGGCACAATATTCAAGCGGCTTTAAAAAAAGCATTGGAATTATTTAAACAAGCGGATGTTCATAAAGGGCATATTTTATTACTTACCGCAAGCAAACCCAATTCAATGGATCAAGCCTTTGCAAAAACGATTAAACAACAAGGATTTACCTTATCGGTATTAGGGATAGGCACAGAATTTGGCGCTCCCCTTCTCACTGCTAACCCTAATGATACACAAACCATGATGGCAAAATTGGATATAATCGGTTTAAAAAATCTCGCTTTAGCCGGAGGAGGCCGCTATATTTCATTTACATCAACCAATGAAGATATTCTCACATTAGTCAAAACCTTTTATCCCAGTAGTAAAAAAATACATAAAACACAACAAGTCATTGCGGCATGGAAAGATGAAGGATATAGCTTATTATTGCCTATTTTAATCAGTGCCGCCTTATTATTTCGACGTGGCTGGGGTGAGGAATTAATACGATGAAATGCTTAGTATTCATTCTTATTTTATATTATTCAGGCTCTGCATACGCATTTAATTGGATGGGTTTATGGTTAAATCCCAATCAACAGGGTGTATATTTATTAAAACAAGGCCAAACTGAAAAAGCGATTACTTTATTGACACTTCCCGAATGGAAAGGTATTGCTTATTATAAAGCGGGCTATTATTTAGAAGCACAAAAACAATTTGAAACTTTATCCTCAGCAGAGGCTAAATATAATCTAGGAAATGCGCTTGCCCTTCAAGGAAATTATCCCGCTGCACTTAATGCATACCAAACAGTATTACATCTTAATCCACAACATACTGATGCAAAATATAATAGGGATATTATAAAAAAACTGTTGCAGCAACAGCAACAGCAACAGCAACAGCAACAGCAACAGCAACAGCAACAGCAACAGCAACAGCAACAGCAACAGCAACAGCAACAGCAACAGCAACAGCA
>CBCSKA010000113.1:0-1622 GCA_965140885.1 Legionellaceae bacterium | reverse complement strand
ACAACCACAAGATTTAACCGATATAACTGAAAAAGTGTTAAGAGAGCTTTGTTAGTATCTATGTGATTTTTTCTATAGCGTCCATGTACACACCATGTTTAAAAAAGTTTTGCGCTATTTCAATTTGTTTTTCGGCTGATTGTTGGTTTTGTTTGTTCTTTTGTTTTTTTAATTGCGCATACACTTCATGATAATGGATAAGTTGTTGATGTGCTTCTTGGGTGAGCCATAATGTCGAATAGCTTAAATTATGCTCATTTTTCAGTATTTGATTGGCACTTTCTGTATCTTTTAACGCTTTTTCAATTTTGCCAGAGGCTTTATAGGCGCAGCCTCGGAAAAATAAAAAAATCGCTTTGCTTGTATCCAATTCAGTGGTTTTATTTATTATATGGGTAAAAATACGTTTTGCTTTTGCATATTCACCTAATTGCAAATAGCAAAAACCCCGATTAATGTTATTATTTAAATGATATTGATTTTGAAAAAATGTTTTTTCAAAATAGGTAATAGCTTTTTGGTATTCTTTTTTTTCTGAAAGAATTAATCCTTGTAAACCAAATAAATCGGGATTATTTCCAAATAAATGTCTTGCTTGTTGTAATTGTTCTTCTGCTTCTTGGTAATGCTCAGCACAAAATTGACTATAAATACAGCCTATATAATATTTAATTTCATTGGGATTTTGAGTAATCGCTTTTTCAAAATTTTCAATGGCTAAAGTATATTGGTGTAATTTGGTATAGATTCGACCTAATTCATAATGAGCTTCTGCATTATCTGGACTTAAGCGTAAAACATTTTCGTAATCGCTAATAGCTTCATTTAATTTATTTAATACAAAATAGTAAGTTGCTCGTCGAAAATAATAAGCAAAATTTTGTGGATTAAGAAGGATAGCATTTGAAATAGCTTCAATAGCTTTTTCAAAAAGTTTATTTTGTTCAGCTAATTCAGCTTGCGTAAAAAATTCCTTTTCTTCTTTTAAACACTCTTGTTTTAAAAATGCTGTATCTATTAATGCTTTAAATTCAGGATAATCTTTTCTTGGGGGATTTTTATTTAATAAATGATAATAATTGTGAAAATCTAGTTTTGCTTCAGTAAAATTTCCTAATTGATAATGAATTTTTCCCCGCCAATAATAATCATCAGCGTCAGGATTGCCATTTCGTAACTGAATACAGTGGTTTAAATTAGTAAGGGCTTCTTGATACTGGTTTAATTCGTAATAAGTACGGCCCCGCCAATGATAATCATCAGCAGTATGTTTCCCACGGAGTAATTTAAGTGATTCATTAAAGTCTGAAATGGCTTCTTGTTTATTATTTAATTGGAAATGAGTTAAGCCGCGCCAATAATAAACACTCGAGCCAAGCTGGTCATTGCGTAATTGAATACAGTGATTGAAATCAACCAAAGCTTCTTGATAATTATTCAATTGGTAATGAGTTGCGCCGCGCATATAATAATCATACGCTTCAGGCTTGCCGTTGCGTAATTGAATACAGTGGTTTAAATCCACAAAGGCTTCTTGATAATGACATATAGCAAAAATCACATAGATGCTAACAAAGCTCTCTTAACACTTTTTCAGTTATATCGGTTAAATCTTGTGGTTG
>CBCSKA010000112.1:1188-1631 GCA_965140885.1 Legionellaceae bacterium | reverse complement strand
CCCCGCCCCCTCACACTTCATAATTTTGTTGATGTTGCTATTGATACGCTTAGGATTGATAGTGTTGAATGGGAGCTTAGTTTGGTTGAGGAATAGAGCCACTTTTTAGGGTGGCTTATTATTGATTTTATTTTAATATAAAATTACTAATTCCATTTTTGCACCATATCTTATCTTCATTATTAAGATAAGAACTCATAGAAACAATTATCTCGCATATAGAATCATTATCTATTTTTTTTGATAATTCACTAAATAGTTGTTTTGCTGTGTAATCACTATTTTCTTTATCTATATCTACTTCCAAAATCATAATACCTCCTTAATCGTAAATACAAGATGATTTTTTATTATTTCAATATTCTCTAATATATAATCTTTTTCATTTACTTTTATAATATCATTAGGTACTGCCTCAATTATATTTTTAATTAAAGAAAAAT
>CBCSKA010000112.1:0-1178 GCA_965140885.1 Legionellaceae bacterium | reverse complement strand
AAGGTAAGAATTTAAAAGTTATTACAATTAGAGATGATTCGGATTATGGATTTTATAAAGGGATTGGA
The DNA here is from genome assembly GCA_965140885.1 of Legionellaceae bacterium. Lineage (GTDB taxonomy): Bacteria > Pseudomonadota > Gammaproteobacteria > CBCSKA01 > CBCSKA01 > CBCSKA01. Next base: position 1,110 of record CBCSKA010000112.1, on the reverse strand, counting down.
GAACAAGTATTATAAAGAGAGCCACCAGCTAGAGTGGCTTATGTTATTTTTTGACCTACAAAAAACTTAGCTTCAATATATTTATCATAAAAATCATCTGATATTCCATCGCCCATACTACCCTCGTATTCTAAAGCTTTTATTAAATTTGTAATAATTTTTTTTGCTTCTTCCTCAATATTTCTTTTTTCACAATGGGGATGATGGATAGATTTTAAAGTTTCCTCATATGTTCTAACCCAATTCAAGCATTCACATTTTTTCATTTTAACTCCTTAAATATTTAAAATAATTTTAACAAAACAAACATTAATCTAAGCTTTATCTATTAGCTATAATTAAAATAAAAAGGTTATTTATGATTAACATTCAAATAGCAGATTTTACAAAAGCCTTAATGAGTGATGAAGACTTAATTATCATTCTTGGTCGTGAGAATTTTGAAAATGTGGACTTCTCAAAAGATTTAATATTAATAGATTCTTTAACAGTTGCTAAAAACATAAGTGCAACAGATAGTTATAATGGTACAAGTGAAATTCAAACATTCACTACTTATTTTAATCAATTATTTACTTTAGATTTTTACGGAGATAATGCCTATATAAATGCTAATAAATTTGTAGCATTACTAAGAAGTGAAAAAGCAAATTGGTATTTAAAAGATTATAATTTATCAATGTTAAATGCTAATAGTATTATTGATTTAAAAGACTTATTAGGGACGGATTATACTAATAGGTATCAAGTAGAAGTAAGTGTTAATTATTTTGTTGATGTTGCTATTGATACGCTTAGGATTGATAGTGTTGAATGGGAGCTTAGTTTGGTTGAGGAATAAGGTTAATGGGTGTTCGGTTATTCCGAACTAACCCAAAAGTTTTTGTTTTTCATACTGTATTAAGCTTTCGTACACATCATTGCAGTGCCTAAAATAACAACCCTCATCTTTTGATAAATCGTTTAAATCTATCCATACACCTTTTAAGCCTAAATTGTGTGCCTTATTCTCTATAATTTCTTTTAGATAAACTCCATAACGATATTTATCCATTTTAAAATTTCTATAAATAAAAGCACTGCTTTTATCTTCATAAGAAATAATAATTT
>CBCSKA010000111.1:0-22266 GCA_965140885.1 Legionellaceae bacterium | reverse complement strand
CATAGAATATAAAATAATGAATAGTAAATCAGGAGATAACTCTACTTATCCGTGGCACTAAAAATGGGATTTTTACAACTGAATTTAACATTGCCAAATATTATGTATACAATTACTGTTTTAATTAAAAAAATAGTACAGTATATTAATGAAATAATTTTTTAAAAAATAAGGGTTATTTTTTGAAACAAATTAATAAAAATTTAATAAAAATTACTGATTTACTCAGTGATGTGAGTGATGATCGTTACCATAATAGCATTTCAATTAGTAAGCGGTTAAATATTAGTCATTCTACTGTTTATAAAAACATGAACAAACTTAAAAATTACCAAATACCTCTTTCTCTGAAGAAAAATAAGGGTTATCGTTTAAATTCACCCCTTATTTTATTAAATCATGAGAAAATTAAAAATAAATTGGATGATGAATCAATCAATCTCCATATCCTTGAAAAAATAGATTCCACCAATGATTATTTAAAAAAATTTACGGATAAAAATAATAAAATACACGTATGTATAGCGGAAACACAAACCCAAGGTAAAGGAAGACTTTGTCGCGAATGGCACTCTCCATTTGGCCAAAATATTTATTTTTCTATGCTCTATCCTTTTAAAATAGATATTAGTGAATTATCCGGCTTAAGTTTAGTCATTAGTTTAGCAATTTGTCATACAATTGAATCAGTAATTGACTTAAAAAATAATAATCTACAAGTAAAATGGCCTAATGATATTATCCTCAACCACGCTAAAATTGCAGGGATACTCATAGAAGCACAAGCTGAAACAAATGGGACAAGCCAAATCATTATTGGTATTGGAATTAACATTAACATGCAAAACGTCTCAGCGAATGAAATAACGCAAATGTGGACATCTTTATATCATGCGACTCATACATATCACGATAGAAATATTTTATGTGCTGCTTTAATCAATCAACTGACTAAATACATCAATATTTTTTTAAAAAAAAAATTACCTGCTTTTTCTAAAGAATGGAAAAAAAGAGATGCCCTTTTAAATAAGAAAATCACCTTAAAAACGGGTTCAAAAACGGAAGAAGGTACTTATCTGGGTATTAATGAAAATGGTTATTTGATATTGGAATTAGAGAATAAAGTGATTAAAACATTTTCTTCGGGAGATACAACCTTACTGAAATAAAAGAGGCACACTTTTTCATTTAATAGCATATATTCAAAATATTTTTGCCCATTAAATACCGTGTGTTGGAACATCCATTCAACCTAATTTTCACTCTTTGATGATATTGATATTATTTTGAGTCACTTCAAGCGCCATGTTGAAAATAGCACTAACCCAGTGATTTTGAACAACTATTATCTTTAAAAAATTATTTTTATTCACTATTCTCACATTGATAAATATTCTAGGAATAATAAAAATAAACCTATATGCATTGATAGAAACATAAGATTAGATGCTTGAATCTAAATTCAAATAGGACTATATTAGTACTAAATAATGTTAAAGGAAATGAATATGCTGCGTATTAGTAAAATGGCAGATTACGGGACTTTAGTCATAGCTTATTTAGCTACTTATCCGGAAAATCCTTTAAATGCAAAAGAAATAGCTGAAAAAACACAACTAACATTGCCTACCGTGAGTAAACTTTTGAAATTATTAACACGAGCAAGATTATTAATTTCTGTGCGCGGTCCCCAAGGGGGATATCAATTAGCACAAGAGGCAACATCAATTAGTGTATTAAGTATTATCGATGCACTGGATGGAAAAACAGGCTTAACTGATTGCAGCCATAAAACGGGTTTATGTTCTTTAGAGCAACGTTGTACATTGCATAGTCATTGGAAATTTATCAGTCAAATGATACGAAATACGTTAAATACAATTAGCTTAGAAAAATTAATTCAAAAAGAATATACCCATGTCGAAACAAATGTTTTAAGAGGCAATAATGTCAACACAAGCAACGCAACTTGATAAATTAATTAATCAAACATATCAGCATGGGTTTGTTACCGATATTGATACTGATACTCTCCCACCAGGATTAAATGAAGATGTTATTCGTATAATTTCAAGTAAAAAACAAGAACCTGAATTTTTGCTAAACTGGCGTTTGCAAGCCTATCAGCATTGGTTAACCATGCAAGAACCAACTTGGCCCAAAGTTCATTACCCTAAAATTAATTATCAAAATATTATTTATTATTCTGCACCTAAATTAAAAAATAGCCTTAAAAGTTTAGATGAAGTTGATCCTGAATTATTAAAAACTTATGAAAAATTAGGTATCCCTTTACGGGAACAAGAAATGCTTGCGGGTGTGGCTGTAGATGCTGTATTTGATAGCATTTCAGTTGCAACAACGTTTAAAGCTAAATTAGCTGAAATGGGTATTTTATTTTGTTCATTTTCCGAAGCAGCTCAACTCTATCCAGAATTAATACAACAATATTTAGGTACCGTGGTTCTTTACACTGATAATTATTTCGCTGCATTAAATTCAGCTGTATTCACCGATGGTTCATTTGTCTATATTCCTAAAGGCGTGAGATGTCCTATGGAATTATCGACTTATTTTCGCATAAATGCTGCGGCTACTGGACAATTTGAACGTACGCTAATTATCGCTGATGAAAGCAGTTATGTTAGTTATCTGGAAGGTTGTACTGCACCCATGCGAGATGAAAATCAATTACATGCTGCTGTTGTAGAATTAATTGCTTTAGATAATGCCCAAATTAAATATTCCACTGTACAAAATTGGTATCCCGGAGATAAAGAAGGCAAAGGTGGAATTTATAACTTTGTTACCAAACGGGGATTATGTCGTGGTTATAAATCTAAAATTTCTTGGACACAAGTTGAAACAGGTTCTGCGATTACGTGGAAATATCCCAGTGTTGTACTGCAAGGTAATGAATCTATTGGTGAATTTTATTCCGTAGCATTAACAAATAATCTACAGCAAGCAGACACAGGCACTAAAATGCTACACTTGGGCAAAAATACTAAAAGTACGATTATTTCAAAAGGTATTTCTGCCGGTAAAGGACAAAATACTTACCGTGGTTTAGTCAAAGTGGCCGCTTCTGCTGAAAATGCACGTAATTATACACAATGTGATTCTTTACTATTAAGTGATCAATGTGGCGCTCACACTTTCCCTTATATTGAAGTTAAAAATCCCACTGCCCAAATTGAACATGAAGCAACTACCTCTAAAATTAGTGAAGATCAATTATTTTATTGTCAACAACGTTGCATCTCTACAGAAGATGCCGTATCCATGATTATTAATGGCTTTTGTAAAGAAGTTTTTCGTGAATTACCCATGGAATTCGCAGTAGAAGCACAAAAATTATTAGGTGTAAGCTTAGAAGGGAGTATAGGATAAAAATGTTAAATATCAATGAATTACATGCTGAAGTTGACGGAAAAGCAATATTAAAAGGTCTTAACCTTCATGTAAATCCAGGAGAAATCCATGCCATCATGGGACCTAATGGTTCTGGAAAAAGTACATTAGCGAATGTATTAGCGGGCCGTAGTGGTTATCAAATTACTTCGGGTGAAATTGCTTATCAAGGCAATAATTTAATTGATATGCCCCCCGAAGAACGAGCTCGTCAAGGTATTTTTCTTGCGTTTCAATATCCTATTGAAATACCTGGAGTCAGTAATATTTATTTATTGAAAGCCGCTTATAATACCATCCGAAAATCCAAAGGCTTACCAGAAATGGATGCTATGGATTTTTTAGCTATGGCAAAAGAAAAAATGCAATTGGTTGAAATGGATCAAGATTTTTTATATCGATCCGTCAATGAAGGATTTTCTGGTGGTGAAAAAAAACGTAATGAAATTTTACAAATGTCGATTTTAGAACCTCAACTCGCTATTTTAGATGAAACAGATTCTGGTTTAGATATTGATGCATTAAAAATTGTTGCCTCAGGCATTAATGCATTACGGAATCCTGATCGGGCTATTATTATGATTACGCATTATCAACGCTTACTTGATTATATTAAACCTGATTTTGTTCATGTCTTAGCGCATGGACGTATTATTAAATCCGGAGATTATCAATTAGCTCATGAATTAGAAGCCAAGGGTTATGGCTGGATTGAATCTAATCTTGCACAAGTAACACAGGAGTAATCTATTTCATGATTGAAAATTATGTAGAAAAATTTCAACAAATCATCACTCAATGCGCAAATCCTCAATGGATGAATGAAAAACGTCATGAAGCCATGGATATTTTTGCAAAATTAGGTTTTCCTACTTCAGGGGAAGAAGCCTGGAAATATACTAAGTTACTTCCCTTAGAAAAACACTTTTTTGAATCATTACTTAAACCTAGTGAAAAAAATATTCCCTTAAAACAAATATTGCCTTTTTTAATTTTTACTAAAATGGCGCATCGTTTAGTGTTCATCGATGGTTATTTTTATCCCACCTTATCACAAATATTACCAAATTTACCCAACCAAACATTTTTACTTTCTGTTAATGCGGCTTTGATAAATTCTTCTATTAGCTTTGAAAAAGAATTTACACAGACTATAAATGCACAATATCCTCATTTTAGTGCTTTTAATACTGCGTTTATGTCAGATGGAGCATACATTACCATTGCTGAAAATGTGAAACTGGCTGAGCCGATTGAATTAATTTACATTAATACGACACCTCAAAGTGCAACTCATTATCGTAATCTCATTCAGCTTGAAAAAGGAGCAAAAGCTGAAATTAGTGAACATTATTTTAGTTTGCATAAAAATGCTTATTTTACAAATAAAATTACCCAAGTTAGCTTAGAAAAAAATGCCATATTAAATTATTCATTAATACAAGAAGAAAGTTCACAAGCTATACATATTGGGGCTTTAGAAATTGATCAATACAGTCACAGCCATTTCAATTTTCATGGAATTAGCTTATCAGGTCAATTATTACGTAATGATATACGTCTACGATTACATGAAAGTGAAACGCAAAGTCAATTAAATGGTTTATATATCGCTTCTCAACAACAACATGTTGATTATCATACTTACATCGATCATTTATCTCCTCATGGAACTAGCCACGAATTATTCAAAGGGATTATTACGGATCGTGCTCGTGCTGTTTTCAATGGAAAAATTCAAGTTCATCCGGGTGCCAATAAAACAGATGCACAATTACAAAATAAAAATTTACTATTATCACGCCATGCGGAAATTGATACTAAACCTGAATTAGAAATTTATACCGATGATGTAAAATGTAGCCATGGAGCCACTGTGGGTCAACTTGATGAAAATAGCTTATTTTATTTACAATCTCGCGGTATTGATCAACAAAATGCGCAACAACTCTTAACGTATGCATTTGCACAAGAAATTTTAGAAACCATATCGCAAGCTGAATTAAAAGAATATTTACAACAAAGAGTTGCTGCGCATTTATTAACATTGGGGGAAAAAAATAATGCAGACTATTAAACATCCCTCTGTCTGTGGAAATATCCCAAAACAACCTCAAAATTTAAATATAAATCAAATTCGAGCTGATTTTCCGATCCTACAAGAAATGGCTCATAATCATCCGTTAGTGTATTTTGATAATGCAGCAACAACACAAAAACCGCTTTGTGTTATAGAAGCCATTAACCATTTTTACCGTGCTGAAAATGCTAATATTCATCGTGGCATACATTTATTCAGTGAAAGAGCAACAAAATCTTTTGAAGCTGTTCGTGAAAAAATTAAAACATTTATTAATGCTAAAGAATCATCTGAAATAATTTTTGTTCGTGGAACAACAGAAGCCATTAATTTAATTGCGCAAAGTTATGCACGTCCAAATTTAAAGCCTGGTGATGAAATTATTATCACTGCGATGGAACATCATTCAAACATAGTCCCTTGGCAATTAGTTTGTCAACAAACAGGGGCTAGTTTAAAAATTATTCCTATTTCAGAAACAGGCGAATTAATTTTAGATAATTATGGCGCATTACTTACACCAAGAACCAAATTGCTTGCAGTGACTCATATTTCAAATGCGTTAGGCACGATTAATCCTGTGCATGAAATGATTGAATTAGCTCATCAACAAGGAATACCTGTATTGCTTGATGGTGCACAAGCTATTGCCCATCTTCCTATAGATGTACAACAATTAAATTGTGATTTTTATGTATTTTCCGGTCATAAAGTTTATGGGCCGACGGGTATAGGTATTCTCTATGGCAAGGCAGAATTATTACGCGCCATGCCACCATATCATGGTGGTGGCGATATGATTAGCCAAGTCACTTTTGAAAAAACGATTTATAAAGATATTCCCTATAAATTTGAAGCAGGAACTCCACCAATAGCCGAAGTCATTGGTTTAGGTAGCGCTATTGATTATTTAAATAATATTGGTTTAGTGCAAATTGCAGCCTATGAAAATGAATTACTTGAATATGCAACGAAAGCCATGAAGGAAATTCCAGGTATTAGAATTATTGGAAATGCGCAACATAAAGCCAGTATTATTTCTTTTACCATGGATAATATCCATCCCCATGACATTGGAACTATACTTGATCATCAAGGGATTGCTATACGAGCAGGACATCATTGCGCTATGCCCATCATGGATTTCTTTAACATACCAGCAACTGCGCGCGCTTCATTTTCACTTTATAATACAAAAGATGAAATTGATATTTTTGTGGAAGGCTTAAAAAAAACAAAGGAGATATTTGAATAATGTCTGACTTACGCGAACTTTACCAAGAAGTCATTATTGACCATAGCAAAAGTCCCCGAAATTTTTATGAATTACCACATACTACCCATCATGCAGAAGGGTTTAATCCTCTTTGTGGCGATCGATTAACGTTATATATGAAAATTAACAATAACATTATTGAAGAAATTAGTTTTTTAGGGGCAGGTTGCGCTATTTCAACTTCTTCGGCTTCTTTAATGACCGAACAATTAAAAGGAAAAACGATAGCTGAAGCAGAAACACTATTTCGAGAATTTCAATATTTTTTAACGCATGAATCAGGCACAGGAACAGAAGCTACATTATTAGGTAAATTAACCATACTTAGTGGGGTACGTGATTATCCTTCGCGAGTAAAATGTGCTACATTAGCCTGGCATACACTACATGCCGCATTGCAAAAACAATCTACCTCTATTTCAACTGAATAATTTTATAAGATACTCAAAAAAACGATATGTTAAATAACAAAAGCCACAACCCTATATTCGAAGCAGAAACTTATAATGAAAAATTAGATTTAGAACATGAATATTTTGGATTTTTATTTGAAAAAGAAAAAAAAGAATTATTGACTTCTTTCGATATAGATAAAAGAACATTTTCTATTAGAGAAAATGTTTCTGAATTTATAAAAAGAATTAACAATACTAACTTAAAACATTCATCTTATCGGGATTATATAAATGGTTTGCGAGATTTAATTAAAATTGCTAACGCTTACAGAATTTACTTTAATGAATCACAGAAGATTAAACAACGAAAAACAATAATAAGTTTATTTTCAAAAAATACTAATCCTATAAATGTACCGCAAGAAACTCTTATCAATGAATATATCCAAAGCTATACTCCTATCTCTAAAGATTTATTAAATGAAGAATCTACACCAATCAGTAAAATTTTTCTAAATTTTATTACTTGTGTAAAGGAAAAAGCAAACATCAATCCGATGAGAAATGTTTTGCCATTTCAAATTGATTTAAATAGGTTACTTGTTAATTCAATTAAAAGAGGTCTTGATAATACAACAGAAAAAGAAAAATGCCTTTTTCTATCATTAAATAAAATATTTATTGATAATGAAGCAAGTTTTACAGAAAAACAATGCGCAATACGAAATGCACTTTTCTTTTACACACAGATAAAAGCAAACAAGAAATTTGATAGCATTTTTAATATGCTACAAGAAAATGTGCAAGAAAATATCGATATTCTTTCCATTTATTTATTGCAACCATATCCTCAAAGAGAAATTGACTATGAATTTGAAAAGGATGATTCAATTTATTTATATTTATCCATTATTTATGAATTAACCGATATCATAAAACAAAATGATTGCTCAGAAAATTTATATCAACAATTTATTATTAATAACTTTATAACATTATTTAAAACTAAAGATTTTGAAGATTTAAATAATAAAATTGAAAAATTGAAAAATAAAACTTATTTCCCAGAATTAAAACTTGATAATCCTCATGCAGAGTATGAAGAAAATACGATTTATTTATTTCACGAAAATGAAATTCTTAACTTTAAATATATAAATCGCTTTCATAATATTCAAACCATTACTTTAGATGAGAATATTTTTCCGTATGATTATCAAGAAATAATAAATAATATTTCAAATTTAAATGATGAACAAAAAAATAAAATTTGTTCTGCCGCCTATTCTTATGTTAAAGGAAAGTCTCAATTAATCGAAAATATTGAAACTTTGATTATTAATCATTATAAAGAATCTCAATATAGTCAAGAAATGACTCTTCTTACATTAAGTCAATTAAATACTAAACAAAAACCATGCTCGCAAATTGTTTCAAAATCTGCTTGTTTTTGTCTAAAATTGAAAGAATTGCAAAAAAATGTTGAAGAAGTGAAATCGGAGTTAAATGATACTTTAAAGAATATTGACCGTTTATACCTCCTTCAAGAAAAGATAAAAGAAAACTCTAAAATCACTAATATTGATGTGCGAATTGAAATAAAAGATAATATTAATACCATTACTGCTAATTTAATTCATACAAAAACTTACCGATTTCCACAAGAAATACTCTTAAAACATTTAAATGAATATGTTAGGCTTAATTTAATTGAAGCTATTGTTGATAAAAACCAAGGAATAATAAAAAGATTATTTGATAAAAAACAAGAATTTTCTTATGCAACTATTCCTTCAAGTATTTTAAAAGAAATTAATAATGTATTTTCCACAAAATTAAAATCCGTTTTTGATAAAAACGATAATTTAGGTGATATAGTATTATTACAAGCTACATTAAATAATTATTTTACTTCTTATAATATAGTAAAATATCCTTTTACAACCTTAGATGTATGGCTAAAAGAATTAGATAACCAAATAAGAAAGTATTTTTTTTGTATCAATAATAATTTTCGCCCAGAAATCATTGAAGCGTTGGAAGAAAAAAACATAAATAATATTTTCGAAAAAACAGGGAAAAATCAATTCACTGATTCATTTTTCACAAGCTATTATTGTTGCGCTATTGTATCTTTTGAAGTAAATATAAAAAGAGAAAAATGGAACTATCCTATTATTATTGGAAACCCTGATAATGACAAAATGGATGATAATAGTCTTTATCTTTATCTCAATAAAAGATTAACACTTAGTGATTTAACTCCACATCTAATCACTAAACTTAAACACTTTTTCAGTGATGATGATTTTTCTAAAGTAAAATCATTAGATACCCACGATGATTCATATAAAACTGTAATATTTACTTTTGAAGAATTGAATTTAATTACACAAAAACTCAACAATTTATTGCTATCAAGTGTCAATAAATCTTCTTTCTTTAATGAGAATAGCCTTGAAGAAGCAGATAGACAAACGGCACAAGTTATATCAAAAATCCTTGAAGAAAAAAAAGCAATAAATTATAAAATTAAGATTGGAAATTATATTTCTTCTGATCTTATTAAGTTAGACAATAAGTATTTTGATGATTTCAAAATAATACTGTATCCTCTAAAAACGTTAAAGACATATTCAATTGAATTATATCAACCAAAAATAACAGATAATCTAAAAGAAAATTCAATTTATATTTATTGTGAAAATGAAAAAATTAAATATATTATTAAAGAAAAAGAAATTATAAATAGTGGAATAATAAATTCTTCTTTATTTGAAGATGTAAGTGATTATAGAACATTAAAAACTAATGTTATTCAATGGCAAAACCTCAATTTATCACAAACAGAAAGTAATTCTATTGAAATGCATCCTATTCATGAAGAGAATAATCATAATCCTAACGAAGAAATTTATTTAGTGAATACGCCATGGAATGATTTTTCTGAAGATATAATACCGCTATTACAAACACATAAAAAACCCAGTGTTAATGAATTTAAAAAAAATATAAAAAAGGCAATTACTTCTATAAATGAAAATTTAACCCTTTATCATAAAAAAATACTTTTTCTAGATGAAGGTATTTCTGCCGATTCTTATAAAGCTAATGGCGCTCTTTTTATAAATCAAATTGCCCGTCAGTATGAAGATCAGTTGGCTTTTAACCACCCTTGTCTCGTTGAATTACATCAAATATTAAAAATACTACTTTTCCTATATAAATTATTTAATCAAAAAGAAACAGAAAAAGTATCTTCTTTATATAATGATTTAAACAAAGAACTTTATTTATCCTCGGCTCTAAGTTCAGCACATATAAATTTATTAACTAATGAAAAAATTGCAGGCTTTTATTTGTCTACTAAACTATTTATAAAACAGTGGCCTAATGCACTTCAAAAAAATCCAACTAAATTTGATAAATACTTATATGAGCTTAAAGAGTTATTATTTCCGTGGCTCAATCATTGTCTAGAAGAATTGAAATATCCAAGTAAAAATAAAAATAATTTTTCAATCATTGATGAAATATATAAAGGGTTTTTTAAAAAATTTGAAACTGATTATAAAAATTATTCTAAAAATGAGTTTGAACAACATCATACCGAGGAAAATAATAATGCTGAAACAAATAATGAAACACCCCCTTTTAAACCCTTACAATAAAGCATTTTAACTTTTAAAAATCTATTTTATGTATTAAAGGATTATGATGGATAATAACAAAACCACTCATGAAGAATTACGCAATCAAGTAATAGAAGCTATTCGTACCGTTTATGATCCTGAAATTCCTATTAATATTTATGAATTAGGGTTAATTTATGCTATTGATATTGATGCTTCCAATATTGTTTCAATTAAAATGACATTAACAACGCCTTTTTGTCCTGAAGCACAAACTTTACCCGCTAATGTTGAATCTGTTATTCGTAGCCTAAATTGGGTTGTTGATGTTAAATTAGAATTAGTTTGGGATCCACCTTGGACAAAAGAAAATATGTCTGAAGAAGCTAGAATGGTTTTAGGGATATTTTAAATTAAGGAATGTAAAAAAGATTTTTTTCATTCCTCAGGTTATTCTTAAGTAAAATCTATAACGTCTTTCTTTAAATAATTTTAATGGAAAGTTAACGCTTCTTTAAAAAGAGATAAAATGATAGTTATCTCTTCTTTTAATAGCAACAAAGAAAAAAGGGTTGTATCTTCTAATCTTAGAAAGCATTACCAAGGTAATGCTTTCTATTATTGCCTACCATTTCTCTTTCGATAAAGCAAATTCTAGCATGCGTTGATAACTTTTATAACGTTGTTGACTAATTTTTCCCTTTTCTAATGCTTTTTGTAATGCACAGTCAAGAGAAGAAAAATGGATACAATTATTAAAACGACATAGTCCCAAAAATTCACGAAATTCAATAAAACCGGCAGCAATTTCAGTCGATTTCATATTCCATAAAATAAAATCTCTTACGCCAGGGGTATCAATAATATCTCCACCTGAAGAAAGATGAAATAAACGAGCTGCGGTTGTGGTATGTAATCCATGTATATGCTCTGTTTTAATTCCAACTTTAATATGATGTCCTGGTAATAAACTTTGTAGCAAAGATGACTTACCCACACCTGATTGCCCAACCAATATACTACATTGTCCATTTAAATAAGACTTCATATTATTGACTCCCTCACCATTTATAGCACTCACTTGAAGTATGGGATAAGATAATTGCGAATAAATACTTAACCATTCTTCAAATTCTTTTTTTTCTGAAGAGGATAATAAATCCATTTTATTCAAGACAATCACTGGCTTTAAATGTAAGGTTTCCATCATGACTAAATAACTGTCTAATAATTGAAATGCCGGTTTGGGTTTTGGTGCAATTACAATAAAAGCATTATCAATATTAGCAGCTATGGGCTTATGTTTGCCATCTTTACCCGGCCTATATAATAGAGTACGACGTAGCATTAATGCTTCTATAACTCCATCTGTATCATTCAAGGGTTGCCAAATAACAGAGTCACCCACCACTATAGGTTCAAAATGCTTTCGTAATTTACATCGATAAATTTTTCCTTCGGGTGATTCAACATCGGCTTCTAAGCCATATAAACTGATCACTCTACCCGTTTTGTTTTGATTTGAATCAGAGGTAGATGTATCCATCCCCGCCAATAAATGTTGTTGTCGTTGTTTAGTTTTTAACGCTATTTGACGAAGAGTAAGTTTAGATTTAGCCATGAATCCATCATATTTAAATATAGTTAAAAATTTCATTCAGATAATAGCATTTTTTCTACAAACTTTTTATAGTTATATAAAGATGTTATAACAACCTATTCCAGAATATTTATTGATCAATACTATTGCAAGGATACACTTCCGTGAAAATATATCTTGTTGGAGGCGCCGTTCGGGATCAATTATTACAACGTCCTATTACTGAACGCGATTGGGTCATCGTTGGTGGTTCTACTGAAGAATTAATTAAACAAGGTTATCGCCCGGTAGGAAAAGATTTTCCTGTTTTTCTACATCCTCAAACACATGAAGAATATGCCTTAGCAAGAACTGAACGTAAAATTGGCAAAGGATATAAACAATTTACAGTTTATGCATCTCCTGAAGTGACGTTGGAAGAAGATTTATTAAGACGTGATATTACCATTAATGCCATGGCGCAAACCCTTGATGGTAAACTCATTGATCCCTATGGTGGACAGAAAGATTTAGAAAATAAATTATTACGGCATGTTTCTCCTGCTTTTTCAGAAGATCCTGTACGCATACTTCGAATTGGGCGTTTTGCCGCTCGTTATGGTTTTTCCATTGCAGAAGAAACAATGCAACTTATGTTAACTATGGTTCGCATGGGGGAAGTCGATGCACTCGTGCCAGAACGAGTTTGGCAAGAAACGCAAAAAGCGTTGACAGAATCTATGCCGTGGCGTTTTTTTGAAGTATTAAGACAATGTGGTGCATTAGCTATTCTTTTTCCAGAAATTGATCGTTTATTTGGAGTCCCAAGCTCAAAAAAATGGCACCCGGAAATCGATACAGGACTTCATACAGTAATGGTTTTAAAACAATCCACAAAGTTATCAACAGCCCCAGAAGTTAGATTTGCCGCATTAGTTCATGATTTAGGAAAAGGAATTACACCGATAGACAAATGGCCAAAACATCATGGACATGAAATAACCAGTCTTCCTCTCATTACTCAATTATGCAAAAGATACAAAATTCCTTTTAATTATCAATCAATTGCACTCTTGGTTGCAAAATTTCATACCCACTGCCATCAAGCATTAAACTTAAATGCAAATACATTACTGAAAACACTTGAACAATTAGATGCATTTAGACGTCCCACTCGATTCTGTGATTTTTTACTTGCTTGTGAAGCGGATAATAAAGGCCGTAAAGGGGCAGAAAATGGAAATTATCCACAATCTACCTTTTTTAAAAGAGTACACGAAATTGCATCTTCTGTTTCTATAAAACCTTTTTTAGAAAAAGGATTGCAAGATAAAGCGTTAGGTGAAGCATTACATCAAGAAAGAGTCAGGCTCATTAGAAAACAATTACCTATTTTACATTTAGAAGCACAAAATGCTGGCTAAAAAAGCACGAATCATTTCTAATATGTCGCAATTTAATTTTGGTATGTCTATACTCGTTTTGTGAAAGACCTCATGCTATTATAATTCACTTTTTAAATATATTGCGGTAACTTTATGCATTTGCAAATCCCAAATTATCAAAATGCTCGTGTATTAATTATGGGCGATGTTATGCTCGATCGTTATTGGCATGGTTCTACAACGCGTGTTTCACCAGAAGCGCCTGTCCCTGTGGTTCATATTCAACAAGAAGAAAATAGACCTGGTGGAGCAGGCAATGTTGCTTTAAATATTGCCACTTTAGGTGCTCACGTTTCATTATTAGGCATGATAGGTGATGATGAAGCGGGTTCTGTACTTGAGCAAAAATTACGTGATGCCAACATTGATTGCCATTTTGAAAAATTAAAAGAATTACCCACCATCACGAAATTACGAATTTTATCTCAACATCAACAATTAATTCGATTGGATTTTGAAGAAACAAATTTAACACAATTACCGCTTCACTTACCCTTAGAATATTCTTCTATACTCTCTCAAGCCCATATCCTGGTATTATCGGATTATGCCAAAGGAACACTGCGAAATATCCCTGAGATTATAAAACAAGCAAAAATAATGAATATTCCTGTCATTGTAGATCCGAAAGGGACAGATTTTACAAAGTATGATGGAGCAACCCTTTTAACCCCTAATAAAAAAGAATTTGAAGCTATTGTTGGACCTTGCTTAACTGAAAAAGAATTAATAGAAAAAGCGCATGAATTAATTCACTCATTAAATTTAAAAGCCTTACTCGTCACACAAGGCGAAAAAGGAATGACACTCATTGAATTAGACAAACCTGGTTTTCATTTACCCGCTTGTCAACATGAAGTTTATGATGTCACTGGTGCTGGAGATACTGTCATTGCAACATTAGCGGCTTCTTTGGCTGCTGGAGAAACATTAGTCAATGCAGTAAAACTCGCTAATATTGCAGCGGGTATTTCCGTGAGTAAATTAGGGACTACTTCAGTAAATTTATCGGAATTACGTCGAAATATTTGGCAAACCAATATATTTGAAGACTGTATAATGACTGAAGAACAATTGTTAATTGCCATTCAAGATGCAAAAGCGCATGGTGAATGCATTGTGATGACAAATGGTTGTTTTGATATACTTCATGCAGGCCATGTAACTTATTTAGATCAAGCTAAGCGCTTAGGGGATCGTTTAATTGTTGCAATTAATACGGATGAATCCATTCGTCAATTAAAAGGGAATGAACGTCCCATTAATTCTTTATCCCATCGTATGACAGTTTTAGCGGGTTTAAATGCCGTAGACTGGGTTATTCCTTTTAATGAAAATACGCCGGAACGTTTATTAGCTTTGATAAAACCGGATATTTTAGTCAAAGGTGGCGATTACACAATAAAAGAAGTGATAGGCCATGAAATTGTTTTTGAATATGGTGGAGAAGTCAACGTTTTAAAACATATTGAAGGTTGCTCAACGACTCGTATCATTGAAAAAATGAAAAATAATTCAATAGATTAAAAAAGTAATCTCTATAAGTTATCGCTGATTCATTTGTTAGTAAATTATTTCTATAAATTGGACAAGTATGCCAGTATCAATTAAAACAGATATCCTAATCATTGGAGCCGGTATTGCTGGATTATGGTTATTAAATCGTTTAAAACAATTAGGCTATAATGCGATTTTATTAGAAAATAATTCCATAGGCAGTGGGCAAACTATTGCTTCTCAAGGCATTATTCATGGCGGAGCAAAATACAGTTTAACGGGAAAATTAAATGCCGCCACAGATATGGTCGCAGACATGCCACAATTTTGGCGTAATTGTATACAAGGGATAGGAAATGTAGATTTAACCGGTGTTAATATTTTATCAGAACATCAATATCTATGGTCAACACAAACCTTAGCTTCACGTATGGCTGCTTTTTTTGGCAGTAAAACATTACGCAGTAAAATTCAGGCTCTTGATCGTGATACTTTTCCCTCTTTTTTCCAGCACGCTTTATTTAAAGGAAAAGTATATGAACTTCAAGAAATTGTCATTGATATTCCGAGTTTATTAAAAAAATTAACCCAACAATATGCTTCTTTTATCTTGCATACGCCTTCTTTAAATTTAAAATTTGATGATCAAGGAAATGTTATTCAGTGTGAAGCATACTTAAATGACAATACCCCCATTCTGTTTGAAGCACAAACTTATCTATTAACTGCGGGTGCAGGTAATGAAACATTATTAAAAAATGCCATCAAGCCTATCGCTATGCAACGACGTCCATTGCAAATGGCGATAGTGAAACATCCCTATCTACAACCCCTTTATGCTCACTGTATATCAATGCATACTAAACCACGGGTGACTATTACCACACATTATACGACCCAAGGCGAAATGATTTGGTATATCGGGGGATTATTAGCAGAAAATGGCGTACATCAAACGTCTCAAGAATTAATTCATAATACCCATCTAGAATTAAAAACCCTTTTCCCTTGGATTGATTTATCAAATGCCACTATAACGACTTATCCTATTGATCGAGCAGAACCTGCTCAAAAAGAAGGTCAATTACCCGGCGAAGTTTATGCAAAAATTGATAAAAATATTATTACGGCTTGGCCTGTAAAATTAGCATTAGCACCTAAATTATCGCAATTAATTGAATCTATACTTTCACAAAAAAATTTACAGCCTCTTTACCCCATAAATGAATTACTATTTACCTTACCTAAAGCCTCTTTAGCACAACCTATCTGGGATCGATAATTAATTTAAAGGAAAATTTTTATGCAATTACGTCCACTCGGTAATACGAACTTAATGGTTTCCCCTATTGGCTTAGGGACAGTAAAATTCGGACGTAATGAACAAGTTAAATATCCTCATCCTTTCGAAATCCCTAATGATCAAACCTTACAAAATTTATTATCTTTAGCACAAGATTTAGGCATTAATTTATTAGATACAGCGCCTGCTTATGGTCAAAGTGAGGAACGCTTAGGTCAATTATTAAAAAATAAACGCCATGAATGGATTATTGTTACTAAAACAGGTGAAGAATTTGAGCAAGGAAATTCCTATTTTAATTTTACTCGAGAACATACTTATATGAGTATTGAACGTAGTTTAAAACGTTTAAATACCGATTATTTGGATTTAGTTTTAATACACTCTGATGGAAATGATATCGATATTATTCAAAAAACAAATATTATTGAGACACTGGCAGAATTAAAGAAAAAAGGCATGATCCGCGCTTATGGAATGTCTACAAAAACGATAACCGGTGCAAAGATGGCTATTGAAATATCTGACGTGATTATGACAGCTTATAATATGTTGGAATACCAACAAGAAAAAACAGTTATTGATTATGCAGAGCAATATCAAAAAGGGGTATTAATTAAAAAAGCGTTATCCAGTGGTCATATAAATACAAATATTAGTTTAGAAGAACAATTTCAATTTATTCTTAAAGAATCCGCTGTTAGCAGTATTATTATTGGTACTATCAACCCTATTCATTTAAAAGAAAATATTGTCGCGGCAAAAAATGCTATGAAAAATATAGGATAATTCTTCGCGACTTAATACTTATTAATTACACCGTGAAATACAATGCTCGCAGGGCCTATAAGGTAAACAGGTTCTTTTAAACTATGCCATTCTATCAATACTTGACCGCCGGGTAATTCTACCGTAACTTTTTCATCGACCCAATTCTGTGATTTTGCATAAACAACTGCCGCACAAGCGCCACTTCCACAAGCCAGTGTTTCACCCACACCTCTTTCATAAACACGCAATTTAAGTGTATTTCGATTTACGATTTGTAAAAACCCCACATTTACACTTTCTGGAAATTGAGGATGTTTTTGAAATAGAGGACTTAATTGCTGAATGGGAATTTCATGAATATCTTCCACTTGCAAAATACAATGTGGATTACCCATCGATACTGCCCCTATCGTGAATAAACCCATCTCAGTTTGTATACTATAGCTTATGGCTTGCTGCTTAATTAAAAAAGGAATTATTTCTGGTGCTAGGAAAGGAAGCCCCATATTTACTTTAACCCATTCATTTTCTAAAATTTCTAATGTCATTTGGGTTGTTTTTGTCGCTATGCGAATATTTTTTTTATGGGTTAAACCTTGCTCTTGCACAAATAAGGCTAAACATCGTGCTCCATTTCCACATTGCCCTACTTCAGTTCCATCTGCATTAAAAATGCGATAAATAAAATCTATTTCAGGATCATAGGATGGCTCAACTAATAATAATTGATCAAATCCTACACCAAAATGCCTATTCCCCCACTGCTGAATCAAATGTGGTGTTAATTTTACTTTTTGAGTAATTCCATTAATTAACATGAAATCATTCCCTAAAGCATGCATTTTAGTAAATGCTAAAGCAGTCATCACACTATATTCTCCAAGGAAAATAAATCAGTAATTGTTTCTCTTTGTCGAATTAAATGCGCTTTATTATCTTTTATTAAAATTTCAGCCGCTCTTGGCCGTGAATTATAATTCGAACTCATCGAAAAACCATAAGCTCCTACTGTTTTAATCGCTAATAAATCACTGGATTGAATTTGTAATAAACGTTCTTTTCCTAAAAAATCCCCTGTTTCACAAATAGGTCCCACGACATCGTATACACAAGGTTCAATATCATTTCTGATTTGAATAGGAATAATATCATGCCAAGCATTGTAAATTGAAGGACGGATTAAATCATTCATGGCTGCATCTACAATGGCGAAATTTTTATCACTACAGTGTTTTATATATTCTACTTTGGTAATAAGAATTCCTGCATTAGCAATCAATGAACGCCCCGGTTCTACAATTATCGTCATGCCATACGGTTTTAATCGTTGCAATAATGGCTTTAAATAATCTTGAGGTGCGGGAGGAATTTCATTCAAATAATTCACACCTAAACCGCCACCTATATCAATATGTTCAAAGTAAATCCCTTGTGTATGTAATTTATCAACTAATTGCAAAACACGATCTAACGCATCCCCAAAAGGTGAAATATCAATAATTTGCGAACCAATATGGTAAGCAATCCCTTTAATTTTAATATGGGGATCTTTTGCTGCTATCTGATATAAATCATAAGCTTCATCAATTTCTATTCCAAATTTATTTTCTTTTAATCCCGTTGAAATATAAGGATGCGTTTTTGCATCTACATCGGGATTCACTCTTAAAGCAATAGGTGCCACTTTATTCATTTGCTGAGCAAGTTTACTAATTCGCTGTAATTCATTAACTGATTCAATATTAAAGCAATAAATATCTTTTTCTAAAGCCATTTTTATTTCATTTATTTGTTTTCCAACCCCTGAAAAAACAATACTATTAACATTACCTCCCGCCGCTAATACACGAACGAATTCACCTTCAGAAACAATATCGAAGCCAGCACCTAATTGAAAAAATTCATTTAAAATAGCCAAATTGGAATTTGCTTTCACGGCATAACAAATTTTATGAGGATAGTCTTTTAATACGTCATAATAATTATTCCATGCTTCTTTTAATGTTTGATGGGAATAAATATAAAGTGGTGTTCCATACCGATTGGCTAAATCAGTAATATCGACTTGGTCTATTTGTAATAATTGATGATTCCATTTAAACATGTATTATCCTTGTGCTATTAATTTATCTGGGGTTGTTTGTGGCAAATACAAAGGCCCCATTTGTCCACAGCCCATAAATTGAGTTAAAAATAAACCTGTTAAAACAATGCTTAAAATATAATAATAGCGCTTCATTGAAATACCTTTGTATGTGAGAATTTATATGAATACCACTTTATCTTATATTGAAATAAATCCTGAAAATCCACCCAAAGCAACTGTAATTTGGCTACACGGCTTGGGCGCTGATGGGAATAATTTTGCTAATATTGTCCCAGAATTACATTTACCCAAAGATTTACCTATCCGTTTTATATTTCCACATGCACCCATACGCCCAATTACTGTTAATAATGGTTCTCTTATGCGTGGTTGGTATGATATCACAGGTTTTACTCTTTCATCACGTGAAGACAAGGCGGGTTTAGATTTATCACAACAAGCCATTATAGATTTAATTAAAAAAGAAAATGAAAGAGGTATCGAAACATCAAAAATTATTTTAGCTGGTTTTTCACAAGGAGGCGCTCTCGCCCTTTATACTGGTTTACGATATGAAGAGCCTTTTGCCGGCATTATTGCCTTATCTTCTTATTTACCATTGGCTAATAATTTGGCCCATGAAATGCATATAAGTAACACTAAAACATCAATTTTTTTAGTGCATGGAATTCATGACACTGTTATTCCTCTGGAATGGGCTGAAATTGCGAAACATAAATTAATGGATATAGGCAATTCCATTGAATGGCATACTTATCCTATTGACCATAGTGTTTCTTTCGAAGAAATTCAAGATATTCGCCGATGGCTAATTCAACAATTAACTTAAAAAATTGGCTTTTGAAAGAGAGTCTCGATTTCAAAAGAAAAGTGATTTACACTTACTCACTAATCGATACGAGTTATTTTATGACAATTTTAATAGCTGCATTTACTCTTGGACAATTAATTCACCATAAAATATTTGGTTTCCGAGGCGTTATTATTGATGTGGATGCTTATTATCAAGGTACTGATCAATGGTATGCTACTACGCAATTAAATTTTCCTAATAAAAAACAACCTTGGTATCATATTTTAGTACATGGTGGAATTCATCAAGCCTATGTTGCTGAAGAATTTATTGAACTTGATTTTAATATTGAACCGATTGATCATCCAGATTTAGATTATTATTTTACTCATTTTAAAAATGGAATTTACAATAAACGCTCTAGGGAAAACTAAGAAGGTAATATGAAAACTTTATATATCTCACGTCATGCGGAAGCTGAACCCGATTTAAATACTGATTTTAGTCGTTGTTTAACAATGGAAGGTGAACAAGAAGCAGATTGGCTAGGTAAGTATTTACTTAAACACGATGTGAAAATTGATATTGTGCTTTCAAGTTCCGCAAAACGCGCCTTAAGCACAGCTAATATTGTTATCCAACAAGCTCAACTTCCTCCTGAAAATTTAATCATTATCCCAGAATTATATAATGCAAAGTTAGAAACACTTTTAGAAATGATTCGAACATTAGATAATAAATACACCCATCCCTTACTTGTCGCGCATAATCCGGGTTTAAGTAATCTTGCTCATTATTTAATTGATGCAGATGTGGGACATCTTCCTACTTGTGGATTTTGTGGCTTTAATTTAACGATTGAATCTTGGGATGAATTACAAAAAGGCATTGGTCAATTAATGCTCATGAGTTATCCAGGAGCTTTATAATTTATGAATCAAGTTATCCTTGCCAGTAATAATCTAGGAAAAGTTATAGAAATTCAACAAGCATTGAATAATCAATATTTTCAATTAATACCACAATCTGAAATGAATATCCCTGAAATTGAAGAAACAGGTTTAACTTTTGTTGAAAATGCATTAATCAAAGCAAGACATGCCGCTACTCTATCGGGTTTACCTGCCATTGCAGATGATTCAGGATTGGTTGTTCATGCTTTAAATGGAGAACCAGGGATTTATTCCGCAAGGTATGCAGGAAATAAAAAATCACCCCATGCAAATATTGAAAAATTATTATCCGCTTTAAACAATAATCCTCAACGACAGGCTTATTTTTATTGTGTTATGGTTTATCTACGTTATCCAAATGATCCTATCCCTATCATTTGTGAAGCTTATTGGGAAGGTGAAATTTTAACAGCACCCCAAGGAGAAGGGGGCTTTGGTTATGATCCCCTATTTTATATTCCAACCCATAATTGCAGTGCGGCAAATTTAACGTTAGCCGAAAAAAATATTATTAGCCATCGTGGTAAAGCATTAGCCCAATTAAAAAAACATTTAAATAAAATTTATCAATGATTAAAATTCAAATATGGTTTTATCCAAAAAGAGTGTTCCTCGCTTGAGTGATGACATATTTTTGTTCCATTTTCATAATGGCACTCTTCCGGCTTAAATTGGTAATTTTGCATATCACTAATCCTTGTAGAACTAGAAATAGGTTCTCTGGTATTACTTGATGAATTATAAGTTGGCATTTTTTTATCTAATAAATTGCCACCAACACCAATAATGGACATCATAGGTTCATTCATTTTTTCTATTCTTTTCTGCTCATTATACGCTTCTATCACTTGATGCTTTTCTTCTGGTGATAAACTATTAAAGTGCTTTTCAGTCATACCAAACATCATGGATTCACATCCAACTAACCCTAAAAACAATAAACTATAGCAAAAATCACATAGATGCTAACAAAGCTCTCTTAACACTTTTTCAGTTATATCGGTTAAATCTTGTGGTT
>CBCSKA010000110.1:0-1702 GCA_965140885.1 Legionellaceae bacterium | reverse complement strand
GTGGCAAAACATCCGGCACTACGGGTCTACCAGGGACTATCGGCCTTGCTTCTTCGTCGCTTCCTTGGCCGACAGCGAAGGAGTCAATATCCTAACCTGTATGATGCGATACGATGATTTTAGTGTCCCTGTAGGTTATGAAGTCATTAAAAAAGATATCGCTTATTGCGATATCCAAACGAAGCAAGTTCGCAGAAAATCCTCGCTCACAAAAAATGAGCTATTTCGTGGCTTAATCAACCAAGCAATAGTAAATAAGATTGCTTTTGATTATGTACTGGCTGATAACGGGTATGGCTCGAAGGCCAATATGGCTTATATCCATAATGACCTTCAAAAATCGTTTATCATCGGAATTAAAGCTAATCGAACTTTAGCTTTATCCGAAAACGACGCCAACAACGGACGGCACCAACAAGTTAAAACAGTGGAATTGGAAGAGAATATTACCCACACAGTCTGGCTCAAAGGCCTAGACTTCCCAGTGAGGCTCCTGAAAAAAGTCTTCAAAAACGAAAACGGCTCAACAGGTATTCTCTATCTTGTTTCCAATGACATGCTAAGTAATGCTGAACGTCTTTATGAAGTCTATCAGAAACGGTGGCGAATTGAAGAGTTTCATAAGTCAATTAAACAAAATGCCAGTTTAACCAAGTCCCCGACAAGAACAGTACAGACTCAATGTAATCATATTTTTGCAGCCATGATTGCATATTGCAAATTGGAAATGTTGAAAATAAAAACGAATTTAAATCACTTTGCAATCAAATACAAACTCATTCTCAGAGCCAACCAAATTGCTATGCGGGAACTTAAAATAATGTCTGCTTAATTGGGCATGTGCGTAACATGAGCAATTAAGACAATTTTTTTCATTTAAAACACATTTATAGTTGTATACCAGACAAATGATTTAATAAACCCTTATGGATAAGTATTTAAAAAGCTTAAAAACTTGGTTTTTGCTTAATTGATATAGCTTCAAAAGGTAAGAGTGAGGTTATTGTTGAAGGAAATGGAAGTTTCACCAATAATCCATTCTATATTGAATCACAACACTGATAATGTTGGTTAAATCAAAAAGTCGTAACGCTTAAAATTTGATTGTGTACGATTTTGATCTGCATTGAAATTTTATGGAAGAAATAAAAATGTAACCATCCCTTAAAATAGTACCAACTAATTGTAGAGTTACTTCTTGATTGATTATAGCTAATTCCTTGTAAATTGGATATAATTATTAATTTATGACCTATTCAATCGATTTTAGAAAACATGTGTTAACCGTTAAAGCGGAAGAGAATTTAAGTTTTGCAGAAACCTCACTGCGATTTAAGATAGGTAAATCAAGCCTTGTGCGTTGGAGTACATGTCTTGCCCCCAAAATAAAGCGTGATAAACCTGCAACTAAAATTAATATGGAGTTATTGAAGCAGGATATACAGAGCTATCCAGATAGTTATTATCATGAAAGAGCCCAACGTTTAGGAGTGAGTAAAACGGGCATTTATTGGGCCATAAAACGGATGGGTATCAGCTATAAAAAAAACGCTACAGCATCCCAAAGCCGACGCCGAACAGCGGTTATTATTTCAACAGAATTTAACGAAGTATAAGTCTTCTAATCGTCAGATAATTTTTCTGGATGAAAGTGGCTTTGCTCATGACATGCCCCGTACCCATGGCTATTCTGTGAAGGGGA
>CBCSKA010000109.1:0-1719 GCA_965140885.1 Legionellaceae bacterium | reverse complement strand
TTGTCGACAATTTTTGTCCCTTTTGGGGACTTGGATGTCCCAAAAGGGGTCTCAAAAATGGCGACACTATCGGTATTACTTGATTCACGCATAGCGCTTTGGGATCAATTAAATCAATTATTAGCATTGTGTAATTACAAACGAGAGGTTGCTACTTTAGATGAGCAACGATATGGTGGATTAGGTGGAATAATTATTGAAGGTGAATCAGGAATTGGTAAAAGTGAACTCGTCTTAGCTTTATTGGAAGCTAATGATTATAAGGAAAAAAAGATAGATACTTCATCAGAAATAATAGATTCAGGAAAATATTTTTATCGCATTCCTGTTAGTTTGCCAATTGAAAAAAAGGAAATGTTACTATTAGAAGCCTTTAATAATGGAGCGCTTGTCATCATAGATGAAATCAATAGTGCACCTATAATGGAGCGTTTATTTAATAGCTTGTTAATGGGGAAAACCATTGAAGGTAAAAAACCGGCTAAACCAGGTTTTTTTCTCATCGCAACTCAAAATCCTGTCTCTATGGCTGGCAGACGAATCATGAGTGACGCTTTATCACACCGTTTACTCAAAGTAACATTGCCTCCTTATACGAGTAATGAAATGAAAATGATTTTATGCGGCATGGGTTTGGATGAAACTCAAGTATCGGAATTATTGAAAGCTTATGATATTAGTTTAAATAAAGCAAAAAGAGAGAAACTTTCTCCGGCACCTACCTTCAGAGATGTATTGCGGATAGCTAGTGAAATCAATAAAGCAGAAAATGTAAAGGTTAAAAAAGAAAATAAGAATAAAATACTTTTTTTTAACCAAAAAGATTTGGAAGCTAAGGAATTTTTTGACAACCTACCGGATGATCAAGGTTATAATTTTAAGTGAATTTTTTCATTTTCCGAATTAGATAAATTTATATTTTATTGACAGTTGAATCCGACAATTGATGTTGCTACCATTTAGTAGACACAACGAAGAGAAACAAAGAGTATAATTTTATTACTTTTTGGATGAATTATGAGTAAGCGTAAAATTAGAGTATATGATAAAGAATTTAAATTAAATGCAGTAAAACTTTATTTAGAAAGCGGCCAAACATATAAAAAAATGAGTGAGGATTTAGGAGTTCCGTCAGCGACCTTGGTTGGTTGGGTAGACGAGCACAAAAAAGTGGGTTCTGATGCATTTGTCGGGAAGGGACATATTAAACCATCAGAAGTTGAGCTGATGCAGTTACGCAAAGAGCTTGCAATTGTAAAAGAGGAAAGAGATATATTAAAAAAAGCACTGGGCATCTTCTCCTCACAGCGCAAATGAAATATCAGTTTATGCAAAGACAGGAACAAGAATTTAGTATAGAGAGGATGTCCCTTGTGTTTAATGTATCGCGCAGTGGTTATTACCGATTTATTAAGGCTACACCATCGATCCGTGTAGAAGAAGATTGCCCCGTTTCTGTAATTTAACCCGTGCGACACGATGTCGCTATATAAACTGTTGCAGCAGGCAGCCACCTGAGTGCAACCTACTGTTCCGTCAGTAGTTCTCTACCTAGACATGCGACTGGAGCAATCTGGTGGTGTGAAGCTCTAGGGACAATGAAGCCACGGGAAACCGTAGATGAGTCCGTGAGGATAAGTCGAACGCTGTCGGCCAAGGAAGCGACGAAGGAGCGAGGCCGATAGTCCCTGGTAGACCGTAGTGCCGGATGTTTTGCCG
>CBCSKA010000108.1:0-22403 GCA_965140885.1 Legionellaceae bacterium | reverse complement strand
ACTTGTCGACAATTTTTGTCCCTTTTGGGGACTTGGATGTCCCAAAAGGGGTCTCAAAAATGGCGACACTATCGAATAATAGCGTTATAATATATTTCCCCCTTCTTGGGGGAAATTGAAATACTTTTTTTTCTCAAATATTTTTATCATCTTGGAATTATAATATGTTGAATTTACCTAATTGCCCACAATGTGATTGCGAATACACTTATCAAGATCGAAATGTATACATTTGTCCAGAATGTACTTATGAATGGATGGAATCGACAGAAGTAATAAATGATGAGGATAAATTTATTGTGCATGATGCTAACGGTAATTTATTAACGGAGGGTGATTTTGTTACTGTTATCAAAGATTTGAAAATTAAAAATTCGTCCAGTGTGATAAAAGTAGGAACAAAAGTAAAAATTATGCAACTTGTTGAAAGTGATCATAATATTGATGGTAAAGTGGAAGGGTTTGGTCCCATGATGCTGAAATCCATTTTTGTAAAAAAAATATAAAGTTTAATTTTTTTTAATAATGATTTTCCCAGGTATATTTTTTTCAATTGTTAATTTATTCAAGAGTATTTTATGAAAAAATTCAATTTTTTCAGTATAAGTATCATTATTTTAATCGTTACTGCTTTATTAAGTGGTATAGGATTGCGTTATTATTTGCAGCATAAAAAAGAAGTGACAAAAGTTAATGGAATTATTTTTCCTCTTCCTCGTAATTTACATGATTTCACTTTAATCAATCAGGAGGGAAAATCGTTTACTAATGTCAATTTAAAAAATCAATGGAGTTTACTTTTTTTTGGATTTACGCATTGCCCTGTGATTTGTCCAACCACTTTATCTATTTTAAATCAAGCCTATAGTAAATTAAAAAATGATCATTTTATTCCATTACCACAAGTTTTATTTATTTCCGTAGATCCTCAAAGAGATAGCCCTCAGTTAGTCAGTCAATATGCACAAGGGTTTAATCCCGAATTTATTGGTTTAATGGGTGATGAAAAAGACTTAACGCAATTAACCCACGATATGAATGCCGTTTTCATGAAAATGAAGATAAATGGGTCTTCCAACAGTGGAGGAAATACATACACTATCGATCACAGTACCAGTATTGGTTTAATTGATCCCAAAGGGAAATTACGGGCTATTTTATCTAACCCAGATAATGGTGATCAATTTGCTCATGATTATGAAGAAATAATAAAACAATTACGTGAATAAGCTAACGGTATAATTCGGTTCTCTATTAAAAGGTAATACCTTGCAAAAGAGAGATGCAAGACATAAACGCTCGATTCTTCTTATTTAATTGTTAAAGTTTTTCTCTTTTTATGATCCAGATCAAGGAAAACTTTTATTTTATTTGCTACGTTGGTAGCGCTTTATTCTTGAGGGAATTTTACGATGAAAGAATTCAATAATCGTCAACGCCCACGCTTAGGCAGAGAAATTTTTATTGTTATTTGTATTAAATTAATACTTCTTTGGTGTTTATGGCATTATTGCTTCTCACATCCTGTAGAAAAGCCACTAAGAAAAACATTAATTGAAAAAACCTTGTTTTTTAACAAATAGGTA
This sequence comes from Legionellaceae bacterium, assembly GCA_965140885.1. Lineage (GTDB taxonomy): Bacteria > Pseudomonadota > Gammaproteobacteria > CBCSKA01 > CBCSKA01 > CBCSKA01. The sequence goes on along the minus strand of CBCSKA010000108.1, from coordinate 20,817 downwards.
ACGCATATGGTCGGTTCTGAAGTTGTCATGTTATCCCGTCTCCAATTCGGATTAACGGCGATGTATCACTTTTTATTTGTCCCATTAACATTAGGCTTATCCGTTTTATTGGGTATTATGGAAACGGTTTATGTTATGACTGGACGTCAAATTTGGCGTGATATGGTTAAGTTTTGGGGAGTATTATTTGGTATTAATTTCGCGATGGGTGTCGCAACTGGGATAACCATGGAATTTCAGTTTGGTACCAATTGGGCTTATTACTCTCATTATGTAGGGGATGTCTTTGGTGTACCATTAGCTATTGAAGGATTAATGGCATTTTTCTTAGAAGCCACCTTTGTTGGTTTATTCTTTTTTGGTTGGGAAAGATTATCAAAAATACAACATTTATCCGTTACTTGGTTAGTGGCTATTGGTTCAAATCTTTCCGCTTTATGGATTCTGATTGCAAATGGTTGGATGCAACATCCTGCCGGAGCCTATTTTAATTTTGAAACACTGCGTATGGAAGTTAATGATTTTGCCGCAGTTTTATTTAATCCTGTTGCTCAGGCAAAATTTGTTCATACCGTAAGTAGTGGTTATGTTACTGGTGCTATTTTTGTATTAGCGATAAGTTCTTATTATTTACTCAGAGGCCGTTATAAAGAAATAGCTAAACGCTCAATAGCCGTGGCTGTTTCATTTGGTTTAGCTTCATCATTATCTGTCGTTGTATTAGGTGATGAAAGTGGATATATGGCTAGTCAAAATCAACAAATGAAATTAGCAGCGATAGAAGGGATGTGGCACACAGAACCAGCTCCAGCGAGTTTTACTTTAATTGGTTTTCCTGATCAAGAACATAAAACAACCCGTTATGCTATTAAAATTCCTTATGTTTTAGGGTTGATTTCAACACGTTCTATTGATCAACAATTGCCAGGTATCAATGAATTAGTTGCAGAAGCAAAGCAACGCATTACAAAAGGTATGACAGCTTATCAAGCATTACAAGATTTATTACAAGATAAAAATAATGAAAATGCGAAAAAGGAATTTGCTGTTTATCAAAATGATTTAGGTTATGCCTTACTATTAAAACGTTATACGGAAAACGTGAATGATGCCACTGCAGAGCAAATTGATGCTGCCGCTTGGGATACTGTACCCAATGTTGCTTCTTTATTTTGGTCTTTCAGAGGTATGGTGGCTGGAGGCTTTTTCTTTATTGCATTATTTGCAGTAGGCTTTTATTTATCTGCGCGTCGCAAATTAGAAACGCCTTGGTTTTTACGTACCGCTTTATATAGTTTGCCCTTACCGTGGATTACAGCTGAATTAGGTTGGTTTGTTGCAGAACATGGGCGTCAACCTTGGGCTATAGAAGGTATTTTACCAACGTATTTAGGTACTTCTTCTTTAAGCACTCATGATTTATGGTTAAGTTTATGTGGATTTGTTTTATTTTATACGGGTTTAGCGATAGTAGAACTTTATTTAATGATTAAATATATCCGTTTAGGTCCCGCTTATGTACAAAAAAATAATGAAGTAGGAGGTTTAAAATGAACCTAGATTATGAATTATTACGCATTATTTGGTGGGTATTGGTAGGCGTACTTTTAGTGGGTTTTGCTATTATGGATGGTTTCGATTTGGGTGTTGCGGCGCTATTACCGGTAGTCGCAAAAAATGATCTCGAACGACGTATCGTTATTAACACTGTTGGGCCAGTTTGGGAAGGTAACCAAGTTTGGTTTATTCTTGGTGGTGGCGCTATTTTTGCGGCTTGGCCATTAATATACAGTGTTTCCTTTTCTGGTTTTTATATTGCGATGTTTGTTGTATTAGTGGCATTTATTCTAAGACCTGTATCTTTTAAATTTCGGAGTAAATTAGAAAGTAAAACGTGGAGAACTTCATGGGATTATGCAATTAGTTATAGTGGTTTTATTCCTGCATTAATTTTTGGAGTCGCGTTAGGAAATGTTTTACAAGGTGTTCCTTTTCAATTTGATAATATGTTGCGTATGACATATTCTGGAACATTTTGGCAATTACTTAATCCTTTTGCATTATTAAGTGGTTTATTAAGTGTTGCTATGCTGTTAATGCATGGTGCTTTATATTTAACAGTAAAAACGGAAGATGCGATTCAACAGCGAGCTCGTTTAATTGCAAGTATTACCAGTATTTTAGTCATTATTTTATTTGCATTAGGTGGTTATTGTATAGCGCATTATATTTCTGGTTATGAATTAGTCAGTGCTGTTTCTCATAATCAACCTTCTAACCCTTTAAATAAACAAGTCATACCTGAATTAGGACAGTGGATAAGTAATTATTCTAATTATCCTTTTATGTTATTAGCACCTTGCGCGGGTTTTCTTGGAGCTATTATTGTTTTATTTGCAAACTTTGCAAAATTATTTCGATTAGCTTTTATAGGAAGTTCATTAAGTATAATGGGTATTATTTCTACCGTTGGTTTAAGTATGTATCCATTCATATTACCTTCTAGCAGTAATCCTAATAATAGTTTATTGTTATGGGATGCTTCTTCTAGTGAAAAAACTTTATTAATTATGCTATTTGTAACGGCTATATTTATGCCTATTATTATAGCTTACACAGCATGGGTATATCGCATCATGCGGGGTAAAGTTATAGGTAAACATATCGATCAAGATACAGCAAGTTATTATTAAAAGGTAATGAAATATGTGGTATTTTTCTTGGGTATTAGGTTTGGGATTAGCGTGTTCTTTTGCTATTTTAAATGCAATGTGGTTAGAGTTAACAGATATAGATAAATAGCGATCACATTGAATAATTAAGCTATAATCATACGCATTCAAAATGAATAAATGATGGATGCGTATGAATCCAATTTCAATTCCAATTAACAATGATCTTAAGTTAGAAACTAATGATGTAGAATCACTTAATCACGGTTGTAATAAGTGCTTCATCAAAAGTATATGTCTACCCATCGATTTTAATCTGTCTTTAATTAATAAAATTGTCAAAAAACAACCTATTTTTAAGCGAAAAGATTTTGTTTTTCAAATTGGACAAGCTTTTCAAGGAATTTATGTTATCCAATCAGGAACAATAAAACGCTATCGCATCAATCATCACGGTGATGAAGAAGTTATCGGTTTTTTCCTTCCAGGTGAATTAATTGGTTTTGAGGCAATCCATAGTGGTTTACATAATAGTTCTGCTGTATGCCTTTCCACAACGCGTACGTGTAAAATAGAATTAAAGACTTTATTATCGGCAGCCACAGAAAATCCTCAATTGCAAATTCAATTATTGAAATTAATGAGTTGGAATTTAGCTTTACAAGAAGGAATAATGCATCAGCGTACAGCAGAACAAAAAGTTGCATCCTTTTTATTAAGTTTATTTTATCGTTATCATTTTGATGAAATTTCAAATACAGAATTTGCATTACCCATGTCACGTCAAGATATTGGTAATTATCTTAATTTAGCTGCGGAAACGGTGAGTCGAATTATTTCACAATTTCAACATATAGGTCTTTTAACTGTAAAATATAAATATATTAAATTAATAAAAATAAAAAATTTAGAAAAAATTGCTTTTTGAAAATAGAATCAGCCTTGTGAAAATGATATCAAGGTAGAAAATAAAAAGTTTATTTTATTATTTATAGTAAAAAAAATTCAATTAAGTAACCATTAGAAATACTTATTTTTACGCAAGCGATAAAAATCCTTAAGCCATTCTTTAAAAAGTTTTGGTTAATAAGTTCAGTTAGAACCCGTAGGCACAATCGTACGGAAACCTACAGCTTCAACCTTTTATCTATTTGAGCCTTTACTCGTCGATTCGCTAAGTGGTTTTTCCTTTGCTAAGCAAGATTTCAAGAGGGGATATTGTCCAACCTTGCAACACAATTGAAATAATTACAATAAAAAATGTAATATTGAAATAAAGATAGGCGTGATCCAAGCCAACGAGTAAAGGATTAATGGCGAGAACGATAGGAACAGCGCCTCGCAGACCAATCCAGCTAATAAGTATATGTTCTTGCAAATTAAAGCGAAAAGGAAAAAGACTCAACCAAACTGCGATGGGACGCCCTATTAGCATAAGAAAGATGGCAATTAATAATGCTTGAGGAAGATTTTGCAGTAGTGCTGAAGGGGTTACGAATAAGCCTAACATTAGAAATATGCAAATTTGGCTTAGCCAAGAAAAACTATCATGTAAGCGCAGTATATTCTCTCGATGATGGATTTGGCTATTACCAATAATAATACCAGCGAAGTAAGCAGCCAAATAACCACTCCCATTTAAAAGTTCTGCAGCAGCAAATATGGCCATCCCACTTGAAAAGGCAAGCAAAGGATATAAACTAGCTGAAAGTTTGAGTTTACTTCCTAGAGCAATAGTTAAGCGACTTAATAAAATACCACAGAGAGCGCCAATCATAATTTTAATGAATAATGCCGTAAAAAAATGTAGATCTAATGAGCCTTGTTTTGATTGCAATAGCTCAATAAGCGAAACAGTTAACAAAACAGCGAGTGGATCATTACTACCTGATTCTATCTCTAATATAGCGGCGATATTCGATTTAAGCTTGGTATTACTGGCACGAAGTAAAGAAAAAACAGCAGAAGTATCAGTTGGCGCTATGATTGCTCCAAGCAGAAAACCTTCTAACCAAGGTAATTCTAATAACCAGGCAGCAAATAGCCCTACGAGAATGGATGTAATTAATGTACCTACCACAGCTAGCGAAGTAGCAGGTAATGCACCTTCTCGAATACTGCTATACTCTGTGTGTAACCCTGCGTTGAGAAGAATAATAGCTAAGGCTATAGTTCCTATGAGATGTGCTTGCTGTATATTTTGAAACTGAATTTGCCCTAGACCTTCTTCACCAGCAAGCATCCCAACAACCAGGAAAACAAGCAGGATAGGCATGGCAATTCGATCGGAAAAATTAGTAGCAATAATACTAATTAGCAGTAATAAAGCACCCACTAATATAATATGGTACGAAATATCCATACTTAAATAACCCCGCTATTAACTAAGCATAGCCATAGTTCTTATGGGATAATGTTAAACCAGCTATCGCAGACTATTAAAATTCAAGGCAGATAATTCATTTCATGAATTTATAATTAAGCAGTGAAAGAAATGATTGTTTTTTTTACCATCCAAATGCAAAGTTATCCCCCATGTTTTTAAAGGGGTTGCAGGGTAAATAAACACGGGCAAGCAAGGTTAATCATACACTATACAGCCCCGACTATTCTAATTTTTTTTGGTTATTACTGGAATGGCCAAATAAATAGGACACATTTTTAAGCAATATTTTTATAAAATAGTTTTTCGAACTCAAAAGGCGTTACGTAATCAAAAGGGGAATGTATTCGTTGGCACTTATAAAAAAATCATTTTCATTTTAAAAAACTATTTGCTTCAATAAATAATGTTGTGGAATGAGTGATACTAAATCCAAGCTAAATTAAAGTTGTTCTTGAAAATGATGGTGTCCTTGCTTAGTGAAATTATCTCTCCATTACAAGAAAATAATTTGTTGCTATTTTAACTTATATTAAATTTTCGCACAGGTGGTTCATTTTTCTTTACTAAATAGGTTTCGTAATGTAAAGAAACTTTGCCAATTAAACAATGTTAACTATGATGAATAATTTATTGTATATATTCAACCGCTGTCGGCCAAGGAAGCGACGAAGGAGCGAGGCCGATAGTCCCTGGTAGACCGTAGTACCGGATGTTTTGCCGAAGGCAAAATATAAGGTCCACAACACGGTCGACAAGTCATTTGTGGAAGTGAAGTTATGACACCTAGTCGTGTCATAACGAGCGTACGCAGGACGGCCAGGGCTGCCGCAGGCATACTTGTCGACAATTTTTGTCCCTTTTGGGGACTTGGATGTCCCAAAAGGGGCCTCAAAAATGGCGACACTATCGTTTTATTCAATTTTTTAATAGTAAACTTTCTTTCCTAATATCATTGTTAATGTCTGGCTATAGATTAAACAAGTAACAGCAAAATTTTAATTTTTTTAAGTAAATAATTTTTATCAATTTCACTTGAATTAATCGCTTGCTTAATCATTTTACTTTACTTATTTAATCCTTACTTTTTATCTAAATGAAACAATATTTTCAGCATATTGAATAATTATTATAGTTATGCTTTTCTAGTGTAAGTGACATTGCGATAAAAACTTTATTGTCAAAGAAGAGTTTTGTTATTGATATTGATAGGGTAAAGCTTCTTCATACTTTTCTTGCATTACTTGTATTTTTTTAATTTGTTTTGTTATCATTTTATTACTAGGATAAAGTTTTTGTGCTTTTTCTGCAGCAAGGAGAGCAAGTAAAAATTCTCTTTTCTGATAACATTCTTCACTATAATTTAAATAAAGATTCGCATCATAAGAATTATCTAACGTATTATTCTCAGTCAGCGATGAGTGATTTTCAACCAAATGTAAATAGCATGTTTTTAAATAAAAGTTTTTAATTGAATTATTTATATCTGAATTTTCAATTTGTTTTAAATATTTTTCTGCACAGGCATATTGTTCTTGTAGAATAAATATTTTGGCAATTTGCAAAATTATATCTGTATTTTTAGGGTTTAATTCGTGCGCTTTTTCCGCAGCAAGAAGAGCAAAATTATATTTCCCTTCGTTGAAACAATTTTGACTGTAATTGAGATAAGTATTGCTGTGTAAACTATTATTCGTTTGTTTTGCAATATTTTTTGTTTGGCTGTACATAAAGATCCTTCTACCAGTAAGTTAACCAATTAAAAAAGTAATTTGTTATTATTAGCCCATTAAATTTAAGTATAGACCTAAAAATAAAATATGGTATGAATGAGGGTTAATTTTTAAATATTTTTTTCGATTTCTGGTTATCTTTATGCAAAATATAGTTTTACACTGTTTTTATGAGTTGAATAAATTTACCCAAATGAAATGAAAATCGTATTTCTCCTATTTCAGTAAAGATAAGATAAAGCTAAATAAGTGATTCAACATGGGAATTACATAATATGGTTTTTCTTTTTCGGTGCAATAATGGGAAGTGTAAATTGAAAAGAAGCTCCTTTATCAGGGTTATTTTTTGCATTAATACCACCCCCATGGGCTTCAATTATAGTTCGACAAATGGATAATCCCATACCCATCCCCGTGGTTTTAGTGGTGAAATAAATATCAAATAATTGTGATCCATTTTCTTCTGAAAATCCTGGACCTTCATCTTTTACAGTTACTGTTATAGTATGATTATTAATGCAGTTGGTTTGTAGAGTTAAATTTCGTTTTTCAGTAATGGGAAGTGCTTCCATTGCTTCGCTAGCATTACGAATTAAATTAATAATAACTTGTTCAATTTGTAATTTATCAATATCAATAAGTGGTAAACATTCAGTAAAATCAAAATGAATATTGACCATTTTTTCTCGCATTTCATAATCAATCAGTGTAACCGCTTTCATGATCACTTTATTAATATCAGCTGTTTCATAATATAAAGTTCCTTTGCGTACGAAATTTTTCATGCGATGAATAATTTCTCCTGCACGCTCTGATTGAATTGCTGCAAGCTTCATTACTTTTAATAATTCTTCGTTATTAGGATTCCCGTTTTCAAGTTTAACAATACAACCTTGGCAAAAATTTGCGATAGCTGCTAACGGTTGATTGAGTTCATGAGCAATAGTCGTTGCCATTTCACCTATGGATGTTAGTCGAGCGGCTCGAGCTAATTCTAATTGATGTTTATGTAACCAAGATTCTGCTAGTTTTCGTTCTGTAATATCTCTATCACAGCCTTGATAACCCACAATTTCTCCTTTAATACCAAAAATAGGAACACAATTAGATTCAAGATAGCGATAATTTTGATTTTGATGTCGGCGACGGCATATTAAATTTGTCCACCCCATTTGTTGGTTATATTGAACATGAAATAAATTTTTCTTTAATTTAGGAATATCCTTTTCATGAACAAAAGTAAAAAAATGCTTTCCAATAATATCTGTGGATTCGTAGCCTAAAATATTTTTAATACTGGGATTGGTATAAGTATAATATCCTTCTTTATTAACTGCCCAAATCCATTCATGTGTCGTTTCAACAATGGAGCGAAAACGTACTTCACTTTCACGCAAAGCAATTTCAGTCATTTTTCGTTCTATTGCATAACGCATAGCTCTTAATAATATTTTGCTATTAACTTCATTTTTATTTAAATAATCTTGCGCCCCATTTTTAACAGCAGTTAATGCAGTATTTTCATCATCATTACCTGTTAAGACAATAATAGGAGTGTCAGGGACTTGCTGGTATATTGCTTGAAATGTTTCTAAACCAATACTATCTGGTAAATCGAGATCACAGAGAATTAAATCGAAAGTTTGTTCTTGTAATGTTATTAAACCTTGCTGTAAATTATTTTTGTGAAAAAATTGAATAGAGACATTATTATAGGATTGAGAAAAAAGCATTTCTTTAATTAAATAGGCATCTTCTATCGTATCTTCAATTAATAAAACATTCATAAACTTTAAAATACCTCATGTAGTGATTATTTATCTTCACTACTTAAAAAAACTGGAGGTGATTCATTATATTTAAGCCAATAATCACCTAAAGCTTTTACCACAGTGACGAATTCAGCAAAGTCCACGGGTTTCCGTAAGTAACTGTTTGCTGTATATAAATAAGAGTTAAGCACATCTTTTTCTTCTTTAGACGATGTAAGTATAATAACAGGTAAACATTGTGTTAACTTATGCGCTCTAATTTCTTTTAATACTTCAATTCCATTTATTTTAGGTAATTTAAGATCCAATAAAATAATTAAATCATTTTTTTCATAATTGATCCCATGAGATTCAGGATTAAGCAATAATATATTTAATGCTTCTTCTCCATCTTTAGCATGGATAATCTTATGTTCAAACTGATTAATTTTAAATGCTTCACGTGTTAGTGCTTCATCATAGGGGTTATCTTCAACTAATAAAATTATTTTTTCTTTCATAAATTAATTACTTTATTTCATTGACTTGGGGTAATGTAAAATAAAAAATTGCTCCATTATTTGGCTCACCCACAGCCCAAGCTCGGCCATTATGACGATGAATAATGCGTTGAACCGTAGCTAAACCTATGCCTGTCCCACTAAATTCATCCATGGAATGTAAACGTTGAAAAGCGCCAAACAATTTATTAACAAATTTCATATCAAAACCAGCACCTGTATCTTTAACGAAATAAATAATTTCTCCATTTTCTTTATAAGAAGAAAATTCAATTATTGCATTACTTTTTTTACGAGTAAATTTCCAAGCATTATCTAATAAATTTTCTAATACAATTCGTAGTAAATGTGGATCACCATTAGCTATAATATTAGGTTTAATGCAAAAATTTACGTGTCGTTCAGGGGCACGTAATTGAATATGTTTGCAAATTTCCTCAGCAATTTCACTAAGGTTAATTTTTTCAAAATCTAATTCAATGCGACTAATACGAGATAATTTTAATAAATCATCAATTAAATATCCCATCCGTTGAGTATTATCACGTATAAATTGAAAATATTCTTTTCCTTGTTCATCTAAAAGATGTGCATAGCTATTAGCAATAATATTACTAAAACCATCAATGCTTCGTAATGGAGCGCGTAAATCATGAGAAACGGAATATGAAAAAGCTTCTAATTCTTTATTGACAGTTTGTATTTCTCGGGTACGTTCATTAACTCTGAATTCTAATTCTTTTGCCAATTTTTTTAATTTATCTCTAGCGAGTTTACTATCGGTGATATCTTGGCAAATACCTACATAGCCTACAAATTCACCTGTGTATGTAAACCTTGGATTTCCATTAAAACTTAACCAACGATATTCACCATCCGCTCTTTTATAGCGAACATTATTAATATAGGTTTTTTGCTTTTTTAAACTATTAAGAAAAATGGCAGTTGTTCGTTCTCTATCTTCGGGGTGAATAGAATCAGATGCAGGGCGAAATTGACCAATGTATTCGTTTAATGTAATTCCATTATATTCTAGCCAATATTTATTAGCATAAATCGCATATCCTTTACTATCAGTCATCCATAGCATAATGGGTGCATCATGAGCCATTTTTCGAAAACGTTGTTCACTTTCTAAAAGTGCTTGTTCAGCAAGTTTTCTTTCCGTAATATCAAGTACAAAAGTGACTGTTTCAGTACGGTTTTCACTTAACAGTATATGATTAACTAATACGTCAATTTTTTTTCCATCTTTACGTATATATTGTTTATCATAATTATTAGCAAATCCTTTTTGAATTAATTCAGTTAATATTCCTACATCGGATTCTTGAAATTCTTCTGGCGTAATACTTTTTCGAGTAATATTACCTGACAATAAATCTTCACGGGTATAACCAATCATTTTTAAAAAATTATCATTGGCATCAAATAAGACATTATCAAGAGTGGAAAAAAATATTCCTGCAATATTTGAATGAATAATCCGGTTTAGTCGCGCTTCATTTTCTTGTAATTGCTGAAAAGTTTTTTGTAATTTAAATTCAGCATTTTTTCTCTGAGATATATCTTCAATAACAGTAATAAAATATTCAGGATTATTTTCTTCATCTCGTACCAGCGATACAGTTATAGTAGCCCAAATTAAAGTGCCATCTTTACGAATAAATCTTTTTTCTAAAGAATAAGTAGGTATTTCACCTGAAAGAATACTTTCAACATTTTCTAAATCTTGTGCTAAATCTTCAAAATAGGTAATTTCTTGAAAAGTTAATTTAGTAAGTTCATTTTCAGGGTATCCAAAAATTTCGCATAATTTTGAATTCACTTTTTGCCAAATAGAATTTAAACCTACATGTGCAAAACCAACAGCCGCTTGTTGAAATGTTGCGGAAAAACGTTTTTCAAGTTGTTCGTGCAAATATTTAATTTCAGTTTGAGCCGTTTTTTGAGGGGTTATATCAATAATGGCACTTACAACACGAATGACATTACCTTTTTCATCAAAAACAGGACGTCCTCGGCTTAGACAATAACGAATAAGGCTATTGGATTGTATAATACGAAATTCTAATTCATATTCTTGTTGGAAATTTTCTTGATAGGCATTCATTTTTGCAAGAAATTTTTCGCGATCTTTGATATGAATTTGAGTTAATGCTTTATTGATACTAAAAAATTCATTTTTCTGTATGCCAAAAATTTCTAAAAAATAAGAACTGCAATATGACGTATTATCTTGAATATTCCAATCCCATATTCCTGTACGTGCACCTTCAGTAACATATTCATATCTATTTTTCGTTTCTTGTAAAAAGATTTCATTTTCATATTCTTTGGTGCGATCGAAAAATAATAAACAATAATTAATTAAACCATTTTCTGTAAGAAATTTTGAAAAAGTCATATTTGCGTAAATGAATGAATTATTTTCGCATTTTATCCAATCTTCAATTTTAAAATTATTATCTATATTAATTTCAGAAATAATATTAGAAAAAAAATTATTAGTAGAGTCTACAGAAAGTAGAGAAATGGTTTTACCATACAAGAAATCGGGTGTGTATCCAATAATATCTGCAATATTTTGATTTGAATAAAGAATATTACCTTGTTCCGATAAAATACAAATTCCAAATTTATTTATACTATTTAAAGCGGTAAATAATAAAGTTTCCATAGATAAAGTAGCTAGTGGTGATGTTTGCTTTCGCATATTTGCAACCATCAATTCAACGTATGATTTAATATTAAATAAAATTTAACTAACTCCGCGAGAGATTTTGCTTGAATTTTTTGCATCACATGAGAGCGATGTAATTCAACCGTTTTTAAAGAAATACCTAAATCATAGGCAATTTCTTTATTTAATTGTCCAGCAACAACCCCTTCTAAAACTTCTTTTTCACGAGACGTTAATGAAGAAAAGCGTTTTGATAAAATGGTATATTCAGGAACTTGTGTACGAGCAGAATCTTGTTGTATGGCTTTTTGTATTTGCTCTAATAAATACTGAGCATTAAAAGGTTTAGTAATAAAATCAATTGCTCCCGCTTTTAATGCACGCACAGCCATGGGGATATCACCATGACCTGTCATCATGATAACGGGTAAACGATTATGTTGCGAAATCAAAATATCTTGTAATTCATAACCGCTTAAGCCAGGCATCCGTATATCAATGAGTAAACAACCTTTCATTTCTGGGCGATATTCATTTAAAAAATCTTTTGCATTATTGTAAATACGGACTCTTAAACCAATTGATTCAATAAGCCAATGTAAAGATTCACAAAGAGCAGTATCATCATCAATAACATAAACTGTTGCTTCATTAATGAGTGTTTCCGACGCATTTTTTAATAAAGGTTTATTCATACTAGTTATACTCTTTATAATTTATAAAGCTATTTTTAATAATCTTAAATGTTAAAGTATTAAGATTGCTCAATAGAATTAAAAAATATTTAGGAAAATTCACACTTAGTTAAAGATAATTATTTCAAGTAACCATTCATTATTAATATAAGAAAATAGTAAGTTTTACTAAGGCATATCCATATTAACTTACTCGCATTATTAACTGTTTTTCCCTATTTTTAAAGAAATACTTGTCTCTAGCAGTCATTTTTTTCTAAATTATTGCTAATAAATTTCAAAAGTCGTCTAAATTCTTGTAATTCTTTCATTGATGATATCTAGATATAAAGTGTAAACAATGGAGGTATTCATAGAAAAACGTGTTCAAATTCACTATTAGGAATCATTTTGGTAAAAAGCAGATAGAATTATAAGCTTTAATCCAATATTTAGGATATAGGTGAGTCAAAATTGAGTAATCATTTTTCTAATGAAAGTAATGATAGTAAAGAAGAGAAGTTATTGTTGTTACTAATAAATGGTGGCTCGAGGTGGAATCGAACCACCGACACAAGGATTTTCAGTCCTTTGCTCTACCGACTGAGCTATCGAGCCACTACATTGGAGGCTCATATTAAAACCGGTGTGAAGCATTCAGTCAAGGTTTTTTTTAAAATATTTTAAGAAAAATTTTAAAATTTTTATTCTTCATTAAAAAAATAAAGCTTCATTTCTTTTTCAAGGAAGGCATGGGCAGTCGTTTCTGCTAGATTTAAACGATATTCATTAATCAATATTATTTGTTTAGCTAACCATTCTTGCCATGCAATTTTTGAAATATGGGTATATATTTTTTTTCCTAATTCACCGGGATAAGGTTGATATTCTAAACCTTCTTCTTCTTTATTTAATTTTTGACAAAAAATCATTCTACTCATTTTTAAATTTCTCACTTTAAAGACAGGGTTTTTAATAATAATTGCTTTACTGGTGTAGCTAAGCCTAGTTTAGGAGATTCTTCATGGTTATACCAAATCATTTGATTTTCATCCATTATTTGATAGTGGCATTTTTTTACATGGGTAACAATAGGATATATATCCAGATGAAAATGACTAAAGGTATGACGAAAGCTAGGTAAACTTTCTTCATCAGCTATTTCAATTATCCCAAAATGTGAATAAAGTTTTGATAATTCCATGTCTAACGTACATTCTGGAAAACTCCATAATCCTCCCCAAATACCAACGGGGGGCCTTTTTATTAATAAAATGGAATTATTAGCTTGTTTTAAAATAAGCATTTTTATTGATTTATTGGGTAAAATTTTGGTTGGTTTTCGAGTGGGATAAGCTGTTTCATTATTTAATTGATGTGCGACACAATGTTGTTCTAAAGGGCAAATATTACATTTAGGTTTTGTGCGGGTACAAATCATTGCGCCTAAATCCATCATTGCTTGTGTGTATTCTTTAACCCGTGTGGTAGGCGTATATTGTATAGCGTATTCCCATAATTTATTGGTTACGGTTAAATTTCCTGGCCAACCTTCTACAGCATGATAGCGACTTAATACCCTTTTTACATTACCATCTAAAATAGCTGTTGATTGCCCCATTGCAATGGCCGCAATAGCTCCTGCAGTTGAACGCCCAATACCCGGTAAATTTATAATTTCATTTAATTGGGTAGGAAAAATACCCTTATATTCAGTTACTATAATTTGTGCAGCTTTATGTAAATTTCTAGCGCGAGCGTAATAACCCAAGCCTGTCCATAAATGTAAAACTTCATCAATAGGTGTGTTTGCAAGAATTGTTATATCAGGAAAAATTTCCATAAACCGAGTAAAGTAAGGAATCACTGTGGCAACTTGTGTTTGTTGCAACATAATTTCAGAAATCCATACTCGGTAAGCTGAAATAGGATTTTGCCAAGGTAAGGATTTTCTACCGTATTGGTCATACCATGCTAAAACCTGATGACTAAATTGCTTTGGTGTTAACACGCTTTATTGCCCAAATAGTTTATCTAAATTGAATTTACGAATGTTATCACCCCATCCATTTCCCTTATTTTTTTCTATTTGTTCACCAATAGTTTCTTTTAATTTATCCGTTTGTTTTAAAAGTTCTTTTTTTAATTGATTCCGTATTAATTCTTTGACATCAGGTTTAATGGATAATTTAGAAAAAGGACCTGTGACTCGAATAGGAATAATATCTTGACGGGGTTTTTTATTAATAGGATTTACTTTTACTGCATTAAATAAATAATCCAAACGCTCATTAATTAAATCAATGATACCTTTTCCTGTAACTTGCATAAATGAAGTTTGTAAAAGTAAATCTTCATTTTTAGCAATTCCTTTATTAATAATAATACTACCTTTTAAATTTCCAAAAGGCGTTTCATTCGCTACTTTTTCGGAAGGTAACGCTTCACGGTGATACATTGCCGTACCTACATTTAACCAATATTCAAGATTAATTCCTTTCAATACCCCTTTAATAATAGAGAAATTGACTTTTCCAGTTAATGTATGTCGGGCTTGTTCTAAATTATTACCTATAGCCATAAACTGTGAGCTAACATTAGCTATGCCTGTTACTTTTGCTTTTGTGAGAATTTTAAAATACTCGAGTAAATTGGCAATATTAATATTGGTAAAAGTTTGTTTTGCATTGATAATGGGAATTTCTTTACTTAAATCAATAGTAATATTCCCGGAATACTTACCTTGATAAAGTTCGGCTACAAGTGGAATTAATTGAATAATACCCTTATTGCTATTGATTTTTGTTGTTATATTTTTGATTTGCGT
The DNA here is from genome assembly GCA_965140885.1 of Legionellaceae bacterium. Lineage (GTDB taxonomy): Bacteria > Pseudomonadota > Gammaproteobacteria > CBCSKA01 > CBCSKA01 > CBCSKA01. The sequence goes on along the minus strand of CBCSKA010000108.1, from coordinate 5,573 downwards.
TTTATCAATAGTGAGCATACCCATTTGTAATTTTCCTTGGGTATTAATAGCACGAAGTATAGAAACTTGTTTTTCCTTTGAAAAATTAAGACTGCCTAAGTAATTTAAATTTTCCAAATCAATCAGGGTTGTTTTTCCATCTTGAGCGGGTTTTAAATAGTCTGAAACGCGCATTTTTTGAAGTTTCATGGCTAAAGTCATTTGTTTCATTTTTAAATCAGAAATGCTTATATTACCTTGCGCAATAGTGTTATCTAATTGGAGTAGTAATCGATTGATTTCAAGATTTTTATTGTATTTAAAATGGAAAGAAGTTTTAAATTTTTCAAAAGCATGATTATTTTGCATAGGTGGAAGGTTTTTCCCAATTTTTTCTAAAAATTGTTTTGCATTAAATTCAGGAATATTAATGATACCTGTTAAATTTTCACCTTGACGTTGGATTTCACCATTTAATTTCAAATTTTCTATGTTAGCTTTTAAATTTTTAATTAATAAAGTATCTGTCCTTTTATCGATAGCGAGATCAGATATTAATTCAATATTTAACGCTTTATTATGAAAGGAAGAATTAATTAAATGTCCATTTAATGTTAATTGAGAAATATTATAATATTGCTTTTGATTATCCATTTGTACACGACCCTTAAGTGATATATCCCCTTTTATTGCAGGTTGTATACTCGTAAAATAACCGGATAAATTTATATCAAATGGTTGATTAGCATTAATATTTTGGCTTTGTAAGGTGAGTTTAGAAATCACCCACTGCGTATTATCTTGTGAATTAAACCAATTAAGTGTGGCATCATGAATATCAATTTCTGAAATATTAATATTGACTTCTTTTTTAGTTTTTTTATCATCAATGATTTCAATTTTATCTTCATTAACTTTTTTTTGTTTTAAATGATCTAATAAACTTTGCCAATTGGTTTTGCCTTTTTTATCAACTTGCAATGTTAATTCAGCGCTATGTAAAACAATTTTACCTACCTTTATTTCTTTATGAAATAAAGGTAATAATTTCACTTGAATATTCATTTCTTTAATCGTTGCAAAAGGAGAATATCCAAAATTTTGAGGATTATTAATACGAATATTATGTGCTTGTACGCCTAGCCAAGGGAAAAATGACCAGCTAATATTGCCTCGAATGGCAAATTCTCTACCGAGTTTATTCGTTATATGCTGATTAATTTGTGTTTTGTAATCATTGGGATTGACAAAAAAGATAATGGATAAGATAGTTGCAAGGATTAAAAGAAAAAAACTTCCAGCAGCCATTAAAAGAAATTTAATTAAATGTTTACCCAATTCATGTTGGCGAAAAAGAGGTTTATTACGAAATTGGAATTGTTTTAATCTAGACATATCTATACCCTCGAATCCGAATGTATTAGGTTGATACCAATAACCATGATTAGATAACGGTTTTTTAATAAAATAGAAGTTAAATAAAATACTACTTTTTTTACCCTATTTCAGAAAGAGTAATGGTTGTAAATATAATACCAAACTTTGTAAAACTAAAATGGGTCTTTAATCGAAATTTGAAGAAAATCATAGACAAAATAACCTAGATTACTATTAAAGGAAAGTCTCACATGTCTGAATATGAGCAGCCATTTATTCCCGCAAATAAAAATTTGCCTGAATTAACCCTTAAAGTTGTGTGCTTAGGTATCATATTGGCTGTTTTATTAGCTGTTTCAAATACTTATTTAGCATTGAAAATAGGTATTTTAACGTCGGCATCTATCCCCGCTGCTGTTTTATCTATGGGTATATTTCGCTTCTTCAAACGAGGCAATATACTTGAAAATAATTTAGTACAAACGGCTGCATCGGCTGGTGAAGCCGTTGCTGGTGGGATTGTGTATACATTACCTGCCATGGTGATTATTCATTATTGGTTTAAATTTGATTATTGGCAGAATTTAGCCATTGCACTTAGTGGTGGTATTTTAGGTGTTTTATTTTCTATTCCTTTACGTAAAGTATTAGTGACCGATCGCCATTTGCCTTTTCCAGAAGGAAAAGCCATTGCACATTTATTAGATTTAAGTAACCAAAAGAGTATTGGATTTAAAGAGATATTATTGGGTGGGGCCGCTGGAGCAGGGTTAGAATTTGCGCAAGCAGGTTTACAAATAATGGCGAGTACTTTTCAAAAATGGTTTATCGTTGGTAAAAGTTATATAGGTTTTGGTACGGGTTTTTCAGCTTCATTAATAGGCGCAGGCTATTTAATGGGATTTCGTATTGGAATTAGCTTATTCATAGGTGCATTGATTGGTTGGTTAATAGCTATCCCTATTCTAAGTATGCATGAAGGTATTGTTATTCCCCTGAGTGATCCTATCCCTATAGTCATGAATTTTTGGAGTAATCAAATTCGCTTTATTGGTATTGGCGCTATGTTAACAGCAGGCACTTATACACTTTTAACATTATTTAAGCCTTTTTGTGCCAGTATTTGCGCTTCGACAAAAGCCTTAGCTTCGCATGAATTTGGCGCAGATAATATGCCACGTACAGAGCAAGATATTCCTTTCCCCTACGTTATCGCAGGTATTTTATTAATTTTATTAGCTTTGTATGCATTATTAAAACATGTATTTTTTTATGAAAGTTTAGGTTTACCTGATGATATTGAAGTTTATTTTTATTTAGGTTGTTTAGCCTATATTTTAATTATTGGTTTTATTTTTTGTGCTATTTGTGGCTATTTTTCTGGTTTGGTCGGTGTTACTGCCAGCCCAGGTTCAGGAATAGTGATTGCTGCATTAGTAATTGCTGCTTTACTCATACGTTCAATTTTGCCTACCGAATTATCTTCTACCCAATTAGCGGAAGCATCAGCGATTACGATTATTTTAGGTTCATTAATTACTAGTGCCGCTTGTATTGCAAATGATAACATTCAAGATTTAAAGGTAGGTTACATAGTAGGTTCAACGCCTTGGAAACAGCAAATTATGTTAATTATTGGTGTAATTGCTTCAGCCGCGGTTACTCCACCCATTATGCAATTATTATTTAATGTTTATGGTATTGCTGATGTAATGCCTCATCCTGGCATGGATCCCAGTAAAACATTATCTGCGCCACCAGCTGCAATGATGGCAGCTATTACACAAGCTGTTTTTGACCATCATTTACCTTGGAACATGATTTTATTAGGTGTGGCAATTATTATTTTTTTAATACTACTTAATTTCCCTTTAAAAAAGAAAGGAATTAATATATCAACTCTTGCAGTTGCACTGGGTATTTATTTACCATTAACTTCATCTATCCCTTTATTTTTAGGTTCTTTTTTAGCTTGGATGAATGCACGATATTTACAAGGATTGAAAACGGAAAATGATAGTAAAAAACATTATCTATTAAAACATAAAAATATATTACTTGCCTGTGGTTTAGTCTCAGGTGCTGCTTTAACCGATGTTATTTTAGCAATACCCTTTGGAATAACACATAATCCTAATTTATTTAAAATTATACTGCCGCAACAAGAATGGCTTTCATATACACTTTCTTTTTTAAGTATCGTGTTATTAGGAATGTGGTTTCATAAAAATTTATCAAATAGTAAAATGAATTAGTGAAAAAATTGATATTCACAAAATAGTGATGAAGGAAATAAATTATTATATGGTTTTGCCTCGTATTTATGAATCATGCGTAATCGCAATCAATGAAAAAATTACACTAGGAGAATCTGCTTCTCATCATTTATCGCATGTTTTGCGAATGGCAATGGGAGATTCATTAATTATTTTTAATGGCTCGGGGGGAGAATATCTCGCGCAAATTGATGCTATTCATAAAAAAGCAGTTACGGTTTTAATCAAAAATTATAATAAAGAGAATCGAGAATCTTTTTTAAAAATACATCTTGTTCAAGCCATTACGCGTAGTGAGAAAATGGATTTTGTATTACAAAAAGCGGTAGAGTTAGGCGTTAGTGAATTTACGCCTATTTTTACGGAAAGAGTTAATATTAAATTACCGAATGACCGTCTTCAAAAACGTATACAGCATTGGCAAGGTGTCATTATTTCAGCGTGTGAACAATCTGGCAGAACAATTATTCCAACTTTGAATAAACCCTTACATTATCAAGATTGGTTAAAAACAACGACCATTGATAGGGGATTTATTTTACATCCCTTTGCAAAAGAAAAATTAGGTAACTTATCAATCGAAAAAGAAGTTGTAACAGTCATTATCGGACCAGAAGGTGGATTGAGTGATGCAGAAATTTCTTTAGCAGAAGAAAAAGGTTTACATCGCCTAAATTTAGGTCCACGAATATTAAGAACTGAAACAGCGCCATTAGCAGCTATAACCGCATTACAATGTTTTTATGGTGATATGGGTTAAATTTTTTTAAAAATAAAGAAACAAAAAGTAGCTAAATTAGTAAATATTGCTATACCAATATTCTCCCCAGGAAAAAACTGTTTTTGCAATCGCTGTCGGCCAAGGAAGCGACGAAGGAGCGAGGCCGATAGTCCCTGGTAGACCGTAGTGCCGGATGTTTTGCCGAAGGCAAAATATAAGGCCCACAAAACGGTCGACAAGTCATTTGTGGAAGTGAAGTTATGACACCTAGTCGTGTCATAACGAGCGTACGCAGGACGGCCAGGGCTGCCGCAGGCATACTTGTCGACAATTTTTGTCCCTTTTGGGGACTTGGATGTCCCAAAAGGGGCCTCAAAAATGGCGACACTATCGTTGATTGGCTGTTTTATTTAAAACAGGATCATTAACTGAATTTTTTTCATTTAACCCTTCAACTATTGATTTTAATGTTTCTACTATTTGCCTCAAATTGGCTACTTCTTGCCTCAGATGGCTGACTTCTTCTTTGCTGTGTTGTTTGTAAAGAAGATGCTGTTCCTGGATTAACTTTCTTGTTTTTTCATCTTTTGCAGCGTCCCATGGCGTCTGCTTATTTTCATTTTTTGTTTTGCGGCTGGCGCCATATTTTATCAGCTGTATTATGGTAGCTTCATCGGCGTTGATTGCGGCAAGATGCAACGGTGTATTGCCATCATTGTTTTTCGCCTCTGTGTTTGCGCCCAGGTTTACCAGTTGTGTTACGGTAGCTTCATGGACTTCTAATGCGGCATAATGCAACGGTGTGTTGCCATTATTGTTTTTCGCCTCTGTGTTTGCGCCCAGGTTTACCAGCTGGGCTACGATAGCTTCATGGCCGTTTTGTGCCGCCCGATGCAGCGGTGTCGAGCCCACGTTGTCTTTCGCCTCTTTGTCCGCGCCCAGGTTCACCAGCTGGGCTACGATAGCTTCATGGCCGTTGTGTGCCGCCCGATGCAGCGGTGTCGAGCCCACTTTGTCTTTCGCCTCTTTGTCCGCGCCCAGGTTCACCAGTTGCGCTACGATAGCTTCATGGCTGTGGTATGCCGCCCAATGCAGCGGTGTAAAGCCCTGATTGTTTTTCGCCTCTTTGTCCGCGCCCCGGTTCACTATAGCAATTTGCAATAAGTCGCTAACAGTAATAGACTATAGTTATTTGAACAACTAGCAGGGAAGTTATGTCA
>CBCSKA010000107.1:0-22540 GCA_965140885.1 Legionellaceae bacterium | reverse complement strand
TCGCTCTCTATTAAGATAAATTACATAAAGCTTTTTATCTTAACAGAAGTAAGATTATCAGATTTTAGACTTACAATAGACAGAATCCTTCTTATTTGATATTGTCCTGCAAAATTAAAAAACCTCTTAATAGCTATCAGCTATAATATTTTAAAAATTAATAAGGGTAAATTATGAATGTTTTTAGCGCGTTAGGTATTGAACCGACAAAAGACTTTGAAAAAGTAAGAACCGCTTATAGACAAAAAGCATTAGTTACCCATCCTGATAAATTCCCTAACGCTTCATCAAAAGAAAAAGAAAAGAAAACGCAAGCGTTCACTTCATTATCAAATGCTTATGAGGAAGTAAATACTCAAGAAAAACTTAAAAATTATTATGATAATCTTTTTCAAAAAAATAACTTTTCATACAAAGCCCGCGCGACTGATAAACCATTTTCAAGAACGAACCTCAACTACTATTCCATTATCAAAAAACTTCTAAAAGAGTATATTGATAACGAATTCAAGTGCATTTACCGCAGTCGTTTAATGGATTTTTTGAAAAAACAGATTATCTCTTCTTTAGAGCTAATAGAATTACTCAATGAACTCAAGACCTATGACGAATGTAAAATTATTCTTGACATTATTGCGCCAGATATCTTACTTCTGACAACCAACATGTCGATGTTTCATTATTTTCTCTCAGCTATAAATGGGGCAGCACGTGAAGCATTTATTGATTATATAAATGAAAAAAATTATTATGAAAATGTTTTCCATTTATATCCAGATAAGTTATTAATTAGCCTCAAGCTCTTTAATGAAAAACAACGTAATGTTTTTTTTAAAAATAAGATTAAAAAGATAAAATCTTTTTTCCCTTCTTATGAAAAAAAAGAAGAATTACAAAAAAAATTAGCAGGATTGCTTCAATTACTCGATTCCACAGGTTGTCATATAGTTCTCAAGGCTATTGAGCTTGATTTAACAAAGATTATTACGAATACTGATGAATTAATAACCCTTCTTTCTTCACTTGATGAGAGTCAGTGTCAATCGGTATTTGAATATTTCAAAGATAAATTAAAAATTTTTATCAAAACAAAAGATCAGTTTACGGGTGTGCTTTCTTTGCTAAAAGATGAACAATCGAAAACAATTATGTTTAAGCTTTTTGAAAAGCAAATCCCCAGATTTATGGGTAATGTAACTGAATTTTCAACCATTATGAAACTCTTTAATAATGAGCAACGTAGTAAAATAATTGCTTTTGTTCAAAAAAAATTACCTACTTATATTAAAAATATAGATGATCTTGATACTGCTACAAAAGATCTTAATGATGAGCAAAAAAAAATCATTATTGATGCATCAAAGATAAATTTATTAGAACACACGCATGATATTTCTGATTTAACAACTTTATTAACTATTCTTGATTCTAATGAAGTAAAACGTGTGTTTGGCAATAATGAAAAATTCTGGCTTGATTTTATCAAGAAAAATTGGAGTTTAGCTTGCCTACTTAAACCTTATTATTCCGAACAATTAAAAACCATATTAAACTGCTTAGGAGAGCAATTACCTATTCTTATAAGAGATATGGATGGCTTTTTTGAACTAACTAAAAACCTTAATCAAGAGCAAGTAAAAATAGTAGTAGACACTCTTTCTGATGATAATAAAAAGTATTTAAGCCAAGATGATATAGTTGGCTTAGTAAAGTTAGCTCTAGAAAAAAAGCAAAACAATATTTCCGATTGTAAAATTCAAGATACTGTTTGCGAAATTTGGCGAGAATTTAGCAAACAAAAGTTAACAGCATTATTAGAAAATATAGACATTAAAATAGAAAACATACCAGAAAAAGTAAATCTTTTACTTGAATTGGATAAATTGATAAAAGATTATTCAGTTAATTATCCTAAAGATCGAAAATTAATGTTATCATTTCTTAGCGAAACCATTGAAACGCTTATAAATGATAAGCCTATTAACCAACAAATTACTGATATTAAAGCTGCTGCTTGTGCTAAATTTCTGCATCGTGATTATGGTAAACGTATATTAACTGATATCCTTCAAATTATAACCGGCGCTTTTTTAATTATTATGCCAATAAGATATTCACAAGGGGAACATCTCTTGTTTTCTCGCACTAAAACAAACCGTGAAATAAAAGTTTTAAAACACTTATTTGATTATAAACAAAGTTGTGACAATATTAATCCGAAAGTTAGGTAGTAGTACAACGGCTATATTTAATATAATGTTATGCTTGTAATTAAAACTCATGGTTTACTGTCAATATTCGTTGTCTGGTTTTTTAGATTATTGAAGGTAAGCGGTTTCAGTAGTCAGAATATTAACCATAGAATTAAAAATACTCTGTTGCTGTGTAAAATCTCCGTTTGATATTTTGAATTGATTATTTACTGATTTAATAATTTAAATTTTTTAATAAGAGTAAATTATTGTATTGCTGTTCAAACAGTATTTTATAAAATTTTTGTAAGATATATCCTTGAGTAATCAATTTTAAAATTAATTATGCAAGCAATCTAAAAGTTAATATTCTTTTTTCTTTCTTTCCAAAAAAACTCAAGCCTAATTATTACCTTGTAAATTAAAAATTTTATACAATAACTGTTATTAATCTGCAGGTAATGTATGGAAATAATTTACACTTAGAATTAATCTCGATAGACTACACCTTCATTTATTAAAGATAAAAGTGAATCGTTTTTTTCTTAAATTATTGGCTTTTTTGCAGTTTAATGACAGGTATTTATGACAATCAAACAATTTTTTTCTTATGCTGAATTACGTGCTGCATTTCTTTCATTTTTTAAACAAAAGGGACATGAAATCCTTCAATCAAGTTCCTTAATTCCAGGAAATGATCCGACTTTGTTATTTACCAATGCAGGGATGGTGCAATTTAAAGATGTTTTTCTAGGATTAGATAAACGTTCTTATACCAAAGCAACCACTGCCCAATGTTGTGTAAGAGCCGGTGGTAAGCACAATGATTTAGAAAATGTAGGATATACAGCAAGACACCATACTTTTTTTGAAATGTTAGGTAATTTTAGTTTTGGTGATTATTTTAAGCGAGAAGCCATACAATTCGCCTGGGAATTTTTAACCGATATTTTAAAATTACCACCAGAAAAATTATGGATTACCGTTTTTGAAAAAGATCAAGAAGCTGCAGATATTTGGTTAAAAGAAATTAACGTTGATCCAAGCCGTTTTTCTTATTGCGGAGAAAAAGATAATTTTTGGTCTATGGGTGATACAGGCCCTTGTGGACCTTGTACAGAAATTTTTTATGACCATGGATCAGAAATAGCAGGAGGCCCTCCCGGTAGTCCTGATGCAGATGGTGATCGCTACGTAGAAATTTGGAATTTAGTTTTTATGCAATTTGACCGAAATGAATCGGGTGAATTGACTCCTTTACCAAAACCCTCGGTTGATACAGGTATGGGTTTAGAGCGTTTAGCCGCTGTTATGCAAGGCGTACAGAGTAATTATGAAACCGATTTATTTATTCACTTAATTCAAGCTATTGGAAAATTAGGACTTATTACGGATTTAAATTCTCCTTCATTACGAGTAATAGCTGATCATATTCGCTCAACGAGTTTTTTAATTGCGGATGGTGTGATGCCTTCAAATGAGGGCAGAGGATATGTCTTAAGACGCATTATTCGGCGTGCGATTCGACATGGGAATAAACTTGGTTTTCAAGGCCCTTTTTTCTATAAATTAGTATCTTCATTAGTTGAATTAATGGAAAAAGCTTATCCTAAACTCAAGGAAAATCAAGCGCATATAGAAACTATTTTACTTCAAGAAGAAGAGCAATTTGCAAAAACCTTAGAACATGGTTTAAAAGTATTAGCTCAAGATTTACTAAATCTTAATTCTACTGTTATAGCGGGAGAAACTATTTTCCGTTTATATGATACCTATGGTTTTCCGGTAGACTTAACGGCAGATATTGCTCGCGAACGTGGGTTAAGCTTAGATTATGAAGGCTTTGAAACAGCGATGGAAAATCAACGTCGTTTATCCCAAGAATCGGGTAAATTTAACCAAGTTATGTATCATGGCGGTATTTCTACTCAAACTAATACAGAATTTCAAGGTTATGAAAGCGATATTTCAGATACGTTAATTACAGAATTATTTTTTAATGGACAACCCATTGCTGAATTAAAAGAAGGAGAGGAAGGTGCTATCATTCTTAGCCATACGCCTTTTTACGGAGAATCCGGTGGTCAAATTGGTGATCAAGGTAGCCTTTTTTATAATGATACACTTTTTATTGTTAAAGATACTCAAAAACAGGGACATTCTTTTATTCATTATGGGCAAGTACAAAAAGGGCAATTTAAGCTTAATCAAGCAGTAAAAGCAGAAGTCGATATTGCACATCGACAATCTACGGCTCGTAATCATACTGCTACGCATTTACTTCATGCTGCATTAAGAAAATATTTAGGTAAACATATTGTTCAAAAAGGTTCATTGGTAGAAGCTGAACGTTTACGTTTTGATTTTTCTCATTATGAAACAATTTCGAAAGAACAATTAAATGACATAGAAAAAATAGTTAATCAACAAATTCGCACTAATACTAACGTCATTACGCAAGTAATGTCACCTGATGTTGCTATCAATAAAGGGGCTATAGGATTATTTGGTGAAAAATACAGTGATAGTGTTCGTGTATTAAATATTGGTGATTTCTCTATGGAATTATGTGGAGGTATACACGTTAAGCAAACGGGTGATATTGGTTATTTTAAAATCATTAGTGAAACTGGAATAGCTGCAGGTATTCGAAGGATTGAAGCGATTACGGGTGATGCAGTCGATAATTGGATATCAAACTTATCTTCACAATTAACAGAAGTAGCCGATATATTAAGAGCACAACCAGATACAGTAACGGCAAAAGTTAGTCAATTAATTGATAAAAATCGTACTTTAGAAAAGTTAACTGAGCAATTACAAGCTAAATTAGCGAATTCAAGTAGTGCGGAATTATTGCAACAAGCAAAACTAGTAAAAGGAGTACACATTCTTTCTGCAGAATTAATGAATACGGAAATAAAAATTTTAAGAGAAATGACAGATAAAATAAAAAATAAATTAGGTAGTGCTGTTATAATTTTAGGTAGTGTTAGTGATGGACGCGTTAATTTAGTCGTTGGTGTATCAAAAGATTGTATTGATCGAATAAAAGCGGGAGAATTAGCTAATTTTATTGCTCAACAAGTGGGTGGCAAAGGGGGAGGAAGACCTGATATGGCTCAAGCGGGAGGAAATATTCCAGAAGTCTTACCTACAGCTTTAGCAAGTGCTTATGCTTGGGTTGAATCACAATTATAAAATGTGAAGGGATATTGTACATTAACGTGCATTATCTAATCATGAAGGAGATTTAGAATTATATGGCATTAATTGTTCAAAAGTTTGGTGGAACTTCCATGGGAAGTTTAGAACGTATTCAGCATGTTGCATCACGCGTCAAACGCAGCTACGATGAGGGTCATCAAATCATTGTTGTTGTATCTGCTATGTGTGGTGAAACAGATAGATTAATTCAATTAGCAAAAGGGATTAATCCACATCCTGATCCTCGAGAATATGATGCATTGATTTCTACGGGTGAACAAGTATCTATGACTTTATTAGCTATGGCGTTAATTTCAAAAGGATGTCTTGCCCGTTCTTATAATGCGCAACAAGTAAAAATAGTGACGGATAAAAAACATAAAAAAGCCCGTATTGCAAAAGTTGAAATTGAAGCGATTCAACATGATTTAGACAAAGGTAATATTGTTATTGTTGCAGGCTTTCAAGGCGTCACAGAAAATGGTGATATTACTACTTTAGGACGAGGGGGATCTGATACAACTGCCGTTGCTATTGCTGCTGCGGTACAAGCCGATGAGTGTCAAATTTTTACAGATGTGGATGGTGTCTATACAGCAGATCCTCGGGTTGTGCCTAATGCTAGACATTTACCACATATTACTTTTCAAGAAATGTTGGAATTATCGAGCCTTGGTGCTAAAGTATTACAGTTTCATTCTGTTGAATGTGCAGCACAAAATCGAGTACCATTGCGAGTATTATCAACCTTTTTAGAAGGGCCAGGTACTTTAATAACGTTTGAAGATCCGGCGAAACCATTACCACCGGTTTCTGGTATCGCGTATAGTCGCAATGAATCCTTAATTACGTTACGTGGTTTACCGGCGCATACGAATACTGCTGCAAAAATTTTGACGCCAATTAGTCGCGCTAATATTGACGTTGATATGATTGTACAAACAATGGATAGTCATGGCTTAATTGATTTTACTTTTACCTTGGAGCGTGATGAATATCCAAGAGCATATGCAATCCTTTCTGAATTAATGAAGGATTTAGGTGCTAAAGAAATTTTGGGTAATGCAAAAATTGTCAAATTATCATTAGTGGGTGTAGGCATGCGCTCAAATCCAGGTATTGCGAGTAAAATGTTTGCAATATTAGGAAGTAGTGGAATTAATATCCAATTAATTTCAACTTCTGAAATAAAAATTTCTGTACTAATTGATGAAACTTCATTGGAAGTTGGGGTACAAACTTTGCATGCGGCGTTTGGCCTTGAACATGAAAATGGAAAATATGATTTAGTCGAAATTTCGAATTAAATAAGCAAAGAATATATTAAAAATATTTAGCAAAATGCAATATAAATTGCTTAAAAATGATATTTCTTTATTTATTATTATTAAATATGCGGTATACTGTATACTATAACGTAAATAGTTTAAACATGAATGTTAAATATGATAATAGCAAAAGCACGGAAGTGTTTTAGAGCTACTGAAAGGAGAAAAATATGCTTATCTTGACACGACGTGTTGGGGAAACATTAATAATTGGCGATGATGTTACGGTTACTGTTTTAGGTGTTAAAGGTAATCAAGTACGTATTGGTGTTAATGCACCAAAAGATGTTTCTGTTCATCGGGAAGAAATTTATGAACGTATTCAACAAGAAAAAAAAGTTAAAGATAATTTAACTTCATCTTAAGTAAATACATTGACTAAATTTAATTCATAAATACATAAATACGAATAATTAAAATTTGAATTTTTTATCGTGTTTTTATATTTTTTTGATTAATAACGTTTTGCGCCTATTTCTCAAGGATTTTTTAAAAAAAAAGTGATTACTGCGTTGGCAGTAACCACTTTTTTTTTTACGGATTAGAAAAATCCATATTATCCTTTATTAGTTTCTATAATTCCTGGTGGAATACATTTAGGAAGTTTATGTGAACTTTGTGTACGTAACTCTTCTTCTTCTTTATTACTATTGCTTGGTTTTAGTGCAGGGAATAAGGAATAATTATTCAATGTTGCACCTGCAGGAAAATTATTTTTTAAATGAGTCAGCAATTTAAAATCTTCATCATTATTTATTAACTTTTGAAATTCATTTAATTCAGAAATTGTTTCTTGAAATTTTCCTTTGGCCGGCACGCCATTTAATACAATGATTTTAACCAAGTTTGCAGCTTGTTTATTATTAATTGAGCTTCCATTACTATTTCTAAAGTTATCTTTAAAGGCTTTTGCCATCCTAATTTCAAAACTAAGTGTATCACGAGTACTAAGTAATTCTTTGATTAATTGTTGTTCTTGTTCTTCAGACATAATAGTTTGACGTGGTTTTGGAATTGGTGCTAAGGCTACGCCCAATTGACTTAATTGGCTCGCTGTTGGAATAGGTTTATTAAGCCATTCTTTTGTCGCATCAAGTATATTATCTAATTGTTTTTCATCGTGAGGTTCAACATTATGATTAATTAAATAGTCCGTTAATTTACTTTTCGTTTCTTGACGAAATTCTTCATGCCATTCATTTAATAAAGCTTGTTGATATAAGTAATAAAAATACAATTCTTGAAATTTATTTATTAATTTATCAAATCCACTCTTTTCTTCTTTTCCTTGTGTTGGTTTTTCTTTTTCTATTTCTTCGCTTATTCTAATATGCTCCATAAAATCAGCATAATTTTTATAACGACGTAATTTTTCTTTAAGTAATAGTTGGCGACGAGCTAAACGTTTTTTTAAGTTGTTTAATAATATGCCTTGTGTTTTATATTCTTGCATAATGGCTTCTTTTTCATTTTCAAGAAAGGCAATTATATTCATGGTTTGTTTAACAAAAGGAAGATTCACTAATTGAGAAGAATTTTTTACTATTAAAGCACCTAATCCATCCAGTGATAAAGATGAGTTTTGTTTTAAAATGAATTCTAAATTCTGTGGAGTCATATATTTACCTTTTGTAATTAAACACTATATCTTTTTTTAAATTATAGCAGGTTTCAGTAAAATCACTGGATAAATAGCTTCGCTAAATTAATTTATTCATTTTATTGAATCTTTATCATTCTTTTATTTTTATGATATAAAGTAGATTAACAATTTATAGGGTATATAAATACAAAACCAATAAATAAGTATTAATTTAAAAATGAATCTGTTTATTTATCTTTTTTATTTAATGATTAACACTGTTTATTTCTTGTTTCTTAGTAAAGGTACTAATTTCAAATGAAAAGCCGTTTTTGTCCAAGCCCAACAGGATATATGCACATGGGAAATGTGCGTACTGCCTTATTTAATGCATTAATTGCTAATAAATTAAATGGAGAGTTTTTATTGCGTATTGAAGATACGGATAAAACCCGCTCTACGGAAGAATATACTGACATACTACAAACTGATTTAGTTTGGTTATTATTGAATTGGAGTGAAGGTCCTCAAGTTGGGGGTGATGCTGGCCCGTATTGGCAATCACAGCGTCAAGCTATTTATGATGAATTTTATAAAAAATTAGAAGAAACAGGCTATGCTTATCCGTGTTTTTGCACAGACCCACAATTAGCAATGGCTCGTAAAGTACAACTTGCTTCAGGTAAACCTCCTCGATATTCTGGCGTTTGTCTTCATTTAACTCAGGAGCAAATTAGAGAAAAAATAGCACAAGGTCAAAAACCCACTTTGCGTTTTAAAGTCCCTGATAAAGAAAAAATTCAATTTACGGATTTAGTTCGTGGCGAACAAATTTTTAATAGTCAAGATATTGGTGATTTTATTATTCGTCGTGCCGATGGAACCGCTTCATTTATGTTTTGTAATGCAATTGATGATTCGTTAATGGGGGTAAGCCATGCTTTACGGGGTGAAGATCATTTAACCAATACGCCACGGCAAGTCTTGATATTGCAAGCATTAAATATGCATATTCCCCTGTATGGACATATTCCTATGATTGTCGGCTCAGATGGAAGCCCCTTATCTAAACGTCATGGAAGTAAAAGTATTAAAGAATTACGTGAAGACGGTTATTTTCCTTTAGCATTAATTAATTATATGGCACGGTTAGGGCATTATTATAAAAAGACAGAATTTATGTCATTGACAGATTTAGCCATGAATTTTTCAATTGAAGCGATAGGTACCGCACCTGCACGTTATGATTTAAATCAATTATTACATTGGCAAAAAGAAGCAGTGCAACATGCAAGTGATGAAGAAATTTGGCATTGGATGGGTCATGCTCTTCATAGCCATGTTATAGAAGATAAAAAAGAATTATTTATTAAAACTATCCGTACGAATATTTTATTTCCAAAGGATGCTTTGAAATGGGCTAATACCTTATTTTCTCAGGAATTAGATTATTCCCAAGAAAATCAAGAAATTATTCAAAAAGCAGGGAATTCATTTTTTACTTTAGCTGCCAAAGCTATTCATGATGGATTTGATTATAAGCAATTATGTCACTTACTAGAATCAAACCTAAATGTTAAAGGTAAAAGTTTATTTTTACCGTTAAGGGTTGCACTTACAAATGAAATGACTGGGCCTGAAATGGCACCATTATTAATCTTGATGGGTAAGGAAAATGCGATACAGCGATTTGAGAAAGCACGCTTAATCGCAAGTTGAGATATATGTTGGAGTTATTTCATGTTGAAAATCTATAATACTTTGTCTCGTCAAAAAGAAATTTTTGAACCTAAGGAACCTGGCCAAGTAAAACTTTATGTTTGTGGTGTCACGGTTTACGATTATTGTCATTTAGGTCATGCACGTGCTTACATTGCTTTTGATATTATTTCACGTTATTTGAAATCAATAGATTATCAAGTGACTTATATTCGTAATATCACGGATATAGATGATAAAATTATTCAACGAGCTGAACAAAATAATGAATCTGTTAAAGAATTAACCGAACGTTATATTCAAGCCATGCAGGAAGATTTTGCTGCTTTAAATATTTTGCCTCCCACGACTGAACCACGGGCGACCCATTATATTGATGATATGATAGCATTAATTCAAGTATTGCTAGAAAAAGGGTATGCGTATAAAGCTACCAATGGCGATATTTATTATTCTGTTACTCAATTTCCTTCATACGGTTGTTTAAGTCGGCAAGATTTAGATAATCTTCGCTCTGGTGCACGTGTGGCAATGACAGATATGAAAAAGGATCCGCTCGATTTCGCTTTATGGAAAGGGGTATCTACAGAACCAAATTGGGATTCTCCTTGGGGTAAAGGGAGGCCTGGTTGGCATATCGAATGTTCAGCTATGTCATTAAAATGCTTAGGCAGTGATTTTGATATTCATGGAGGGGGATTTGATTTAGCATTCCCTCATCATGAAAATGAAATTGCTCAAACGGAAGCTGCTACACAAGATAAAATGGCAAAATATTGGATGCATGTGGGTTTTTTACAAATTGAAAAAGAAAAAATGTCCAAATCGCTAGGTAATTTTTTTACTATTAGAGAAATACTTTCTCGATGGTCGCCTGAAATAGTTCGTTATTTTTTATCATCAAGCCATTATCGCGGACCTATTAATTATTCTGAAGTGGGTTTAGAAAATGCAAAAGCGGCATTAACTCGTTTTTATACTGCATTACGGGATTTACCATTAGGTGAAGCCATTGATAATACTCAGTATGAAAAAGCATTTCATGAAGCTATGCAAGATGATTTTAATACACCAGAAGCGTTAGCCGTTTTATTTGATTTAACCCGAGAAATTAATCGTCTTCGAAATGATAATAATCCACAAGCCATATCCTATGGGGCTTTATTACGAAAATTAGCCAATATTTTAGGAATATTATCGCAATCGCCAGAAAAGTTTTTACAACAAGATGTTTTAGAGCAAGAAATAGAACAATTAATTAATGAGCGAACAAAAGCAAGAGCCAATAAAGATTGGTTAACAGCTGATAAAATACGTCAACTTTTAACTGAAAAAGGGATTATTTTAGAAGATAGTGGAACTAAAACTTTATGGCGAAAATCCATTGAATAAGTGCTTTAAAAAAGAGGTTTAATAGAGAATAAAGCGGTTTTGTGTCACAGGGTTTTCAGATGATTTTTCCGTGTTATAATCGCGCAATATTTTTCTGTTCAATAGGGATGGAACATTTGAGGAGCTTAAAATGCCTATTTATGAATATGAATGCAGTGATTGTAAACACCACTTAGAAGTTATCCAAAAATTATCAGATCAACCTTTAGTGGAATGTCCTTCATGCTATAAAGATACGTTAAACCGTTTAATATCTGCCACTCGTTTTGAATTAAAAGGGACGGGTTGGTATGTGACTGATTTTAAAGATAAACCCAAAAATAAAGCATCAACGGAACCATCAACACATTCTGAAACGAATAATGCAACGGGTTCAACAACAGAAACGTAACAGTACGTAATCATTATTTTTTTTGTAAAACCTCAGGGCATTAAAACAACAGGTAGGAGTTTTATGAGTAGTCATTTTAGTGGTCATCGAAGTAAAACAGGCCAAATTAATAAAACAAGCATTGGTCAACAAGTTACCTTAGCCGGATGGGTACATAGACGGCGTGACCACGGTGGAATTATTTTTATTGATTTACGGGATAGAGAAGGTTTAGCGCAATTAGTGTTTAATCCTGAAGATACGCAACTTTTTGAATTAGCGGGAACATTACGTAATGAATACGTTATTCAAGTAACGGGTAAAGTACAAGCTCGGCCTGAAGGCACAATCAATCTTGCACTTTCCAGTGGTGAAATTGAAGTCATCATTGAATCATTAACTATTTTAAATAAAGCAGAATTATTACCTTTCCCGATTGATCAACATATTTCCATTGGTGAAGATTTACGTTTGCGTTATCGTTATTTGGATATGCGTCGCCCTGAAATGTTACAACGTTTTATTTTCCGTGCCAAAGTTACTCAAATACTCAGAAATTATTTAGATAAAGAAGGGTTTTTGGATATTGAAACACCGATATTAACAAAAGCCACACCTGAAGGAGCACGTGATTATTTAGTGCCAAGTCGTACACATACAGGTTCTTTTTTTGCTTTACCTCAATCCCCACAATTATTTAAACAATTATTAATGATAGGGGGCATGGAGCGTTATTATCAAATAGCACGTTGTTTTCGTGATGAAGATTTGCGGGCCGATAGACAACCTGAATTTACCCAATTAGATATTGAAACATCTTTTTTAGATGAAAATCAAATTCAACAAATCATTGAAGGAATGATCCGCGAATTATTTTCACAAACATTGGGTGTTGAATTACCTAATCCATTCCCCCGTATGACTTATGCAGAAGCGATGCAACGGTATGCGAGTGATAAACCTGATTTGCGTATTCCTTTAGAATTAGTTGATGTTGCTGATTTATTCAAGGATTGTGATTTTAAAGTATTTTCACTTCCAGCCAATGATCCTAAAGGACGGGTAGCCGCTTTACGTTTACCTAATGGGGGTGATTTAAGTCGTAAAGAAATTGATGAGTATACACAATATGTCAGTATTTTTGGTGCTAAAGGGCTTGCGTATATTAAAGTCAATAATCGTGCTGCCGGCATAGAAGGTTTACAATCTCCTATTTTGAAATTTATTTCGCCAGAAATTGTTCAGCAATTGTTAGATAGAGTCAATGCGGAAGATGGCGATATTATTTTCTTTGGTGCAGATAAAGTTAAAGTGGTTAATGATGCTCTGGGCAATTTACGTGTAAAACTGGGACATGATCGAAAATTAATTCAAGGTGATTGGCGTATTTTATGGGTTATTGATTTTCCTATGTTTGAGTGGGATGAAAACGATCAACGTTGGCAAGCACTTCATCATCCCTTTACAGCGCCTAAAATTAATGAGATTACTGAATTAGAAAAAAATCCAGGAAATTGTTTATCACGCGCTTATGATATGGTTTTAAATGGTGTGGAATTAGGCGGTGGTTCTATTCGGATACATACCTCAGAATTACAATCCAGTGTTTTTAAATTACTTGCCATCACTGAGGAAGAAGCCCGGGAAAAATTTGGATTTTTATTAGATGCATTGAAATATGGTTGTCCTCCTCATGGTGGTTTGGCGTTAGGTTTAGATCGATTAGTGATGTTAATGACAGGAGCCACATCGATAAGAGATGTCATCGCCTTTCCTAAAACGCAATCTGCTGCTTGTTTGGTAACTGCAGCTCCTTCAACTGTTGATGAAAAACAGTTACAAGAATTACGTATTCAAATTAAAAAACCACTTGAAGAAAAAAGGTGAAGTATGGCAGGACATAGTAAATGGAAAAATATCCAGCATAGAAAAGGTGCTCAAGATGCAAAGCGGGGTAAATTATTTACTAAATTAATTCGTGAAATTACACAAGCTACTCGTTTATTCGGTGCTGATATCAGTGCAAATCCTCGATTACGTACAGCAATCGATAAAGCATTGGTGGCCAATATGTCAAAAGATACTATTGAAAATGCGATTAAACGTGGATCTGGTGCAAATGACGGCACTCAAATGGAAGAATTAACCTATGAAGGTTATGGTCTTGGAGGGGTTGCTATTTATGTTGAATGTATGACAGATAATCGAAATCGTACTGTTGCAGAAATTCGACATGCGTTTACGAAATGTGGTGGTAATTTAGGAACCGATGGTTCAGTCGCTTACCTTTTTAACCAAAAAGGGTATTTTCAATTTATTGAACAAATTAATGAAGATGTTTTAATGGAAATCGCTTTAGAAGCAGGCGCAGAAGATATTATTAAAAAATCAGATGGTAGCTTAGAATTATTGACTACGCCCGAGCAATTTACATTCGTTAAAAATCTTTTAAATGAAGGAAAAGTAATTTTTCAACAAGCGGAAGTGACTTTTATTCCCCTGAATACGATTACTATTAATGATAAAGAAATGGCAGAAAAATTATTAAAATTAATCGATATGCTAGAGGATTTAGATGATGTCCAAAATGTGTATTCCAATGCGGATATTCCTGATAGTGTAATAACACAGTTATCGTGAATACAGAAACCTTGATTTTAGGCATTGATCCGGGTTCACGAATTACGGGATATGGTATTATTCGATTGATACGGAATAAACCCTATTATATTGCCAGTGGATGTATACGGGTTGTGAATATGGATTTGAATCAACGTTTACATACTATTTATCAAGGGTTATCAGAAATTATTCAACAGTATCAACCGCATGAAGTGGCTATTGAGCAAATTTTTATGCATCAAAATCCTAACTCAGCTTTAAAATTAGGGCAGGCTAGAGGTGCGGCAATTGTTGCGACTGCCAATCGCCCTTTAGCGGAATATTCAGCACGCCAGATAAAGCAATCCATCGTTGGGTATGGCGCAGCTAAAAAAGAACAAGTCCAACATATGATACAAACATTTTTAAATTTATCGGGAAAACCACAGCCAGATGCAGCAGATGCATTAGCTGTTGCTATATGCCATGCCCATTCGCGGCAAGGGATATGGGGTATAACCCATCAACATTTGCAATAAAGGAAATTAAAATGATTGGGCGAATAAAGGGTATTATTTTGGATAAAACACCCCCAGAAGTATTAATTGATGTGGCCGGTGTTGCTTATGAAGTATTAGTATCCATGACAACGTTCTATCGTTTACCTGCAATGAATGAAAATGTTATTTTATTAACACATTTTGTAGTACGAGAAGATAGCCAACAATTATATGGATTTGCAGAAGTCAATGAGCGTTTATTATTTCGCAATTTAATTAAAGTTAATGGTATCGGCCCACGTATGGCATTAACTATTTTATCCAGTATTGAACCTGATTCTTTTGTTCAATCAATTATGAATAATGATACCTCCCGCCTAGTTAAATTACCGGGAGTGGGAAAAAAAACGGCAGAACGTTTAATCATAGAAATGCGAGATCGATTGAATGATTGGTGCGTCAATAAATTTGAAATGAATATATCCAGCGACAAACCGCAATCAATTGAGTTAAAATCAACAGCACAAGATGCGATTAGTGCGCTAATTTCGCTGGGATATAAATCACAAGAAGCCGTGCGTGTTATTACAATGCTGAATACAGAATCTGCCGATATCAGTGAAATTATTCGGCAGGCGTTAAAAATATTATCGAAATAAGCTTTTTAAAATATGATAGAATCTGACCGCTTAATTACCGCTACAACACAACCCATAGAAGATACTTTTGATCGTGCAATACGTCCACGTTATTTAGAAGATTATGAGGGACAACCCAGTGTGCGCGAACAAATGCAACTATTTATTGATGCAGCCAGAAAACGAAAAGAAGCCTTAGACCATGTGCTCATTTTTGGCCCCCCAGGATTAGGTAAAACCACATTAGCGAATATTATAGCCAATGAAATGGGGGTGACATTAAAGCAAACTTCAGGCCCAGTATTAGAAAAAGCAGGGGATTTAGCCGCTTTATTAACGAATTTAGAATCCAATGATGTATTATTTATCGATGAAATACATCGTTTAAGCCCTGTTATAGAAGAAATATTATATCCTGCCATGGAAGATTACCAATTAGATATTATGATCGGTGAAGGGCCATCAGCACGTTCAATCAAGTTAGATCTTCCCCCTTTTACCTTAGTTGGCGCAACTACTCGCGCGGGTTTATTAACGGCACCATTACGAGATCGTTTCGGGATTACGCAACGTTTAGAATTTTATCAAATTAATGATTTAGCGGGTATTGTGAAACGAGCCGCCTATATTTTAAAAATTAAAATTGATGATTTAGGTGCTATTGAAATTGCCCAACGCTCAAGGGGAACTCCCCGTATTGCTAATCGCTTATTACGTCGTGTTCGCGATTATGCGGAAGTAAGAGCATCAGGATTTATTACCCAATTGATTGCAAATCATGCCCTTGATTTACTGGAAGTTGATTTACATGGTTTTGATATGATGGATAGAAAATTATTACACACCATTATTGATAAATTCGATGGTGGGCCAGTCGGTATTGATAGTTTATCTGCGGCTATTGGTGAAGAAAATGGAACTATTGAAGAAGTGATTGAACCTTATTTAATACAAAAAGGGTTTATTATGCGTACGCCGCGTGGAAGAATTGCAACCCGTCATGCTTATTTACATTTTGGCATTGCTATTCCTCAACGTTTACAACAACCCGTGAATGATAAAACCGATAGTGGAGGAAATGAATAAGTGGCAACTGATCAATCAATTTGGCTTTATTTTGCAAATGCAGGTTTCGTCGTTAAAATGGTCATGTTAATTTTATTGGCAGCCTCTGTTATATCATGGACTATTATTATTCAACGAGGGATTTTTCTAAAACGAATTCGCCAAATTGCTACTGAATTTGAAGAAGCATTTTGGGCAGAAGGGGATTTAAATAAATTATATACTGATATAAGTAGTGGTGAATTCGATAGAGAAAGTCTTGAATGCATTTTTGAAGCAGGCTTTAAAGAATTTTTACGTTTACGAAAACGGGCGAATGTTGAACCAGCAGTGATTATGGAAGGTGTTCAACGTGCTATGCGAATTGCTTACGCGAAAGAAATCGATAAATTAGAAAATCACTTATCTTTTTTAGCGACAGTCGGATCCATTAGTCCCTATGTCGGTTTATTTGGTACAGTTTGGGGAATTATGACGTCTTTACATGCTTTAGGAAATGCATCACAAGCCACAATTGCTATGGTGGCACCGGGTATTTCGGAAGCTTTAGTTGCAACAGCAATGGGATTATTTGCGGCGATCCCCGCTGTGATAGCGTATAATCGTTATACTAATGAAGTTGAGCGTTTATGTCATTTTTATGCAACGTTTCAAGATGAATTAAGCAGTATTTTCCATCGCCAAGCCCATGGAGGTATTGGGGCATGAATATTCAGCTATCGCATAAACGAAGACGCCCCGTTGCTGAAATAAATGTTGTACCCTATATTGATGTTATGCTGGTACTTTTAGTTATTTTTATGATAACAGCCCCCTTATTAAGTCAAGGCATTAATGTCGATTTACCCAAAGCAAATGCACAGCAATTAAAATCTGAAGAAAAAGAACCCATTATTGTATCTATTGATGCGCAAGGTCATTATTATTTAAATATTCATACAAACCCAGAAGAAAATATAGACAGTGAAACTATTTTTAAACGTGTCGCTTTAGCATTACAAACAGCAAAAAAAGAAGGGAATAAACAAGCGGTATTAGTAAAAGGTGATACCCATGTTAATTATGGAAAAGTGGTTGAAATCATGGCACTACTTCAACAAGCGGGTGCTGATAATGTAGGTTTAATTACTGAATCTCCCGATAAACAGAGTCATTAAAATGAAAAAAAGTGGTGACTGTTATCGTTTAGCGTTTAGTTTTGCATTAGGTTTTCATATCCTACTTTTTGGCTTTTTCTTCTTTAAATTTTCAAATACAATGCCCGTTATTAGTAATCCTAATCCATCAATTATTCATGTCACCACAATTAATGCTAATGCTTTGCAACCCCAAAAATCGTTAACTACCCCCATTCAAAAACCACGTGTAAAACCAATTTTGCCAGTACCTACACCCCAAAAAATGACTGAAAATAAACCAATAGAACAGAAACCCTTGGTTAATAAACAAAAAATAATTCCTCTTGAGAAAAAAGTTAGCACAACTAAAAAAGAAAATCCGGCTAAGCCCGAAAAACTTGCTAAACCTGAAGTAATTAAAGATTTGCCTTTACCAGAAAAAAAGACTGAAGAAACACTAAAACAATCAGAAAAAGATCAAGTACAAAAAGCACTTGAATTAAAGAAAACACAAGAAAAAGCAAGCCATGATTTAAAACAACAATTAGCATTAGAAGAGGAAGCATTAAATCAAGCAGCTATACAAAATGCCCGAATTGAAAAAGAAATTGATCGATACAAAGCGATTATAATAGAAGCCATTGGTCAGCAATGGATAGTTCCTGATAATACGAAAGAAGGGTTATCTTGCAAAATTCGTATACGATTAGCGCCAGGTGGAATGGTTTTAAATGTAAAATTATTGGAAAGTAGTGGAGATCCTGCTTTAGATCGCTCAGCACTGGCAGCTGTTACTAAAGCATCACCATTACCCGTACCAACAGAAACTGTAGTTTTCGACGCATTTCGGGAAATTGATTTAATTGTGCAACCCACAGGAACACTTTAATGAATTGGACAAAATTTAAAGGAGTATGGCTTAAATGTTAATGCCTTTAATAACTATTTCTATAGTGACTTATAATTGTAGTCAATGGATAGATTCTTTTTTTTCTTCTTTACAAAATCAACAGTATCCATTAGATAAAATATCTTTACTTTTACGGGATAATGGTTCATCTGATGATACTGTAAGTAAAGTCAATAATATAAAAGAAAAATATGGGTGTGAATTTCACCAATTCTCGATTTTTAATGATAAAAATAATGGATTTGGTTGCGCGCACAATGCCAATATTGCTTTAGCAACTACAGATTATGTTTTAGTGACAAACCCAGATTTAACTTTTGAAGAAAATGCGATTGTCACAATTGTCACGATGGCTATCTCTGATCAAGCAAGAGTTGCATCATGGGAATTGCGTCAAAAACCTTATGAACACCCTAAACCCTATCACCCCGTTACTTTAGAAACAGAATGGTCATCCGCCGCTTGTATTCTTTATCGGCGTAGCGCCTTTTTAGCCGTGGGTGGATATGAAGCTCGAATATTTTTATATGGCGAAGATACTGAATTATCTTATCATTTCAGGCAAGCAGGTTTTATCTTGAAATATTGTCCTAAAGCCGTTTGCTGGCATTATTCATATCAATTTGAAAATGAAGTAAAGCCACAACAATTTATTGGCAGTATCACGGCGAGTCTTTATATACGGATGCGTTATGGAAATAGTTTAAGTATATTAACTGCTTTTTGCCTTTATTTTCTTTTATTTTTCTTGCCAAGAAATGTCCCTCATAAAAATAAATTATTAGTGAAAAATTTCGTTAAGATTTTGAAAAATATGCCTTATTTCTTAGGTCAACGAAAGAAAATGGCTAATTTTCCTTTATTATCATTTGATTATGTAAAAAATCGGTTAGGCGCATTCTATGAATTAAAACCACTTCCTGTCGGGCCTCTAGTCAGTATTATTATTCGTACACAAAGTTCGCGGCAAGCCTTTTTAAAAGAAGCAATGACTTCAATTTTAAATCAAACGTATTCAAATATTGAAATCATTCTGATTGAAGATGGCTCTGATATCAATAAAGCGTATGTCGAAATACTTAAGCAACAAGGTTATCGAATTAGTTATGAAAGTATTCAAAAAAGTGGTCGATGCGTAGCAGGGAATAGAGGTTTAGCGTTAGCGCAAGGGGAGTATATCGGTTTTTTAGATGATGATGATTTATTATTTGCAGACCATATAGAAATATTAGTTAATGCATTATTGGCAAACCCTAATTATGCAGCAGCTTATGCTAATGCTTTTGAAGTTCCAACAATAATTAAAAATTTATCACCTTTAGAATATACGGAATATGGCTACCATTTTGCCAAAATGCATGGTTTTTCACGTCCGCAATTATGGTTAACCAATTATATACCAATACAAACTATTTTATTTAAAAAAGCCCTTTATGAACAATATGGGGGATTTGATTTAGACTTAAATTGTTTAGAAGATTGGAATTTATGGATGCGATATTCATCCAATGCAGATTTTCTTTATGTACTTAAAACAACATCATTATTTCGAACATTAGCGGATTATAAACAACAAATTAAACGCTATCGAGAAATTACAAGTTATCGTAAATATATTGTTGAAAAACGAAATCAATTAACCTTTCATCATATTTCCTTATCTGAAATGCAAACGTATACAAAAGAATTACTATTGTTAAATCAGCGTTTTTCAATAAGTTATTTAATTAAATTAGGGTTAAATATTTATAGCAATAAATGTATATCATTTATTTTAAAACTATCTTTTTTCTTAAAGCGAGTATGCATTCCTTTTTTTTCAAAGAAATAAAAAAACAGTGAAATAAGAATTTTATTTCTATACTTATTAACTATCTCTTACTTACTATATATTTATCTTATTGTTTTAGCATAAATTGTGTTGAGAAAATTATTTTTATCAACGTAGTCTTAACCAAAAAAAAATTTTTAACTTTGTATTAACTTTGTATTAACTATTGTAAGACTTACTAAAATGGTTTTAATGGTATTTTATGCTTTTTTAGAATCACGGATGACCGTATAAACCGGTTAAAAAATTAACGAAAGGTCTTTTTGGTAAATTATTTGGTGAGGCAGGGGTTATCTATCAAAGCCACTCTTTGCAGACTTTATCCAACAATGGTTGTAACAAGTTACAACCATTTGTATTTACAGGCTCAAAATATAAAAAATCATTTGTTATCACTCACGGATCAACGGCGATTACGCACTCGTTTTAGGGTTTTGATTTATTCATGGGTGAATGTTTCCCTGTTTGTTGATTACTTTCATCAGAATCAGATATCGACGGTAAAGAAAATATTGATAATCTGTTAATTAGTGTTTGTTGATTGTGATTTATTGTAATTATATTTTCTTCAGGATCTTCAGCGATATCTCGTCTTATTAACTGTTCAAAATGATGTCCATTAATAAAAAGTAAATCAATTCGTTGAATAGGTTTCCGAGGTGAATAATAAGGGTAAACATTATGCGGCTTAAGCACTTGATTATTTGCAGGCTGCCAAAGATATAACTCAGAATTTTGAATATGAGCTAATGCTTGCAATATGGCGGGATGAGACCCCTCTGCATTTATTTTTTTATCACGAACCTCATAATTAATATAATTCAACACAACATTTAATTGTAATGCCTGTTTTTGTAGAAGTAGAAGCGGAATTGCTATATCCGTATTACCCCCTTGACTTGATTCTTGTTGATAATAATGAAAGGCATCAATCAGTGATTGGCTAGCAACATTATTTTCTTGCAAATAATGAATAAATGATTCTGTGAATAAGGCTTCTGCGATTCCTTTTTCTAAAATAGGGGTTATTGCCACTATATTATTAACGAGCAACTGATATGTTTCTTCTCGATTTATCCCAAATACCCTATACCCATAATTTTCATTATCATTGACAGGATATAGCTCAAATTGTAAATCACTATTTGAGATATGCCAGGTATTTATTGGTAATTCAAGTAATTCTGAAGATAAAATAATGGGTTCAATGGGTTCTTGGAGTAATAATATATTTTCACTATCTTGCCTATTTACTAAAGGAATTTTTGTGATATTTTCCATTTTTTCTAAGGGTTCAGATTTACCTTCCAGTAATTGGAATTCTATTGATGAAGAAGATTCATTTTTTGTTTGTGAAGAAAATTTATTTTCTTGTTGAATTGAATTAATTGAATTCAGGAGTTTTTGCTTTAGAAAAACTTCAGGAGTGAGACTATTACTATAATTCATTAATATATCTACAGCAGTATAAAGAATTTCCACTTCGTTATTTTTTAAAGCAATATTCACTAAGGCTTGCATAACAGGGGCTTCAGTAAGTTTTAAATGTTCACCCAATGCTTCCGCAGCAGTTTTGCGAACAACATATCTATTGTTATCTTGTAAAGCCTCTACTAAAGCTTCTATAACAAAGGATTCCTTGATTTGTAATTTATCTAATGCCTGTGCAGCCGCTTTGCGAACACCACTATCAAAATCTTGTAAAGCATATACTAAGGCTTTAATAACAAAGTCATCCTTAACTTGTAATTTACCTAATGCTTGTGCAGCGAGTTTACGAACCCCTCCATCGTTATCTTTTAATGCCTTTACTAAGGCTTTGATAACAAAGGCTTCCTTGACCTGTAATTCACCTAATGCTCGTGCGACCGCTTGACGAATATCCCATTCGTTATCTTGTAACGCCTTGACTAAAGCTTCGATAACAAAGGCTTCCTTGACCTGTAATTCACCTAATATTTCTGCAGAAACTAGACGAACAACGCTATCGTTATCTTTTAAATTCTTCACTAGAGTTCTTTCGAAACTCACAAATAGAGCTCAAAATTGTAGATGCTGGCAATCAAATTAAATCGTAGTCCAAACCG
>CBCSKA010000106.1:1459-1781 GCA_965140885.1 Legionellaceae bacterium | reverse complement strand
GAAAAAGATAAGAAAATAACGAAAATAAATATTGGTCAAACGATACCAAATACTTATCTTTATATTGTAAATAATACGACAGATAACCATTACCAACTTGTGCCCGTAGGAGCGAGAGGACAAATTGCCGTCGGAGGTATTGGTTTAACACAAGGTTATTTAGCACCTATAGACGAAAATACAAAATCCAATAATGTAGAAAATTTAAATAAATCACGATTTATTAATATGAATATTGATGAAAAAAATGTGAGATTATACTTAACAGGTGATACAGGAGTATTACTTAAGAATAGTGATATTCTATTTACAGGGAGAGAAC
>CBCSKA010000106.1:0-1449 GCA_965140885.1 Legionellaceae bacterium | reverse complement strand
ATAATGAAGTTAAAATAAATGGATTACGATTAGATTTAAATAAAATAAAGCAATCCATTGAGGTTTCACTAAATATACCTACTGAAATTATGCCAATTAATACTCAGTTAATTAATAACAAGCCAAAATATTCTTTATCTAATAACCCTATTTCACAACATGAAAAAGTTGAAAAAAACATTGTTTGTTTTCTTAAGTACGAACAAAATAAAACCATAGAAGAAATTAATACAACATCTTTATATAATCTTTTAAAAGATAATGGTATACCAGTAAATTCTATTCCTTTATATTATTTTTTAATAAAAGAATTTCCAATTACGACGAATGGGAAACTAGATAAACAAACATTAATTCGACAATTAAATGATGAAAAAACTGAAAATATTACCCGTTTAAAAAGTCATGTTTTAAAAAACGCGGAAAGTAATTTAGAAAAAATATTAGTAGAAATTTATCGCAAAGTTCTTAATTGTAGTGATACTACTTCTATTAGTATAGCCGCGAATTTCCAAGAATTAGGTGGTTCATCAATGAAAATGGCAGAATTAGTGAAATATATATTGAAAACTTTTGATACAGCACTTCCATTAACTGTTTTTTTAGAAAATTCATCTATTGAAAGTCTTACAAAATTTTTAGAAAAAAATATTGATTCAAAACTGTTGAATGAAATAATCAAAAATTTTAGTCCAACTTCAAAACAAGCGATGACCCACAGCAATGGTTCAAAATTGACTTTATAAAGAATATATTTAAAAAGAAATCCATTAATGTTATAAATGCTCTTTGCCTAAATTTAATTGATAAATACCTAAAGAGGTTGATTATGTCAGACTTCCCTAAAGAAAATTACCTTAATTTTATACCAATGAATGGTTCTAAAACTAATCAAGCGCCTTTATTTTGCGTACACTCCATTACGGGTATAGGAAGCTCTGAATATTTAGCACTTGCACGTGAGATCAATAATCGCGAAGTTTATGCGATTAATTCAAATGATGAGAAAATCTCAGAATCTATTAGTGAAATTGCAAGCCGTTATATTAGACAGATAAAATCTAAACAATGTAATGGTCCTTATGCAATTTGTGGTTATTCTTTTGGTGGTTTAATTGCTTATGAAATAACGCAGCAATTAGAGAAAAGTGGGGAAGAAGTAGAATTAACGTTAATCGATACAACTTATTCACAAATGAAATCTTGGGATAATTCAGTTTTTGCTAAACACTTACTTTCAATTTTACAAATTATCGTTAATCAATATTCTAATATAGAAGTTAGCTTTTTATCTTTAGACGCGCTAGTAAAATATGAAAGCAAAGAAGACATCATTAAGGCTATTTTTGCTGATATTGATTTAAAAGCAACACAAGAAAATGATTATTTAGCAAAGTCTTCGTTAAGTGACTTAAATCGCATTTTTAGCACAATACAAAAACATGCATT
>CBCSKA010000105.1:1253-1783 GCA_965140885.1 Legionellaceae bacterium | reverse complement strand
AGTGATGATTTGCAAAATTTTGAAAATGAAAAAAGTGCATCAATTCTAATTGGCATTTTAGAATCTTTAAAAAGTGAACTTCCTGCATTTTTATCGGATGCTGAAAAAGAACATTTTAAAAATATCGGTATTCGCGTTTTGAAGATGAATAAAAAATATAATTTGGTTTTATAAAAAAATAGAAAAATTTAATTATTTTTTTTAATCAAATTGAGCAACAAATAAAAGTTGCTTTTTGTTTTTATAACCTTGTGCGACACGAAGTCGCCAATAGGAGCTGTTTCACGAAGGCAGGACGCCTCGATGAAACCACCCATGGCTTCGGGTGAATCTATCCCTCTGAATCAAGAGCGAGGGAGACAAAGTAGCAAAACACCGCAAGGTGTGGGATCTGAAGCGCGAGCAACGGACCCTCCTGGTAGCCAAAACTAGGTGAGCGCGAGATATACGGATATGCCGAAGATATCTGAACCTGTGCGAAAGGACCGCTAACGTTAAACAGAGGCAATGGCTGACGCCCCCTGATGGAA
>CBCSKA010000105.1:0-1243 GCA_965140885.1 Legionellaceae bacterium | reverse complement strand
AGCGAATATGCCGAAGGTAACTGAACCTGCGTAAAGACCGTAATGAACCACAGAGGGACAATGGCTGAATCCTTTGAAATGGGAGAAAGAAATGAATGGGGGTCTTCATTTCGCAGCTAACAACTCTCCCCGGTCTATAGCAGGCGGCTAAGTTCGCAATGCTTCTATGGCGGAACGTGGCAAGCCTCATAAGCTCCAGATACACATCTGGTAAGCAAATCGTAAGAAATGCCGAATGCTTAGGAGGTAAAGGATGTTTGAGAAAGCGAATGCTGGGTTGTAATGATCCGGATACAGGTTGAAACATCACCTGACTCGAAAGAGGGCAGACTTCAAACTGGTGTTAAATGGTAAGAAAGATTGGAGAATCGAAATATTTTTTATAAAGCCAATCCCCCTTAAAAACCAAAAACCCCTTGGTTTTTAAGGCTAATCCGTCATGATTATGGGGTTTATTCGACGGTTACGTGTTAAATGGTAAGAAAGATTGGAGAATCGAATTAATGAAGGGAAAGCAAATGACAGAGATAAAATCTACTGGTGCATCTTCAAACAAGCCTATAAGCAATTGGACAGATATAAACTGGAAGAAAGCTGAAGCACATGTTTTTCGACTTCAATTGCGTATTGCCAAGGCAGAGCGGGAAGGAAGGCGCGGTAAAGTGAAAGCTTTGCAACGGCTCCTTACCACTTCATTTATGGCCAAATGTTTGGCTGTAAAACGAGTTACAAGCAGTCAGGGAAAGAACACCCCTGGCGTTGATGGTGAAATTTGGCGAACCAATCAACGGAAAATAAAAGGTATCTTTGAACTTAAAAGACACGGATATAATCCAAGTCCTTTAAGACGCCTATATATTCCCAAAAAATCGGGCTCCATACTTAGGCCACTGTCTATTCCAACAATGAAAGATCGAGCGATGCAGGCTCTTTATCTGCTATCGATCGAACCTCTCGTTGAAGAATGGGCAGATCCGAATGCTTATGGATTCAGGCTGAAAAGGTCAACTCACGATGCCATTGAACAATGCTTCAAAAGTCTTGGGAAAACCAACACAGCCCAATGGATTTTAGAAGGCGATATAAAAGCATGCTTTGATCGAATTGACCATAATTACTTAATTAGAAATATTCCAATGGATACTGTTACCTTAAGGAAATTTTTGAAATGTGGATTTATGGAAAAGGGAAAAGTTTATCAAACACTTGCTGGAACACCTTAAGGTGGCGTCATATCGACAAC
>CBCSKA010000104.1:0-1793 GCA_965140885.1 Legionellaceae bacterium | reverse complement strand
GGACTACGATTTAATTTGATTGCCAGCATCTACAATTTTGAGCTCTATTTGTGAGTTTCGAAAGAACTCTAATGAAGTATATAGAAAAACTGTCAAGCAACGTTTATTAGAAGCTATAGACTTTCTTAACAGGAATGCCGTAAAAATCCTTGGTAACAATATGAATAAACTAGATGAAATAAAAAAGGCGGTAGAAAATATAGAAAAGAAGATAAAAGAAATTGATGCAATAGAAGATACCCAATCTTTAGTCTCAAATTTATGCAAAAATTTAGAAATAGTAAGTAGTTATAGATCCAGTTTAAATTTGATTGATAAAATTAAAACTTTTTTAAAAGCGGTTATTCATGGTGACAACGTCTCAAAAGCATTTGAAAATGCATTCAAATACCCCTCTGAGTTAAATATGATGGCTACTACTATAAAAGAAAAATTAGAACCTTTTCAAGAAAACAATCATAAACTTCAAGCAAAATTATAACCATGCTAAATTGATTATTTTTAAGTAGCAAGATTTTTAAGATATCGATATTTTTTTCGATATAGTTTAGATAGAAAAATACATTTGATTATTGTTTTTAATCAAATGTATTTATTCTTATTGAATTTGGTATAAGATTTTACAAACGGAGGATTTACCAAGTTAACTTTATGGCCAAATTGCTTAAATTTTCTCGCCCAATAATGAGCATTACCACAAGCTTCCATCTCTATGAGAGAATGGGGGTAACTGGGCTATAAATTCCACCAATTTCCCTCGTGGTAGCCGTTTGCTTAATATTTTTTTTCCTTCGGTCTATCCTCTGCATATAATTCAACCACATTTTTTGCTAAGACAATACCGAGTGTTGTAATATTCATACATCCCTCTTATTTTCTTTATATTGCATGATAAAAACATCATTCTGGCTTATTTTGAAGCCGTTTTAAAGATAGGCTGGGATCATTCCATTAGAACCAAAATTCCGCCATTATAATCGATTTAATTGAAGGTGCTTCATGTTTTCACAATTATTAACGATAGGGATACTGATACTCTTTGCTGTGATGTTACCTGGACCTGATTTTGCTTTAGTTGTAAAAAATACTTTATTACATTCTCGGCGATCGGGTATGTTTACAACATTAGGGATTGGGGCATCAAATCTCATTCATATGACTTATTGTTCTTTAGGGCTAGCACTTGTTATCTCTAACTCATTGTTGTTGTTTAGTTTCATAAAATACTTAGGTGCCGCTTATTTAATTTACTTAGGAATTCAGTCACTGTTAACATCCCCTCGAGGACAAGTGATACCCGAAGGCAACAGGTCTTTAAAAAAATCGATACAATCTGATTTAATTTCTTTTCGCCAAGGTTTTCTATGTAATTTGCTAAATCCTAAAGCAACCTTATTTTTTCTTGCTTTATTTACCACCTTAATTAAGCCTGATACGCCATATTATTGGCTTATCGTTTTTGCGATGGAAATGTTAGGTATCGTCATCTTATGGTTTTTCAGTTTGACTTTCATTTTGTCGCATCAAAGAGTGACAGCCTTATTAAAAAGTGCAGAGAAATACATTGCCAAAGCATTAGGTTTATTTTTAGTTGGATTTGGGGTGGCTCTGGCTTGTGTTGGAAGATAGGAGTAAAAATCAACGAATATAAGTTTATCTTTGGCCATTTGGGTGAGTCGCAAGCAGAGATGCAGCTTCTTAGTTTGATATAAGATGGAATAGTGTCATTACCGAGGGAGACTGTCGGACTAATTACCGAGCGACTTTGTCGTATTGATACTACAGATGAAATA
>CBCSKA010000103.1:0-1796 GCA_965140885.1 Legionellaceae bacterium | reverse complement strand
TTATGACACCTAGTCGTGTCATAACGAGCGTACGCAGGACGGCCAGGGCTGCCGCAGGCATACTTGTCGACAATTTTGGTCCCTTTTGGGGACTTGGATGTCCCAAAAGGGGTCTCAAAAATGGCGACACTATCGTTTTTTACTTTTCTTTTGAGATTTTTCATAATCAGGATAATTTTCCCAAGCATGATTAACTTTAAATTTACCCTCTAACTCTTGCAATGCAACTAATAATTCTTTTAAGTCAAGCAAGCAGCCTTTTAGCAGTGAATTATTTAATTGATCTGAATTTCCTTGAATAAATTTCCAAAATTCTTTTCGTCCTACTTTTAAATCAACTAATGTATGAAATATATGATTTCGAATAATTCTAAAAATATTCGATGGTAATTGTAATTCATTTTGCATATTACGAGAAAGATCTTTAGTAGATTCACCCAATTTTGTTAGTGTGTTAAGAAAAATAAACTTAAACGGTGATTCGTTTATTATTTCTTCTTTGGTGGAAGTAGTAAGTAAATTCTGTAATCCTTCTATGCATAAGCTAATATTTTTAAGATCAAATTGGTATTGCAGTAATTTTAGTAAGATGGGACTGAATGCATTATTTTCACCATATTCTTCATCAATTTTTTCTTCTTTAATTATGGTCGTATAATATGTATCAATCGAAGTGAGTATTTCTCCTATTTCAGGAAGTTCCTCTACTACTTTTACTTTTTCCGCTTTCTCAAAAAGGTTTTTTAATTCATCTGATTGTTCTAATAAATCCTCAATGGTAGAGTTTTCCTTATCATAATATTCTTTAAGAATATTATGGATTTGCTCAATTACCGCTTTCAATTCACTTTCAGTATTTACTATTTCAGACAATTGTATAATTTTTGGCTTTAATGCGGATTTTGATAGTTCTTTTGACAAAACCATGGGAGTATTATTAGCATTATTTTTTTTATTTTCAGGTTTAAATAGAAATTTTTTGAGATCATTTAATATTGATTTTTCTTGTTTAATTGGATTAACTTCTTTCAACACTTTCTCAATTTCCTCAATATTTTTTTCAATATTTTCCATGGAGTCAGTCTTAATAATTTCAAGTATGGGATTTAATTTCTCATTAGTGATTCCCAATATTTTACATTGCAATTGCAATTTATAACATTTATTCTTTACTTCAAGAAATTTTTTAGTAGAGTTAAGCGTATTTTCATTTTTGTTTGTATTGATTTCTTTTAATTGTTTTATAATCTGCTCGATTTCCTTTCTTAAATTGATTTTTGGAACAGATGTAATAGGATTAATTTTGTTAATTTGCTCATTAAGTATTTGTAATTTTCCTTTCCAATAGTTAAAATGTGTTTTAAGTAATTCTTCTTGTTTATTAATATTCTCTTTATATTCAGAATCTAGATTTTCTGGTACCGTAAAACCTATTTCTTTCTCCCATTTTTCAATAAATTCATGTAGAAATGGATCATTTCCTTTTAAAATTTTTTCTTTTATTTCTCGTAGTTCTGTTAAATTTCCTTCCAATTTATTAATATTGGTATGTACACCACTGTTTAAAATGTTTTTTATGGCTACTATTTTCGTTGCTATTTCTTCATAAGGAGTGTTTATTTGAATCAATTCTTTTTGTTCTTCGATTAGAACTGGCCATATATTATCTTGTATGTTATTAAGAAAAGCGAAATATAGCTAATCCCTAATAAATTGGATATGATCTTTAATTGATAACCTAATAAAGCCAATAAGTTAACTTTTATTAAATCGTATTTTCGTAATCAAATTATATA
>CBCSKA010000102.1:0-1806 GCA_965140885.1 Legionellaceae bacterium | reverse complement strand
AAGTTTATAAACTAAACATGACCTGACAGACACTTCTGAAAAACCGGCAACTGTCAGATCAAGTTTGAACTAGTACAACTAAACATGACCTGACAGACACTTCTGAAAAACCGGCAACTGTCAGATCAAGTTTGAACTAGTACAATTTACAGCAATTACAGCAATCTGATTTAATTTCTGAACAAATCAAACGAAATGAAATGCGCATAAAAACCAGTGGAAATGGTAATTTCCCTCGTTTATCTATTGAACCGCCTCATGCTGAATGAAGGAATAGGTAATGTCACATATCTATAATGATATTATGATTTACATAAATAGCCTTTGTAATAATTATATAAGTAGCTATGTTGTTAAAATTGCGGAAGCAATAAGTCCAACAGCTTATACCTTATTAAGTATTTATATTATCTTATGGGGTTTTATTTGTATGCGAGGATTAATACAAGAACCCATAATGGATGGTTTGATAAGAATAATAAAAATTGTTTTTATTTTTAGTATTGCTATTAAATTAGGAAATTATAATGTTTATGTTACAGATGTTTTTTTTAAAACACCGGAAGAATTAGCTTTAGTTTTAACAAAACTAAACACAGAAAAAACAACTGTCAATGCATTAGATATTTTAATCGATAAAGGTTTTTCAATAGGAAAGTTATTTTGGGAAAAGGGTGGAATTTTAAACGGTGATATCGGTATGTATCTTATCGGTTTCATTATTTATTTATTAACGATTGCTGTAACTGCTTATACCTGTTTTTTAATTATATTAGCCAAAATCGCTCTTTCCTTAATTATTTCTTTAGGCCCTATTTTTATATTGACACTTTTATTTCAACCTACTGCTAATTTTTTTAATGCGTGGGTACAACAATTAGCTAATTATTTTTTATTAATATTATTAGTGATTATTACCAATATTTTTTTTCTTCACTTATTTATTGAAGCTGCAAATGTAATAACTAATTCTGCTCAATGGGATGTTATTTTTCCTTTTTTAATTATTGGGGCAATTTCATTATTAATTTTATCTCAACTCCCTTCGCTTGCTTCAAGTCTTTCGGGTGGGGTAGCACTGAGCACCTATGGAATAGAAAAAATGGGTTTTTCAATGCTGAATCAACCCTTCCAACATGTAATTAAAAAATTAATAGAGCATGAAAAAGAAACGCATTCAACGTGGAATAAAAAGAATAAGCATACAATGTTTCGAAAAGAAAAATTAATTAATTCTTATCGTGATAAAGACCATACATTAAATAATAAATAATCCATTTATTTCATAACGCGTTTGATTAAAGAGGTATTGAATGGTTGAAAAAATTATAACGGGATATATTATTTTTTTTATTACGGCTTGCAGTAATTTACCTACCTGTAATGGAAATAATAAACACTATATTAATACTGTTCCTCTTTATACCGTGTGCCAACATAAAAGTTGTCAAGTCACCATGAATTTTTAAAGAAAGTAATTTCTATTTGATCCTTATTTAAAAGGAAATAGTATGACTGATGAATTAGAAAATAAATTAATCGCGATAAAAAAATTTATTAATAACAATAAAGATTTAGATAAATTTTTAGAAAAATCCACGGCTTGGTCAGATTCTTATTTTTCACATTTAATTAATTCAAAAATAAATGCTATACGGGTAGCTTATGCATTTGGTGGATTCGCTTTTCTTTGCCTTATTGCATTAATTTGTTTATTATAGCTAATTCTTTATAAATTGGTTACGCGCAATGGTGTTTAAATAGATCATAAATAGAACAGTGTTGTTGTTTACGAATTGCTTTAGC
>CBCSKA010000101.1:0-1812 GCA_965140885.1 Legionellaceae bacterium | reverse complement strand
ATACTTGTCGACAATTTTTGTCCCTTTTGGGGACTTGGATGTCCCAAAAGGGGTCTCAAAAATGGCGACACTATCGCACCTGTTTTTTATGCGATGTTCAAAAAACAACATTCTCAAGATAAGTATTTACTGATTGAAGATATCTGCTTAAAGCCTCATTCGAAAGAGACAAGTGAAATACAAATATCTTATGAAAAAGAAATTCCAGAAAGTCCATCTTCTGTAACAGAAGAACAAAGAAAAAAAGTTCAAAATACGTCATTTGAATCTCAAGAAGCGCAAATAATACAAAACAAAAAGCAAGCGCTTCAAGAAAAAGACCAACACATTCCTCAACAACTAAAACTCTCACAAGGGGAAAAAATACCATTGCTTAATGTTTCAAAGAATAAGCAATTGCTTTTCTCTGAGGTAAATAAGGAGAAAGGTGAATTATCGAATGATTCGCCGGGTCGTGATTCAGCTCAACATTCGGGGTTTAAAAACGGCTGAAGCGATTGTTTAATGTGTTCGTGCACAAGCCTGAAGTATTGTATCGCTCAATCAAGCTTTATATGGAATTTGGTATTAGCGATTTGAAGTTACCGATAAAAAGTGGCACGAGAGATTTTAAGGGTAAAGCAAATGGCGTTAATGGGCATACTGTGATTTTTGTGCGTGTTTTGCGCCATGAGTATTTGGGATCGTGAGCTTCTCTGGGGTTTCGACCGCCAAGCCTTTGTGCGCGCAGATGCTAAGCCTGCGCGTGTGCGCTCTTGAATTAAGCGGCGCTCAAATTAAGCCCGTGATGAAAAGTTATTAAAAATTAATTCACCGGATGCAGTTGCTGTATCAATGGCGCCATCACAAAGCGAACGAAAACCAATTCCTTGTTTACCCAAGTCTTCAATGAGTTCCACAAGATGTAGCATCGAGCGACCTAATCTATCTAACCGCCACACTAATAAAGTATCACCTTTTTGTAAACGGGTTAAACATTTGTCTCATCCTAGGCGTTCCACTTTTGAGCCAGATATTTTATTAATAGAGCGCTTGCAAAATGAAAAGAAGTTTAATCA
This sequence comes from Legionellaceae bacterium, assembly GCA_965140885.1. Lineage (GTDB taxonomy): Bacteria > Pseudomonadota > Gammaproteobacteria > CBCSKA01 > CBCSKA01 > CBCSKA01. The sequence goes on along the minus strand of CBCSKA010000101.1, from coordinate 754 downwards.
TTTCAATAGGTTTTGCAAGCGCTCTAATAGAACATTTAGTGTGGTGCTATTCTAAGGCGAATTTTTCTACTTCCGTTAGTTACGGTTTTTTTATGCCTTATAGCATGATCTTATCGAACCAAAATCGCAAACATTTTCAATGATTATGGGTATAGTTCCGCGAGAAGTATAACTATGTTAAATGAGGAGTTTTAGGCAATCTTACCTTACTATGGTGACATTTTTTTCGCTTCCTTGTGTTTCAGGATTGGAGTTTCTTCTTGTTTGTTATTTACCTTTGTTAATAAATTATTATCTGGTGGTAATACATAAGTTTTTTTAGATATAGCGACTTCTTTTCCATACACTAATTGATTAAATGTTTTACCTGTTTCTTTCTCAATTTTTATACTTCTATTTTTAAGTTGTTCCAATAGTTTTTCAATAGCGGCTTTTCTAGTAGTAGATACAGTTTGAGGTAATCATTACCCAATATACATGTTCGTTCTTTAATTAAATCACGCTCAAATTAGCTATATCTGCGAATACAGCCATAATCATTTTACCTGTATATGAAATCGTTTTCGCCCATGGCTCCGAAAGTGAAGTCATAAATGGAGCTAACGCTTCTTTTATGACTTCAACCAGTTTCAGTAATTGTTGGGTGGAACGCGATAATCTATCCCGTTTCCACAAAACAATAATAGAGTTCTTTCGAAACTAGCAATTACGAAAAAAAGAGGGTAAAAAGATACTTTTGTAAGGAAGTATTTTG
>CBCSKA010000100.1:0-1824 GCA_965140885.1 Legionellaceae bacterium | reverse complement strand
ATTAGCTACTTGAAGGGATGCGGCTCTAGCCAATTGATTAGATTTTCCTTCTACAAAATTTTCAAAGGTAAAATTAGTATTCAAATGACTATTATGTTCAATAAAAGTCAACTTTTCTTTATTCGTGAGAATGTTTTCTTGTTGTAAAGGCTTCTTTACTGGAGATGAAAAAGAATTCACTTTACGGGTATCAACATCAAGCGTTTTTTGTTCTTTAGGTTTACTTCCAATAATAAGTAATATTTTAGGAAAATCATCGCCAATTAAATTTTCTAAGCGACTTCTAATCATATCTAAATAATGTTCTTGGATCCAATCCAATACAAATCGATTAGGGGCATATAAATAAAGTTGTCCCTCGCGAAATTCAACCTGTAGTGGTCTAATCCAAGTATTAAATTTTTCTGATGGAAGTTCTTTTTGTAAATACTCTAAACAACTATCCCAAATTGATATATCCACAATAACCTAACTAAAATAAGCTTTTTAAAATTATATAATACGATGAAAATATAGGCGGGTATTTAAATATAACCAGTATATACAGATTCGAATATGATCGCTAGGCTTTATGAAAGATAAATACAAATTCTTATTCATTATTTAGATAGAAAAGGTTTATTAATACCCTTTAAGTAGGTTGTGTTTTAACCTAAGGATAAAGTGTTGGTAATCGGTGATTAACTTCTTGGTAGAAAATTATCCCAAATTCATCAACAAGATAAACTCGTGAAATAAACTTATTTATACACACACAAATGAAGCATAACTTGTTGATTTTAAAAGTAAAATTAAACTTATTAACAAATATTCAATGTACTAATAATAAGAATAATAAAAAAAATAAAAAAACTATATTAATATAAAAATGAAAAAAAACGTTTTTTACACTAGGAAATTTAAGTACAAATACTATTTAAAATTTTTCAGAAAAAAACTAAAAAAATAAATAAAGAAGTTATTCAAAATGAATTAATTATTAATTGAAATTGACAAATAACCATTTTTACTCCTATTATTATGGCTTTTAACTATTAGAATTTTTGGGATCTCAAATGAAAAGAACATATCAACCTAGTGTTATTAAACGTAAACGTACACATGGCTTTCGTGCTCGTATGGCAACCAAAAGTGGACGTTTAGTTTTAAAAAGACGTCGTGCTAAAGGACGTACACGCCTCTGTGTATGATGAAAATAGTCGAATAAAGTTTTCTTTTTCACGTAAACAACGATTATTAACGCCCTATGATTACAAAAACGTTTTTGAAAATGTCACAATTCGTTTTAAAAATCTGTATTTTTTGCTTCTTGTAAAAAATAATGGGCTTTCCTATGCCCGTTTAGGAATCGTCATTGCCAAAAAGCAAATTAAAAAAGCGCATGATAGAAATCGCATTAAACGTATTGTTAGAGAAAGTTTTCGTCTCAAACAACATGAATTTAAAGGTATTGATATCATCTTTTTAGCTTATCAGCGTATTGGGATGTTAACTGAAATTGAGAGAATCAAGTGTTTAGACGAATATTGGTTAAAATTGCAAAAACGTTGCAACAACTCTTAATCCTTTTGATACAGGTATATCAATTTTTAATCAGTCCTTTATTAGGAAATTGTTGTCGATTTTATCCTAATTGTTCATTATATGCACAAGAAGCTCTCTCATCTTATGGGGTTATACGTGGAACGTGGTTAGCGATTAAACGTATACTTCGTTGTCATCCCTTACATCCTGGCGGTTATGACCCTTTACAAAAACGGTAAATAGTATGGAACAAATTCGCAATATTTTATTGGGTGGTTTATTAATCACTACTTTTTTACT
>CBCSKA010000099.1:866-1860 GCA_965140885.1 Legionellaceae bacterium | reverse complement strand
CGACGCCACTATCTGACCATTCCAAAGATTGTTCGGGAGGTGCAGCAAACATCATAAATAAGCGAACGGTATCTGCTCCATATTTATTAATTAATGCTTGAGGATCAACGGTATTTCCTTTTGATTTTGACATTTTCGTGCCATCTTTTAATACCATACCTTGAGTTAACAACCGAGAAAAGGGTTCATCAGAATTTAATAAACCTTCATCTCGAAGTACTTTATGAAAGAATCGAGCATATAAAAGATGGAGTATGGCATGCTCAATTCCACCAATATATTGATCAACCGGTGTCCAATAATTGGCACAATCATCTAACATGGCTTGATCTTGAGTAGGGCAAGCAAAACGTGCGTAATACCAAGAAGATTCAACAAAAGTATCAAAAGTATCGGTTTCTCGGGTTGCTTCACCCTGACACTGAGGACAAGCAGTATGGTAAAATTCTGGCATTGATTTTAAGGGGGAATTTCCTGATTCATTAAAAACAACATTTTCTGGTAATAATACCGGTAAATCTTTTTCAGGTACGGGAAAAGTACCACATTTAGAACAATAAATAATGGGTATCGGGGTTCCCCAATACCGTTGACGAGAAACGCCCCAATCACGTAAGCGATAATGGATTTGTTTTTGCCCTTTCTCTAATTTGATTAAATGATCGGCAATAGCTTCAAAAGCCTCTTGAAAAGTTAAACTAGAAAATTGATTGGAATTAATCAATATTCCTTTTTCAGTATAAGCGCCTTGTGCTAAATCCCATTCATATCCATCAATGGGTTTAATCACTTTCTTACAAGGTAAGTTATATTTTGTTGCAAATTCATAATCCCGTTGATCATGCGCAGGTACAGACATCACTGCACCAGAACCATAATCCATTAAAACAAAATTCGCTATCCAAATAGGAATGATTTCTTGTGTTAAAGGATGTATTGCTTTTAATGTTGTATCAATTCCTTTTTTTTCTAAAGTTGCTAGCGCCGCTTCGGC
>CBCSKA010000099.1:0-856 GCA_965140885.1 Legionellaceae bacterium | reverse complement strand
GACGGCATTCTTCAATAAATGCTTTAATGTCTGGTTTATTTTCTGCTAGTTGTAATGCTAAAGGATGGGTAGGTGCAATGGCTAAATAGGTACACCCAAATAGGGTATCAGGGCGGGTTGTATAAACTTCAACTTTTTCTTGATAATCTTTTACATCAAAATTAACAATAACTCCTTCTGATCGACCTATCCAATTTCGCTGCATAGTTTTAACTTGCTCAGGCCAATGAGTTAATTTATCTAAATCATTTAATAATTCTTCGGCATAAGCCGTGATTTTTAAAAACCATTGTGATATTTCACGACGCTCAACGAGTGCACCAGAACGCCAACCTCGTCCATCGATAACTTGTTCATTCGCTAAAACAGTTTGATCAACAGGATCCCAATTAACAATGGCATTTTTTTTATAAGCTAAACCTTTTTCATACAATTTTAAAAATAACCATTGCTCCCAGCGATAATAATCCGGTTTACAAGTGGTTATTTCTCGCTTCCAATCATACCCAAAACCTAAGCGTTTCAATTGATTGCGCATATCATTAATATTTTGATATGTCCATAAAGAGGGTGCGATTTTATGTTTAATCGCAGCATTTTCTGCAGGTAAACCAAAAGCATCCCAAGCCATAGGTTGAAGTACATTTTTCCCTTGCATACGCTGGTAACGGGCAATAACATCGCCAATGGTATAATTACGCACATGTCCCATATGCAAATATCCACTGGGATAAGGCATCATCGATAAGCAAAAAAATTTTTCTTTGCTTAAATCTTCCGTTACATTAAATAATTGTTGTTCTTCACATGATTTTTGGGCAGTTTATTCAATTTATTCTGGATTATAGGGTATTGT
>CBCSKA010000098.1:0-1887 GCA_965140885.1 Legionellaceae bacterium | reverse complement strand
GCACGCGCGAAATTAGGATTGGCTAGAGAACGTCATAAAGTAAGACAAATCGATACACGTCGAAAAATTGAGCTCGGTGGTTTAATTATTAAAGCAAAATTAGACGAAGAATCGTCTTCCGTTATTTTAGGATTATTGATGGAAGCAAAGAAAAATTTGCAGGATGTCAATGGCGAAAAGTTTAGACAACAATGGCAAATTAAAGGACAAAGAGAATTTGAGAAATCAAAATAAATGACACTTTTTATAACCTTATTATTACAGGGGAAATAATGTTTTTTGCACAAAATAATATATCAAACACAATTCAAATCAATCAATATGGCGTTGGCAGATTAGACTTAACAAAGAAAACTAAAATTACTCGTCTTTCAACAGGTGGTTTAGCTACATGCATGGCAATCATTGTACAGGGGCGTGATAAGATTTCATTATTACATTCAGATATCTCAACAACGGTTGATCCTATCGTTAATGAGCTTGAATGGGTTGGATTAAATAATATTCAAAAAGTCACATTTGTAAAACAAATGCAATACTGGATAGGAAATGAAAGAGCAGAAAAGTTTAATAATTTTATTTCCAAAATTAATGCGTCTCTACGTGAGAAAAAATTGCCGATATTACAAGAGTCAATTGTTGAATCTATATTTTCAAACACATGCAGTGCTACGGTTGATAACAATAAAGTAATTAATACTGACTTTTTTACCCCGACAGAAACAAACCGCGAAACTATCGCTTTTTTAAATCAAAGCTTATCTCAATTTAAAGCTCCTGAATTTGATATTCAATATGATGGATTAAAAGAAACCGGTATGCCAAAATTGAATGATAGGGCTTACTTTATAATAAAAGATATCAAAAAAATCTCTACTGAATCAATTAATGAAAGATTAAAGCAAGCAGGCAAGGAAAATTTATTGCCTATGTGGTACTCAAATGAATCAACACTAAACGATAAAATAAAGTGTTATTTAATATATCAAGAGAGCGAACTCAAAAAAGCGAAAGAATATTACAGCAAGGGGTTAAATAATTTCAAGAAAGAAAAATACAAGGAAGCTGCATCTGAATTTAATAAGGCCATACTTATTTATGATTTCTTTTATCGCAATGACGATACAGAACTTGCGACATTATTTTACTCAAAAAGTTCTTGCTTTAAACAGTTAGGACAATATGTTGAAGCATTAGATTCAGCAACACGCGCTTATTCTATTAGAAAAAACTTATATGGTGAGAAACATGAAAAAACCATTAAAACAGAAGAACGTATAGTTGAATTAGTAAAATTGCAGGTAAATTTAATACCAGAATACCAATTTAAAATTTAATATGCTTAAAAAAATAAGCAAAAGTCGATTTTTATAAATAAATTTAGGCCGTTTTTTCATTAGAGTTCTTTCGAAACTAGCAATTACGAAAAAAAGAGGGTAAAAAGATACTTTTGTAAGGAAGTATTTTGAAATATAGCCAAATTAAAGATTTAAAAGAAGAATTATTTCGACGATTAACGGGAATCAAGGCTGGTACGTTTAATCGGATGGTACAAATCCTGAGTGAGGCAGATAAAAAGAAGAAAGCAAAAGGGGGCAGACGTAACAAGCTGAGCATAGAAGATAGGTTGTTAATGGCGTTGGAATATTTAAGGGAATACCGAACGTATTTTCATATCAGCCGAAGCTACGGGGTGAGTGAGAGGGTTCTGTCGCAAATTTTATTTGATTGAGCTATGCTTTATTGAAGAAAAATTTCAAAAGGACTGGATATGATAAACTTCAAATGGCGGCATTTTCAAAAAGATATTATTTGAATTAGTGTCATTACCGAGGGAGACTGTCGGACTAATTACCGAGCGACTTTGTCGTATTGATACTACAGATG
>CBCSKA010000097.1:0-1892 GCA_965140885.1 Legionellaceae bacterium | reverse complement strand
AGAAAAGCGCGTTCAGAAAATTCACCCGGCTTTGCTAAACGTGCACCTAAGGCTAAAATCTGACTCATTAACATATCAAGAATAATAGGACCACCATGTCCTTGAAATTCAATGATATCTTCACCTGTAAATGAATTAGGTTGTGGAAAATAAATGGCTAAGCCTTCATCAATAACTAAACCTTCTTTATCTCTAAAAGGTGTGTATAAAGCATATCGAGGAGAGGGAAGAGAACCTAAAATAGATTGGGTAATTAATTTAACTTTAGGCCCTGAAACACGAATAATACCAACGCCACCTCGACCGGGTGGCGTTGCTAATGCTGCAATAGTATCATGATCAATTAGATTTTTTATGGCTTAACCTCGGTAATGCATCTTTCTTTTCAAGTGAATGGGTAATATACCATTGTTGAATGATAGACAATACATTATTAACCACCCAATAGAGAACTAAACCTGATGGAAAATTCAAAAAAAGTACGGTAAAGAAAATAGGTAAAACCATCATTACTTTTGCTTGAATAGGATCCATCGGTGTTGGATTCATTTTCTGCTGTAAGAAAATAGTAATACCCATAATTATTGGTAAAACATAAAAAGGATCAGGCGCTGATAAATCATTAATCCAAAGCATAAAAGGTGCTTGACGTAATTGAACACTTTCAATCAATACCCAATATAAAGCAATAAAAACGGGTATTTGAATCAACACAGGTAAACAACCGCCTAATGGATTCACTTTTTCTTTACGATAAAGTTCCATGGTTGCTTGGCTTAGTTTTTGTCTATCTTCCCCATAGCGTTCCTTCAACGCTGCTAATTTAGGCTGTAACTTTCGCATAGATGCCATTGATTTATAACTTGCTGCAGATAATTTATAAAATGCAAGCTTAATCAATAAAGTCACAAGAATAATCGAAACACCCCAATTTCCAAATAAATTATGAATATTTTTCATGAACCAAAATATAACAATACCTATGGGCCATAAAATACCATAATCAACAGTTAAATCTAATCCAGGCGCAAGATTTTTAAGGCTATCAGCAATAGCAGGACCTGCGTAAAAAGTTGTTTTTATTTGCTTTGTTTTGCTAGGTTCAACACTAAATAAAGTTCCAACTAATCTCACTAAGAATAAATCCTGTGGTAAAGCTTTTGTTGTATAATTAAAAGTTTGCTGATTATCCGGTATCCAAACACTTAAGAAGTAATGCTGTAATATCGCAGCCCAACCATTCTTAATATCTTGATTAAAATCTTGCTTAATCATTTTATCAAAATCAATTTTTTCATAACGCTTTTCAGGACTTGATATAATACTACCGATGTAGGGATTAACTTGAAACATACCTTTATTTTCTTGAGGTACATTTTTTCTAACCAGTTGTGAATATAAATAACCTGTCCACGCTTGCAATCCATTATTTTCAATAGTGTAAGATACACCTATATCATATTGACCTTTTTTAAAGGTGAAATTTTTATGAATGGTTACGCCATTCGCATTTTTCCATTGTAAATTAACAGTTAATTCATTTTGATTTTGTGCAAGTTGATAATCCATTGCAGCACTGGTATATACAGCTTGTTGATGTAAACTATCAGGTCCACTGTTACTTATAAGTCCACTTTGCGCGACATAAAGATTGTCAGGTTTATCATTTAATAAAATAAAAGATTCTTTTGAATGCAAGGTTTTTGGATATGCAGGTAAACTTACTTTGAGTATATTACCCCCTTGACGATCAATACTGACATTTAAAACATCCGTTTTCACATGAATAATACGATCACTAGGTGTGAATTCTTTTGCTAAAGCATTATTTACGAGTGGCGTCGTTATAATAGGCAAACCGGCAGTGGTTGATACTGAAGTATTATTTGCTG
>CBCSKA010000096.1:0-1904 GCA_965140885.1 Legionellaceae bacterium | reverse complement strand
GGACTACGATTTAATTTGATTGCCAGCATCTACAATTTTGAGCTCTATTTGTGAGTTTCGAAAGAACTCTAATATAAAAGAGCACTATATCCGCAAATAGCGTTGAAAGCCCCTTACTGTAGATGTTTCGCAAATAAATGAGGGGCCATCTGATATTCAGCAAGATATAAATAGAGTCAAATGAATATAAAAAAAACGATAACATTCAATAAAACTTTATCAATGGGTTACACAGTTTTTGTGCATAAAGGTTAGCGGTTTTGAATCAGTATATATTTAAATTTTTGTTTGGAAATAGTTATAGGTTATTGTCTAAAAACAGTTAACTTAAGTCAAAATATACTTGTTAGGATTGTTTTGAAAAAAAGATAAATATAAGAAAATTTATACGCAATAAGTGTCGATGAAAATTTTTTGCTTGTTGGTTTATATTGGCAAGTATTTATATTCAAATTTTTTATGCAATTAATAACTAATTACTTTAACGTTAATAATAACTTGAGAGAGGTAACTCTCACATACTCTTTCAAGCCTTAATGCTGGCTTTGCTGTTTAACGGTATTTGTAATAGATAGCTCAATATTGAATACGTTCATCACTAACAGTAATTTTGTTACATGACATAAAGCTAAAATAATTTATAAACACAAATTAACAAATAAATAGCAAGTAGGTTAGAAGGTTAAAAATTTACTTTCAGTGTGAAATTTTTTGTCAACCTTAGCGTAGTTTATTTTTTTTAATTAGACCTCTTGCATAACCAAATTTAAAGCTCAAAACTATAAATTCCAGCAATCAAATTAAATCTCAATCCAAATCGTTTTCTTCTGTTTCTATACGATCAGCAATAAGGCGATACTTTATTAGTGTGGCGGTTAGATAGATTAGGTCGCTCGATGCTACATCTTGTGAAACTCATTGAAGATTTAGGTAAGCAAGCAATTGGTTTTCGTTCGCTTTGTGATGGAGCGATTGATACAACAACTGCATCCGGTGAATTAATTTTTAATAGCTTTTCATCACGGGCTCAATTTGAGCGCTGCTTAATTCAAGAGCGCACACGCGGAAGGCTTTGCGGTCGAAAACCCATAGAAGCTAACGATCCCAAAATACTCATGGCGCAAAACACGCACAAAAATCACAGTATGCCCATTAACGCCATTTGCTCTACCCTTAAAATTTCTCGTGCCACTTTTTATCGGTATCTTCAAATCGCTAAAAATAAAAATATACCAAATTCCATATAAAGCTTGATTGAGCTATACAAAATTTCAGGCTTGTGAACGAACAAATTAAACAATCGCTTCAGCCGTTTTTAGGCGCTGACCTCTCAACTGAATTACTGTCAGTAAAATCAATCAATAAGTTACCTTGCCCATTATTTGTTTGAGAGAAAAAATTTTGGTTATTATTTGAATCTTTAGTCAATAGCGCTTTATTTCCTTGTGATGTTTTTATTAAAGTAGGAACCGATGTATTATTAGAACTAGCTGTACTTTTTGTGTTTGACTTTATTGACATCACTGGTTGTTTAGTAACCTCCGACATTATGAAACCTGAGGTCAATAGCACGCTGCCAAAACCAATAAGCGAAGCAGATAAGGGAATACTAATGATGCTGGCAGCAGTAAACAACGTAGCAATGCCCGCTATAACTACTGCAGCACCTAAACCAAGTAACACTAAACCGAATGTTTTTACAATAACAGATTTCTTATCTGAATTATTGCGGTTTTTTATGTGGTCATCTTTTTTATCATTAGTCTTTATAATTTCAATTTCCTCAACTGCTTGTATTTCTTGAAGCGCTTGCTTTTTGTTTTGTGTTATAGCATCGCCCACTAACGAATAGATGCTAAATCTGATAAGATCTGTAGTTTTGCAGTCTGGAAGTAATTAAATGC
>CBCSKA010000095.1:0-1906 GCA_965140885.1 Legionellaceae bacterium | reverse complement strand
TAACAACTATTTTTGAGGCAAATAGTTGACGGTAAACTAACAGCAAAAATTAATTATATTTCAAGACAGTTGCTACAGCGAGTTGCTACAGCGAGTTGCTACTATTTTATGGGATACTTACAAACCTTGCACATCAGAAAAATGGCGACATTATTCCCCTTTTTTATTCATTGCTTGTCTTTTTCTTTCTTTTCTTATGTTTTGATGAAAATTGAAATATCCATCAAAAGCAATTTGGGATTGTAGGGCATCAGCGATAAACAGGAACAATCGCATTTAAAACAACGGTTATTGAAATTGATTTGACTAACTAACTTTATCCGAGAAGAGTAAACTAATTTAAGTTAGTTAGCATATCTATTGATACTCAATCTCCAGGAAATTAATAAAAGCTTTTTTGGGGTTTCCTTTCGTGAATTGATTATTTAACTTTAAGTCTTGGTGATCGTGGCGAAACCTGTTCATTATCATTTTCTTCTTTTTCTTGCGTGCTGATGTTTGTATTTATGTTATTGAACAAGTTAACAAAGTTTCCAAACTCATCAATAAATTGTTGTTTTGATTGTAAAGAAATTTCAGAACTTTGAAATAATTTCTGTATTTGTTCTAAATTGCTTCTTAATGCGATATGCATATGTTTAGGTTTTTTATTATTATGAAAAAGGGTTAATTCTGTGTTGGGTGTTATTTGTGAAACAGCATTTTTTTGTATGTCAATTTTTATTTTTGCTGCATTGTAAGTTGGTTTGTGTATTTTAAAAGTATTAAATAAAAAACTCATTGCGGTAGTAACTTTTTGCGGATAAATCAACATATCAAAATCTTCCATGCACAATATAGCTGCATATTCATTGCGTTGGTAACTGATAGAATTTTCTTTTTTTTGGCTACTTAAGCATTTTTCCCATGTTTTTTCCATCTTTTTATAGAAAAAAGAAGTTTCATTACTTTTTTCATTTATTTCTTTTAATTTATTTTCAAATAGATCTTTTTTTGATTCGATAAAATCATTCCACCGAATAATTTTAAAATTTTTTAACGTTTCTGCATTTTCTTTTAAATAATCATTTCCTTGTTGCTCGGCGTTTTCTTCACCAACATTGAATTTATTTAAACCATCACAAATAAGCAGAGTGACATCAGCATTATAATTTTGTAATTTTTCTAATAACGCTTTTAAATGTTCTCCTGTTTCTAATTTTTGTCCCATACTTACTGGGATAATTATTTTGGTATTTTCTTTTATATTTTCTATATCAAAATTAACCATATTAGGCATATTTTTATCTCCAAAATTTATTTTAATTAGATAATTAGTAATTTTTTGTTTAATAAACAAATAGTTTATTTTTATAGAGAGGAATATCTTGTTATTTATTAAGAGTAATTCTAGGATAAGCTAAAAAAATAAATAGCATATTCAATTAATAGAAAACAAGATTTATATTATTGGAATGTAAGTATAATTATCAAAAAATGATAAAAAATCAATAGGCTATTTATCTATGATCATGAGAATAACATATTTTTAAAAACGTATCTAAAAATAAAAATGGATAAGCTTAAATAGGTTATTAGGTGCAATTAAATTGATATAAATAAGCGCTTTTATACTTATTTAATAATAAGTGTAAAACAAGAACCTTTCCCTGGCGCACTCATTACTGTTATGTCACCCCCTAATTGACGAGCTAATGTGCGCGCCAAATATAAGCCAACTCCACTTCCGCTGTAGATTGTTTGTTCATGAGAAGGTTTTAATTTTGTATATTTATCAAAAATTATTTCCAATGATTCGCTAGAAATGCCTATTCCAGTATCATGAATTTCTATCGCTGTCGGCCAAGGAAGCGACGAAGGAGCGAGGCCGATAGTCCCTGGTAGACCGTAGTACCGGATGTTTTGC
>CBCSKA010000094.1:0-1922 GCA_965140885.1 Legionellaceae bacterium | reverse complement strand
CAGGACGGCCAGGGCTGCCGCAGGCATACTTGTCGACAATTTTTGTCCCTTTTGGGGACTTGGATGTCCCAAAAGGGATCTCAAAAATGGCGACACTATCGATCTTTTTGGAAATTTCCAAATTCCTTTATTAAATTTCCAATTTCATTCGTTTTAATAAAATCTTTTAAAAAATCGTTTAGTGTATCTGATTCATTTCCTAATTTGCTAATAGCATCATCCATATTCATTAATACTTTCCAAGGTACTTTTTTACTGGTACGAGTCATTAATGAACCGCGCCGAACCGATAAATGTCTAATTGATAAGCTAATCCTTTGTAAGTTCTTAAAGATAGTTTTTGATGTTTCTTTATCTATGACGATTTCATTTGTTTTTTGATCTTTTCCAATATTCAATACATTATTAATATCCCTTAATATTGTATTAATATCCGTTAATGTTGTTTTATCATTTTCAATTTGAGCAATAGATTCGTTAAGTTTGTTTATCATAGAAATTAATGTATGCATATTTTTCTCACAATTTTTCAAGTAAAAATTAATCTTTGCGGTAATAATTGGCTCAATTATATTGCCTATTTATTCACCTATTTATTTAAATTAAAGACGAAAACTTTAAATAAAGTATAGCTAAGAAAAAAAATTACGAGGGTTTTTTAAAGAATAATGGATTATTTTTTTCGATATGGTTTTATTCATAAATATTGTCTATACTAAATAATAAATATTAATAGCAATGAATATTTATTAGTTCAGTAAAGAAAATCACTGTTACCTTTTATTCATTACCGCTTAGCGTAAATAGACAAGGAGTGACTTAAGTTTCCTAATCAATTTGAAATATTAATTGAAAATTTTGAAAAGCAACAAGTAGAAATCAGAAATATTTTTTTAGAAAAAAAAGTAGAATCATGGAAAATTTTATTAATTGATGAAGGAAAACCTTCTGATTTAATCGCTAATTTACCATTTTCTGGAGATTCTGTAGTCTTAGTTGATCCCAAAAATTTAACGAGTGCTGGCATTATCCAAATTAAAGAAAAACTATTGCGCTTGTTAAAGGCTTCTTTTTTTGATGTAAAAGTAGAAAGTGATTTTGAAAAAGAGATGAAAAAAAATGATGAGCAAAGAATTCGAAATGAATTTCAGAAAGCCATGGCACCGAGTGATTTTTTAAAAAAAATTGATGAAAAAAAAAGCCTTGAACTCAGTGTTTCATCCATTAATACCCAATCATCAATTTTTTTCAATTCTGAAAATTCTACTAAATCAACTAGTCTTAGTGAAATCTTGAATATTGAATCCAAAAACCTCTTATTAAATCCCCAAAAACTTTCTAAAAATAAATAGTTAATAGTTAATAGTTATTAAAGACACTTGGTGTAATCAATTTGTTAACCAAGTGTCTTTAATAACGTAAAGGAATGGTTTTATCTGCCTTTTGAATAAAAATTAGCTATAAAATGTAAAAGCAATTTTATTCCTAGTTAGAAAAATATTCTGTGAAACATTTTTTATCGTTGAATCCAATTCATAATGACATCAAATGTGGATAAGTTTTATATCTTTGTACGTATACTCATGCTAAGCCGGAATATCGTTACCGGGGCTACCGGGGAAATTTAATTTTTCTTAATTACTTTTTCTGTTATTTTATTTTATGAAAAAATTATTCTCACAATGAATAAGTTCTTTATCATAAAAAGCGTATTTGCTGATTATCTCATCATTAGTAAGTAACCGTATTTATGACTCAATAGATAAAACGCGCTTTAAAAAGAAAAGGAATAAGTGGCATTTTTCTTCCGATAGGATTATTCAGGCAATATTCTTTCTTTAATAATTATAGTAATTTGATTTTAAAATGACTTACATATTGTGATATACTCATAAAATTTATTATGAGTCATTCAACAGATA
>CBCSKA010000093.1:0-1931 GCA_965140885.1 Legionellaceae bacterium | reverse complement strand
AATATCCCAATTTACTACTCTTGCTGGAGCTATTGACCATTGCTTTCAATCAATCATTTAGAAATCAAAACACTATACTTATCGATTACTTTCAGCAAAGCTTCCACAAGTGAAACAATGGGCCGATTTTATTGTAGAAGATACAGCGATTAAAAAATCTTTAGTGGAGCAACTTAAAACGGGTGAGTACATTAAATCCCATTCCAATGTGATTTTATTGGGAGGTGTACCGGTACAGGAAAAATACACCTTGATTTAGCTTTGGCTTATAACGCCATTCAACAAGAATATCGGGTTCGATTTTATAAGTTTAATGGACTTGCTCGTGCCTTACTTAAAGCTCAAGAAAGGCGTTATGAATTAAATTTTATGCCCCATATTCAGCGTTTTCACCTCGTGGTTATTGATGAGGTCGGCTATGTTCCTATCGAACCTAAAGCCGGCGTATTACTCTTTGAATTGTTGAGTAATTTATATGAACGTACTTCCTTAATCCTCACAAGTCATCTCAATTTTCAAGAATGGGGTGAGATTTTCGGCTCAGCTAAAGCCACTAAAGGCGTTATTGATAGACTTACCCATCATTGTAAAATCATTGATACCGGACAACAAAGTTGGCGATTAAAGGAGGGAAGCAAAACAGCGACTATTTGACTTTTTTTGGTTTTTTTAACAGTTAATTTTAACTGTTTTTTTTGGTTTGAAAGGGGTCAATTTTCAACCTCACTAGGGGGTCAAAATTCAACTTCATTTGACATCTATTTGGTCAAACTTCATCAATATCCTTCCAAAATGTAAAGAAGTTTAATCATTTAATTAGGTTATGCAAGAGGTCTAATAAATAATTCAGGAATAAAAATTGAATTTGAACTATAAGAACCAAGGCAACACGGTAATGGTTTAATTAGTTAGGACACTTTTATAGGTTAAACTAGCAACCAGTAAAAGTGTCCTATTTTACTTGACCATTACATTAGGTAAACGGTACGATATTTTTAATAAACAACTTTTGTAATGCACCTTTTATCGCCATAGCAGCAACATAATCGGGACATGAGTTAATAGGATATAAACACCAATCTTCTACTATTTCGGTTGAATGATGAATCGCCATAATGTTAAATAAATCTTGGGAAAAACAGTCCACTTCTATATCAGCTAAATCAAATGACAATCCAAGACCTAATGCTTTTATAAAAGCTTCTTTGGCTACCCAGGCATTAAAAAATGCTTGCTTTTGGTCCTCTGAATTTATACTTTTTAATGAATGATATTCGCGTTTACTAAAAAATTGTTGGGAGATACTCATAATGTCAATCTTTTTTTGTGTGTATTCAATATCTATTCCGATTAATCTTTTATAGTTAAAAGCAAATATAACCATATCTTCTGAATGGGATATATTAAATTGAAGGAATGGAAAATGAGGTAAATAAGGTTTTCCATATTGAGAATAGACGAATTGTACATAGTCAGGGGCAATATTTAAGTAAGCACTCAACATTATTTTTAGCATGCCGCGCGCAATAATATAACGATTTTTATCTTTTAAAAAAAAGTATTCATTAGCCCTTTGGCGTTCTTCTGTGGAAAGTAACTGATATAAATCATTAATAAAAGGATGAAAATTATTTAAATGAATAGTTAAAACATGAGCTGTATCTTCTGATAATACAGGTAATTCACGTTGAATTTCTTCAATAAAATGGCTGCGCATTAAACTAGCAGCACTATCAAAAAAATGATTCATGCAACCCCTTTCCTTATTGATGGTTATTTCTCAATGTAATAACAATTCTGCCTCATTATGTAAACATAAACTAAAGGTCAAATCCGAAAGTTGCGGCATTAATGGCGATAGTGTCGCCATTTTTGAGACCCCTTTTGGGACATCCAAGTCCCCAAAAGGGACAAAAATTGTCGACAAGTAT